>NZ_JBFBOC010000008.1:0-259237 GCF_040685975.1 Kitasatospora sp. NPDC086791 | reverse complement strand
CACCGCGCCGATCGAGCCGATCGCCACCTGGCAGCGCCTGGAGCGCCGCCCGGCCTACTACTCCCCGGTCAGCTGGCAGCAAGCCGCCTGACGGACCCCGGCTCGCGCCGACGGCCGGTCACCCCGTTCGGGTGACCGGCCGTCGGGCGTTCCCCGGCGGTGCGCGCACCCTTCGGGCCCGTCCCGTCGGCACGGGCCGGACCGGGCGGCGGGCAGCTCGGTAGGATGCCTCCTGGACGATGTGCCTCCGCCGCCCCGTCGGCCCCATGGGATCGGCCGCTGCGGGATCGGCCGCTGCCGAGGTACCAGAACTTTCCAGGGAGGCTGCGATGGCCAGGCAGGCCCGCGCGCTGGCGACCCGCCAGGCGGTACTCCTCGCGGCGGCCGAGGTGTTCGACGAGCGCGGCTACGCCGCCGCCACGATGTCCGACATCCTGGACCGCGCCGGTGTCACCAAGGGCGCGCTGTACTTCCACTTCCGCTCCAAGGAGGAGCTGGCGCTCGCCGTCATCGAGGGCCAGGGCGCCTGGATCGCCGACTGGAAGCCGGCCTCGGACAGCTCGGTGCAGAACCTGATCGACCTCGCGTACGCCTTCGCCCACGCGCTCCAGGACGATCCGCTGGTGCGCGGCAGCATCCGGCTGACCATCGAGCACGGCAGCTTCACCCAGCCGCAGATCGCGGCCTACCAGGGTTGGATGGACCTGGTCCGGGAGCTGCTGGAGCAGGCCCGGGACGCCGGGGACCTGCACCCGGGGATCGACCTGGCCGCGGCCTCCGGGGTGATCACCGGGGCCGTCACCGGGATCCAGCTGAGTTCCCAGGTGCTGGCCGACCGCCAGGACCTGATCCAGCGGATGGCCGACATGTGGACGCTGCTGCTGCCCGGGCTGGTCCAGCCGCACGCGCTCGCCCGGCTGAGCGTGGCCGAGCGCACCTGAGCGCGGCCGGGGCGGGCCCGGCTGAGCACAGCCTGGCGTCGCCGGGCGTCGCCGGGCGGCCCGTCCCGGATCAGACCCGGTAGCCGGCCCGGTCCCCGGCTGCCACCAGCGCCGGCAGCGCGGCCGCCCAGACCCGGCGCACGGCCTCCGGCCGGGGCCGGGCGGTCTCCTCCCCCGCCAGCAGCACCTGCCCGGCCGCCACCGCGGTGAGCAGCTCCGCGGCGGCCCGCCGGTCCACCCCGGGGCACAGCTCGCCGGCCTCGGCGGCGCGGTCCAGCAGCCGGTGGACGACCGCGGCGAGGCTGCGCCAGGTGGCGTCCGGGCCGGGCGGTCCCGGCGGGCCGTCCTGGGCGTCGTCCCGGCGCGGGACCTGGCGGCCGAGCCGGACGCCGGCCCGCACCACCACGTCCTCGCGCATCATCCGGGCCAGCTCGTGCGAGAGGTCGATCAGTCCCTGGAGGGCCGGGCCGTCGGCGCGCAGGGCGCGCAGCGCGGCCGAGCCGATCTCCCGGCCGGCGGCGCGGCGCACCCCGTCGGCGAGGGCCTGCTTGGACACGAAGTGGAAGTAGAGGGCGCCCTTGCTCACCCCGGCGCGCCGGCTGATGTCGACCAGGCTGGCAGCCTCGAAGCCCACCCGCGCGAAGGTCTCCGCGGCGGCGAGCAGTACGGCCTGCCGGGTCCGCCCAGCCCGTTCCTGCTTGACCACTGGCCCCCTCCGGACTCGACCGGGCGCGATTCCCGCCCCCGCCCGGCTGCTGTCGGCGCCCCCCTGCCGGGAGCGGCGCTCGCATGCGGACGGCTGCGACCGAAACCGCATGGTTGGTATCTAATCTAGCGCCTGGGCCGCCCCCGCCGTCCAGCGGGGACGGCCCCCCGCCCAAGGTCTGCGGTCGGCCACAGGGCATTGCCCCAGCCCACGGGGCAGGTAGCGTGAACGGGCCGGGCTGCGTGGCCGGGGCACCCCAGTCGCCGAACACAAACCGGGTGGTATGTATGTTTTGCTCGGGCGTCCATGGCGGCCGCTCGACCGACACCCTGGGAGCGGGGGCCAGTCATGCCATCGATCGTAGAGCCGGACCCCCACGGCGCTTACGCCCACCCCGGATCCGGAACCGGCCTCGGTTCCGGCTACGACTTCCACGACCGGACCGTCTCCCGGCACCTGGTGCACCGCGCCTCGGTGTCCGAGGTCTTCCTCACCGGCTGGCAGTCCACCGGCCCGTACGACTTCCTGCTCGGCGCCCAGTGGCCCCGGCTGCACGGCTTCTACCGGCTGCCCGGGGACCGCTACCACGACCCGGTACTGATGGCCGAGACCGTCCGGCAGGCCGGGCTGCTGATCGGCCACGCCGGGTTCGGGGTGCCGCGCGGCCACCACTTCGTGATGGACGACCTGTCCTACGCCCTCGGCGCGCCCGGCCTGCCCGGCTTGGCCGTCACCGCCGGACCGGCCTCGCTGATGCTCGCCGTCGGCTGCGAGGACGTCCGGATGCGGGACGGCCGGCTGGTCTCGCTGCGGGTGCGCGCCGAGGTCACCCGGGACGGCCGGCCGATCGGCCGCGGCTCGGGCCAGCTTCGCGTGCTGTCCCCCGCCTCGTACGACCGGCTGCGCGGCCCCGGGCGGCACACCGTCGCCCCGACCCGGCCGCCGGCCCCCACCGCGCCCGAACTCGTCGGCCGCGCCGAGCCCGCGGACGTGGTGCTCAGCCCCACCCTGCGGCCGGACACCTGGCTGCTGCGCACCGACGCCGAGCACCCGGTGCTGTTCGACCACGAGCTGGACCACGTGCCCGGGATGCTGGTGCTGGAGGCGGCCCGCCAGGCCGCCCAGCGGCTGCGCCACCCCGAACCGGTGGTGCCGGTCGAGCTGGTGACCTCCTTCGACCGCTACATCGAGCTGGACCGGCCCTGCTTCGTCCGGGCCGTCACCGAGCCGACCGCGCACGGCCGCCGGCTGCCGGTCCGGGTCCAGCTGATCCAGGACGGGCGGACCGCCGCCGAGTGCACGCTGCTCACCGAGCCGGTGGACGGGCCCGCCGAGGGCCCGCGGGTACCGGCGCGGCGGGACGCCCTCGACGGCCGCCCCACCGCGCCGGACGACCTCGGCGGCAGCCGGCTGCCGCTGGCCAGCTGACCGGCCCCGACGGCGGGGCCGGTCGGGTCCGTCCGGGCCCCGGTCGAGTCCTCGGCCCCCGTCAGGCCGCCACCAGCGCCGATGACGGCCGCCCGGCGTGCATCACGCTGAGGTTGGTCGCCAGTCTGACCGGGTCCTGCGCCAGCCAGAGCCGCAGCGCCGCCCCCAGGGCGGCACTGGCCGACTCGATCCGGACGTCGGTGATCTGCGCGATCCGGGCCGCGCCGGGCACCAGCAGGTCGGCCAGCGCGGTCGGCAGCCAGACCGTCAGGGCGCACGGCGCGGGCGTCGCCAGCGCGCCCAGCAGCCGGTAGGCGTCCCCCGGCGCGCTGAGCGTGGGGATGATGTCCAGCAGCGCGTCGGACACCACCTCGGACACGTCGCTCCGGTGTCCCTGGGCGAGGCTGCGGAGCAGCATGCGCTCGGCGGCGGTGATTCGGACGGTCAGCATGACCTCGTCGCACTCCATTGCGCGATTTCCTCCTCAATTCCCTCTCGCACCGACCGGCGGCCGGCGCGCACTACCCCTGTCGCACCTCGGCCCGGCTACCTGGGGAGAGAGCCGGGCCGGGGGTGACTGTGTGCCCCGGTCAGATCCCCGCGTAGGAGTGCTTGCCGGTGACGAAGATGTTCACGCCGTAGTAGTTGAAGAGCCAGCAGGCGAAGGCCGCGAGCGCCAGGTAGGCGGCCTTGCGGCCCTTCCAGCCGGCCGTCGCGCGGGCGTGCAGGTAGCAGGCGTAGGCGACCCAGGTGATGAACGACCAGGTCTCCTTCGGGTCCCACTCCCAGTACTTGCCCCAGGCCGCCTCGGCCCAGATCGCGCCCGCGATGATGGTGAAGGTCCACAGCGGGAAGACCAGCGCGTTGATCCGGTAGGACAGCTTGTCGAAGGTCGACGCGGCGGGCAGGCGGCGCCAGATCGACGCCGAGGTGCCGAGCGGTCCGGTGGTCAGGCCCGCCGCCGCGCGCTTCTCGAAGGAGTCCTTGCCCAGGTACAGCAGGGTGGCGATGAACGCCGCGTAGAAGGCGCCGCCGCAGAAGATCGCGGTGGAGACGTGGATCGCCAGCCACGGCGAGTGCAGCGCCGGGACGAGCTGCTCGGAGTCGGTGTACAGCGTGGTGGTGGCGATGCCGAGGGTCAGCAGCACGGCGACGACGACCGGCAGGCCGAGCCAGCGGACCTTCTTCCGCCCGGCCAGCAGCACCAGGTAGGCGGCCGTCATCGCGAAGGCGAAGGCGCAGGAGAACTCGTACATGTTGCCCCACGGCCAGCGGGACACCGACAGGCCGCGGGCGACGATGCCGCCGCCGTGCAGCAGCAGCGCCAGGACGGTCAGCGAGACCGCGATCCGGCCGGCCAGGTCGGCCTTCTCGTTGGTGCCGGCCGCGCCCGGGCCGTCCTCCTCCTCGGCGGCGCGCCCGCTGGTGACCACCGTCGCGCCCTCGCCCGCGATCGCGGTGCGGGTGAGCGTGGTGGTGCCGCCGCCGGCCCCCGCCACCGTGACGGTGACCCTCTTCGCGGCCTTCTTCCCGGCCGCGGCGACGGTCTCGGACAGGCTGCCCGCCTGCTCCTTCGAGCGGACGGCGACGGCGCCCTTGCTGCCGAAGGTCCACTCGATCATGTGGGCGAACATGGCGAGCGTGTAGACCACCATCGCCGAATAGATCAGCTTGTTGGAGAGGTCGGCCAGCTGTGGGTCGACCGCCGAGGCGAGTTGCACCGTCTACTCCTTGGAGTTCTGGTCGGCAGGGACTGCGGGGGCTGAGGCCTCGGCCTCGGGGTCGTGGGGTGCGGCGGGTTCCCGGGCCGCCGCCGCGCAGGCGGCTTCGCCGTCGTCCTCCTCGGAGGCCGGGGCGTCGTCCGCTTCGGAGGCCGGGGCGTCGTCCTCCTCCTCGGCGGCCGGGGCGTCGTCCTGGAGGTCCACCGCGAGTTCGGCCAGCTCCTCGGCGATCTTCGCCGACTCGCTGCGGGCCAGTCCGGCCAGCTCGACCTGGGTGCCGCCGCCCGGCAGGGCGACCGCCCGCACCCAGATCCGGCGGCGCTGGATGAACAGCGAGCCGATCAGGCCGAGGATCGCGAGCACGGCGCCGGTCAGCGCGATCGCGTTGCCGGGGCGGTGCGAGACGTTGAAGCTGGCCCACTGCTTGTAGCCCTCGAAGGTGACGGAGCCGTAGCCGTCGGGAAGGGTCCAGCCCTGGCCGGGCTTCAGCCGGGCCTTGGCCGGCTGGCTGTCCTGGGTCAGCTGGGTCAGCTTGCGGGTGTTGAGCTGGTAGACGTTCTGCGGCAGGCCGGAGTCGGTGCCGAGGTCGCCCGCGAAGGCGTTCAGGACCAGCTCGGGCGCGGCGTCGCCGGGGAACAGCGAGACCGGACCGGTGCCCTCGAAGCTCAGCGGGGCGGTCGGCAGGAAGAAGCCGGAGAAGCCCATCTGGGTCCGGATGCCGTCGGGGCCGGTGCCGTAGTCGGAGACCTTCACGACCCCGGTCGAGGTCAGGTTGGCGTCCTGCGGCAGGAAGGGGACGGCGCCCTGGTAGACGACGTCACCCTTGCCGTTGCGGACGGTGATCACCGGGGCGTAGCCGTGGCCGATCAGGTAGACCTTGCTGCCGCCGATCTCCAGCGGGTGGTTGACCTCGATCGTGGACTTCTTCAGCTTCGACTCGTCGCTGCCCTCGTAGTACTCGACGTTCGCGGTGAACTGCCGGGCCGCGCCGATCTGGTCGCCCTTGGTCTGGAACGAGGAGGTGAAGCCGTCCAGCTTCAGGTAGAACGGGTCGAGGTCCTGGCTGCCGTAGAACCGGGTGCCGTTGAAGTCGTCCAGCTGGGTGATGGTGTTCGAGTACCCCTCGCCCGCGACCATCAGCTTGCCGCCGGTGCCGGAGGCCAGGCTGGCCCAGGCGAAACCGCCGAGCAGCGCGAACAACGACAGGTGGAAGAGCAGGTTGCCGACCTCGCGCAGGTAGCCCTTCTCGGCGGCCACCGCGCCGCCGGACAGGTTGGCGCGGAAGCCGCGCTTGCGCAGCAGCCGGTGCGCGGCGGCGTTCACCGTGTCGGCGTCCGCCTCGGTGCGCCAGACCGCGTGCACCGGCATCCGGGTCAGGTTGCGCGGCGCGGCCGGCGGCTGGGAGCGCAGCACGCCGACGAACTGCCAGGTGCGCGGGACGATGCAGCCGGCCAGCGAGACGAACAGCAGGATGTAGATCGCGGAGAACCAGACCGAGCTGTAGACGTCGAACAGCTGGAGCTTCTCGTAGATCGGCGCGACGGTGCCGTGCTGCGCCTTCCACGCCTCGACCTTCAGCTGCCCCTGGCCGTTCTGGTACTGCGGGATCAGCGAGCCCGGGATGGCGGCCAGCGAGAGCAGGAACAGCAGGATCAGGGCGACCCGCATCGAGGTCAGCTGGCGCCACATCCAGCGCGCCCAGCCGAACGCCCCGATGCCGGTCGGTCCGTCGGACTCGACCGGTGCGGTGCTGAGCCGCTCGGCGGCGCTCTCGTCCGGCGCCGGGGGCTGCTCGGTCTCGGTCGTGGTGTTGCTCACGGTCAGATTCCGATCGAGGAGTCGGCGGTCCAGGACTGCAGTTCGCTCATCCAGGAGTCCCAGATCCCGGTGACGAGCAGCAGACCGACCACGACGAGCATGCCGCCGCCGATCCGCATGACGAGCGGGTAGTGCCGCTTGACCCAGCCGAAGGCGCCGAGCGCCCGGCGGAAGGCCAGCGCGGCCAGGATGAACGGTACGCCGAGGCCCAGGCAGTAGAAGGTCGTCAGCAGCGCGCCGCGCTGGGCGTCGGCCTGGTTGAGCGCGAGGTTCTGCACGGCGGTCAGGGTCGGTCCCATGCAGGGCGTCCAGCCGACGCCGAAGACCACCCCGAGCATCGGGGCGCCCAGCAGGCCGACCGCCGGACGGCGGTGGGAGCGGACCTCGCGCATGCTCAACCCGGGCACCAGGCCCATGAAGGCCAGGCCCATCACCACGGTGAGCGCGCCCAGCACGATGTTGATGGTCCGCTTGTAGTCCTGCAGCTCCTGGCCGAAGTAGCCGAAGAGCGCGCCGGTGGAGACGAAGACCGCGGTGAAGCCGAGGATGAACAGCACCACGCCGAGCAGCATCCGGCCGCGCCGCGAGCCGCGGGCGTCCGCGAGGTCGGCGGCGGAGAAGCCGGTGACGTACGACAGGTAGCCGGGGACCAGCGGCAGCACGCAGGGCGAGAAGAACGACACCAGACCGGCCGCCAGCGCGACCGGGGCGGCGACCAGCAGCGCGCCGCTCTGGACGGTCGAGGTGGTGTCGGCCAGTTGGAGTCCGGCCTGGTGCAGCGGCGGCAGGCTCACTGCTTCTGCTCCGCGACCACCGGCTGCAGGATCGACTCCAGCGCGTCCTGGGTCGTGCCGCCGACGGCGCGGGCGGCCAGCTTGCCGTCGCGGTCGACGATCAGGGTGGTCGGGATGGACTGCGAGTTGAGGCTGCCCTTGGGGAACTTCAGCAGCTGGGTGCCGGCCGGGTCGAAGATGCTCGGGTAGGTGATGCCCTGCTCCTGCTCGAAGCGGACCGCGTTGCCCTTCTCGGTGTCCCGGGTGTTGACGCCGAGGAACTGGACGCCCTGGTCCTTGTACTTGTCCGCGACGGCCTGCAGGCTCTTCGCCTCGGCACGGCACGGGCCGCACCAGGAGCCCCAGATGTTCAGCACGACGACCTTGCCCCGGTAGTCGGAGAGCTTGGTCTGGCCACCGTCCAGGGTGTCCCCGGAGATGTCCGGCGCGTCCCCGCGCTTGCCGGCGTCCACCTTCGCCAGGTTGGTGCCCTTGACCGTGACGAAGCCGACCTGGCCCTCGCCGCTACCGGCCGAACCCGAGGAGGAACAGCCGGTGAGGGCGAGCGCGGCGGCCGCGGCGGTGGCCACGGCGGCTGCGGCGACACGGGGACGGGGGCGCGTCATGGCAGACATGTGAAAAGTTTCGCATGGAGTTCCGGGCAGGTTCGGGGGGGCCCTGCCTTGCGCGTCGCACCCCCTCTGACCTGCGACGAAATCGGGTCACCCGGCGTACGCCGGGTGACCCGAAGTCATACTTACGCACCACTTACGCGCCGTGCGCGCGGGCGTGTGACGCCGCTCGCACGCGGCTCGCAGGCCGCTCGCAGCGGCTAGGCGCCGAAGCTCTTGCCCACCGGCTTGTCACCCTTGCGGCCCTTGCCCACCAGGTGCGCGGGCAGCAGGTCGCGGGCCGGCTCGCGGTAGCCGACCGAGACGATCTTGTCGCCCTCGAAGGTGAAGCTGGTCAGCGAGGCCAGCGAGCACTGCCGGTTGCGCGGGTCGTGCCAGAGCCGGCGGCGTTCGACGAAGGAGCGGACGGTCCAGATCGGCAGCTGGTGACTGACGCAGACCGCCTCGTGCCCGCGCGCGGCGTCCCGGGCGGCGCCGAGCGCACCCATCATCCGCACCACCTGGTCGAGGTACGGCTCGCCCCAGGAGGGCTTGAACGGGTTGGTGAGGTACTTCCAGTACGCCGGGTTGCGCAGCGAGCCGTCGCCGACGCCGAAGGTCTTGCCCTCGAAGACGTTCTCCGCCTCGATCAGCCGCTCGTCCGCGGCGGTGTCCAGGCCGTGCGCCTTGGCGATCGGCTCGGCGGTCTCCTGGGCCCGCTCCAGCGGCGAGGCCACCACGTGGACGATGTCCCGGCCGGCCAGGTCCTCGGCCACCCGGTCGGCCATCCGCCGGCCCAGCTCGGACAGGTGGTAGTCCGGCAGGCGCCCGTACAGGACGCCCTCCGGGTTGTGCACCTCACCGTGCCGCATCAGGTGGACGACGGTGATCTCTTTGGCGCTCACTTCTCGACTGCTCCTGGGACTCGGGGTGGACTGGGGCCGGTCCGGCCTACGCCGTGGCGGCGGCAGCGGCGCGCGCGGCGGCCGGCAGGGCGGCGGCGATCCGCTCGATCGCCCGCTCGTCGTGGGCCGCCGAGACGAACCAGGACTCGAAGGCGGACGGCGGCAGGTAGACGCCCTCGGCCAGCATCGCGTGGAAGAAGGCGGTGAAACGGTACGCCTCCTGGGTCTTCGCCTGGTCGTAGTCGGTGACGGCGGCCTCGGTGAAGAACACCGAGAACATGTTCCCGGCGGTCTGCAGCCGGTGCGTCACGCCCTCCTTGGTGAGCGCCTCGGAGACCAGGCCGGAGATCTCGGCGGCGACCTTGTCCACCGTCGCGTACACCTCGTCGGTGCAGCCGCGCAGCTGGGCCAGGCCGGCCGCGGTGGCGATCGGGTTCCCGGACAGGGTGCCCGCCTGGTAGACCGGGCCGGCCGGGGCCAGGTGCGCCATCACGTCGGCGCGGCCGCCGAAGGCCGCGGCCGGGAAGCCGCCGCCCATGACCTTGCCGAAGGTCAGCAGGTCCGGCGCCCAGCCCTCGTTGGCGGCCTCCAGGCCGTACCAGCCGGCCTTGGAGACGCGGAAGCCGGTCATCACCTCGTCGGAGACGAACAGCGCGCCGTTCTCCCGGCAGAGCCGGGCCAGGCCCGCGTTGAAGCCGGGGAGCGGCGGCACGACGCCCATGTTGCCGGGCGAGGCCTCGGTGATCACGCAGGCGATCTCGCCCGGGTTGGCCGCGAAGGCCCGCTCGACGGCGGCCAGGTCGTTGTACGGCAGCACGATGGTGTCGCCGGCCTGGGCTCCGGTGACGCCCGGGGTGTCCGGCAGGCCGAAGGTGGCCACGCCGGAACCGGCGGCGGCCAGCAGGGCGTCCACGTGACCGTGGTAACAACCGGCGAACTTCACGACCTTGGCCCGGCCGGTGAAGCCGCGGGCCAGCCGGATCGCGGACATGGTGGCCTCGGTGCCGGAGGAGACCAGGCGGACCTGCTCGACCGGGGCGACCCGGGCGACGATCTCCTCGGCCAGCTCGACCTCGCCCTGGCCGGGCGTACCGAAGGAGGTGCCGTGGGCGACGGCCCGCTGGACGGCGTCGATCACCGCGGGGTGCGCGTGGCCGAGGATCATCGGCCCCCACGAGCACACCAGGTCGACGTACTCGCGGCCGTCGGCGTCGGTGAGGTAGGGGCCGGTGCCGGACACCATGAAGCGCGGCGTGCCGCCGACCGCGCGGAAGGCGCGCACCGGGGAGTTGACACCGCCGGGCGTCACCACGGAGGCACGGTCGAACAACGACTGGGACTGGGGGGCTTCGTAGGGGTAGCTCACAAAAGACATGGTCTCAAATCGTGTCCTTGCCCTCTGCATGTCGGACCCGATCATCTGGAACGATGATCCGGGCACCGTCGTCTGTACGGTTGTCCGTACAGTCCGTACCGACGGGGCCGCTGACTGCCCCGCTGGACGGACCAGTCAGACTGTCTACACAGAGTGCGCGAGCGCTCCGGTTGTGTGCAGGGGTGTGGAGAGGACTGCCGCGTACCGTGGGTGGGTACGGCGGCGCATGACGGGTAAGGAGCACGTCCGGTGGGACGCCGGACGTGCGGGGGTCTGTCGATTCCGGCGAATTCCGGTGAGGATGGTCCGAGTGTCCGAGGCGCAGGACGGCTACGACGAGGCCGCGGGGGGCTCCCGCCGGCCCGCCGAGGCCGCACGCGGGGGTACGGGAGCGGGTACGGGTCGTGGTCGCCGCGGCGGCGAGAGGCGGGGTGAGGGACGCGTGGGGGTGACGTACAAGTACTTCGGTGCCCCCGACCGCGCGACCGCCGCCAGGGTCCCCACCGCCCTCGGACCGGGCGGGCTCGGGCTGGACGCCGGCGAACTCGGCTCGCTGGGCCGGCTCGGCGACCTGATGGAGACCAGCGGCTCCCCCACCGGCCACCTCTCCACCAAGATCAAACCGGAGACCATGAGCGCGATGGTCCTCACCGGCATCCAGGGCGTCCCGCTGCACCAGGTGCCCCCGCTGGAACTCGTCGTGCTGCACCCGGACTACGCCGTCGTCCAGCTCCCCCACAACGTCGTCGAACCGCTCCGCAAGGCCGACGAGACCGAACTCGGCGCGGCCGCCTTCATCTGGTCCACCGTCCCGGACCGACGCGGACCGCGGGACGCCTTCGTGATCTACAGCATGCTGCACGAGTGGCAGGACTTCGCCAACCGCCTGCACGAGGCCGGGCACCAGCTGTACTGCCTGGTCTGGCCGTAACACCGGCGCCGGACGCCGCCGAACGCGGTCCGAGACGAGGGGATCTGACGCTCCGCCACCTCCCGGTGGGGGGCCGTCAGCAGGGTGACCGTCAACAGTCGCCGGGCGGACCGGAGTACCGCTAGCCGCGGGCCCGGCGGGCACGGCGGACGGTGCGTTCGCTCTCCACCGGCTCCGCGAGGAGACCGCCCACCAGGTGCGTCAGGGCGGACACGAAGGCCTCGCGTTCGGGCCGCGGCAACGACTCCAGCAGTTCGCGGTGCACCCGGTCGGCGATCGCGGTGCCCTCCGCGACGGCGCGCTCGCCCGCCTCGGTGACGGAGATGATCCGGGCCCGGCGGTCGTTCGCGGACGGGCGGCGTTCGGCCAGCCCGGCCTTCTCCAGCTCGTCGACGGTGACCACCATGGTGGTCTTGTCCAGGTCCGCCAGCTCGGCCAGCTGGATCTGGGTGCGCTCGCTCTCCTGCGCGTGGAACAGCACGCAGTACGCGCGCGGAGTGATCCCGAGCTCGGTGAAGGCGGCCGCCATCCGGGTCGCCAGCACGTGGCTCGCGTGGTCCAGCAAGCCGGAGATGTCGCGGATCTGGCGCACGGGCGGGATCGTCGTCATACGTCCGAGATTAGCAACGGCCCGTCTGCTGCCGGATGATCCCGTTGCCAACCAACGCCGGGTCTACGGGATGCCCAACTCGAACAGCGCATAGCCGGCGTACCAGCCGGCCGCGATGGCGGGCATCGCGAACAGCCCGATCAGCGAGGGGGTCCGCACCTTGCGCAGCGCGAACGCCAGGCCGATGCAGAGCGGGAAGGCCGGGAGCAGGTAGCGGGAGATGTTGCCGAAGATCTGGTTGCTGCTCAGCGCGGTGGCGATGGTGAGCGCGGTGTACACCCACAGGACCAGCGGCGGCCGGGCTCGCCACAGCAGCACCAGCAGGCCGGGCAGGGCGATCAGCAGGGCGATGGCGATCAGGTCCGGCACCGGGTTGGACTGCCAGAAGTCCCAGTGGCCGGTGATCACGTCCATGATCGTGCGGAGGGTGGAGGCGCCGCCGTCGAAGTAGCGGTTCCACGCGCCGCGCTGGAGCTTGAAGTAGCCGCCCCAGTCGCCCATCCGCCAACCGACCCAGGCGACGTAGCCGACCAGGCCCCAGGGCGTGATCAGCATCGCGGTCAGCGGGCGGGCCACTCCGTCGGTGCGGCGGACCAGCGCGACCAGTGCGGCGATCGAGACGGCCGCGATCAGCGCGGCGGCGGTCGGCCGGTTGAGGCCGGCGACCAGCGCCAGCGCGCCGGCGGTCAGCCAGCGACGGGTCATCACGCAGTAGCAGGCCCAGGCGGACAGCGCGACGAACAGCGAGTCGGAGTAGACCGCCCACTCCACGCCGGAGCCCGGGAACAGCCCCCAGATCACCGCGGCCGTCACCCCGGCCCGGAAGCCGCCGAGCCGCTCGGCGATCGCGAAGATCCCGGCCGCCGCGACCAGCGAGGCGAGCACCGAGACCGCGATCCCGGAGCCGTACGAGCCGAGCCCGGTGACCGCGCCGACCAGCCGCATCAGCCACGGGTAGAGCGGGAAGAAGGCGGCCGAGTTCTCGTAGTAGGTCGCGAGCGGGAACCCGTGCAGCGGGATCAGTTGCGGGTCGTACCCGTTCTCGGCGATCCGCTGGTACCAGACGCCGTCCCAGGTGCTCAGCACGTCCCAGGGGTTGGCGCCGCCGCCGCGGCCCGGCTGCTTGTTCAGGTAGTCGCCGGTGTGCGAGAGCAGCAGCATGAAGACGGTCAGGCCGGTGGCCTTGACCACCGCGTACGCGCCCAGCGCGGGTGCGAAGCGGTCCACCAGCACGCCGAAGCGGCCGGGCGTCCGGCCGGTCCGATCCTCGGACGGCGCCGGAGTCGCCGCGGGGGGCGTCCCGGGCTCGGTGCTGGACGACTCGGTGCTCGATGCCGTGCTCATCTGCTCTGGGTACTCCCCGCCCCGCTCGTGGTCCGCGCGGCTCCGGCGCAACGATTTTCCCGTGAGCCTACGGCACGCCCCCCGCCCGCCCCGCCGTCCCCCGCCCGGCGGGAAAACCCCTGGCGCCCCGACCGGGGTGCCCGCGACGATTCCGGGCATGCCGAACACCCCGTCGACGCGCCGGATCCGGGCCGCGCACACCGCCGACACGATCACCGTCTACCAGGCCTTCCCGCCCGCGATCGCCGGGCCCGCGGCGGCCGAGGGACGGTTCCCGGAGGCGTTCGAGCGGGACCGGATGACCTGGATCAAGCCGTCGTTCCTCTGGACGATGCACCGCAGCGACTGGGGCAGGAGCCCGGGGCAGGAGCGGGTGCTGGCGCTGGAGATCAGCCGGGAGGGCTTCGACTGGGCGCTGGAGCGCGCGGTGCTGAGCGGCTACACCGGCCGGGCGCACGAGTCGCGGGCAGCGTGGAAGCGGGAGCTGCGGCAGAGCCCGGTGCGGGTGCAGTGGGACCCGGAGCGCGACCTGCGGCTGCGGCCGCTGGATCACCGGACGATCCAGATCGGGCTGCGCGGCGAGGCGGTGCGGCGGTACGCGGACGAGTGGATCCGGCGGATCACGGATGTCACCGGGTTGGCCGGGCGGGTGCGGGTGGAACGGGACCCGGCACTGCTGCCGGTGGAGACGCCGTACCCGCTGGGCGCGGCCGCCGCCGCCCGGTCGGGGGCGGCGGCGGTCTGAGCGGTGCCGGCGGGCCTGGTCGGGAAGCCTCGTCAGCCCTTGACGTAGACGATGCCGAGCTTGCTGAGCTGCCAGAGCTGGTTCGCGGCTCCGGTGTCGGTGGCGAGCTCGACGCAGGGGTTGCCCTTGGCATCGAGGGTGCTGCCGACGGCCAGGACCTTGCCGCGGTCCTGGGAGTCGGCGATCTTGTAGCGGCCGTCGCCGACCGGCTCGAACACCCAGTGCTGGTTGCCGCCGCCGTTGCAGCGCCACTGCTGGATCCGGGTGCCGGGGGCGGTGGAGGCCGCGTTGGCGTCCAGGCACATGTCGCGGTTGCCGCTGAAGTCGAGCTCGTAGCTGCCGCCGGCCTTGGCCTCCAGCACGAAGGACTGGTTGAGCCCGCCGCCGGCCGGGTAGCTGATGGCGGCCCGGCCGTTGGTGGAGTCGCCGTAGCTGCCGCCGCCGGTGAGGTCCAGGGCGTTGCCGGTGGCCGCGTTGGTCAGCTGGTACCAGGCGCCGTCCTCCGGGGCGTCGCCGAAGGGCTTGCCCGGGGTGAGCGGCTGGATCGACGTGGTGTTCCGCTGGTCGAGCGTGCAGTAGGCCTGGGCCAGCTCGGGCCGGGCGTAGAACTGGCCGAGGCAGACGCCCTCGCCGCGGTAGCCGGCCACCCGCAGGTGGTACGACTGGCGGACCATGTTCATGCACAGCCCGGGGATGCCGATCTGCGAGTCGCAGCCGTTGCGCACCCACTCGGAGAGGTTGATGACGTCCCCGTTGCTGTACTCGTAGGGGGAACTGGTCCACTCCGCGCAGACCTCGTGCCCGAAGGCGACCCGCCGCTGGTCCAGGTACCGGACGCCGGGCACCTGCTCGGCCGCGCCGCGCAGCGCGTCGCTGAAGGTCGGCACCACCCAGTTGTGGCCCCAGGCGAGGTCCTCGGGGAAGGCCGGGCAGCCGTCGGCGATCTTGCCGAGGTAGTCGTTGCGCCGGATGTCCGGGGTGATCGGATTGAAGTACGACTGGTAGACCAGCTGGTACGCGGAGTCGGCGTAGCCCGCCCCGCGCATGGTCTGACGGATGTTCTGCAGCGCCGCGACGACCTTGGGCTGGACGCCCTTGGCGCGCCGCCGGATCTCGTCGCTGCCGATGGTGTCCCGGCAGCCCTGGTCCTTGGGGATCGGGAAGTACTGCGCCAGGCAGTGCATCATGACGCCGCTGAAGTCGAAGTCGTCGTTGGCGCCGATCGTCACCACGACCAGCTTGACGTCGTACTTGGAGGCCGCGTCGGCGAGTTTGACGTCCTGTTTGGGCTCGCCGAAGTCGCCGCTGCCCGGGCCGGTGATCTTCGCCAGCTCGGGGTCGCTGACCAGGTCGCCGGTCTGGGCGCCGGAGCAGGCGAGGTCGATCGGGGTGACCCCGGGGATGTCGGTGACGAAGATCTCCGACTTGGGGTGGCGGTGGCAGTAGTTGGTGGAGCTGTCGGTCTCCGGGAAGTAACCGTCGTTGGTGTCGGTGCCGGCGCCCTCCCCGGAGATGGCGCTGTCGCCGAGGGCGACGACCGCGGCCGGCCTGGCGGCGGCGGGCGCCGGGACCGGGGCTGGAGCGGCGAGGGCAGCGGGGGCTCCGGCCAGGCCGAGGGTGGCCACGAGGGCGCCGGTGGCGAGTGCCGCCGACAGTCGGGACCTGATCACGAGCGACTCCTTGCGGGGGTGGGGGGACCGCCCGGGCGGGGCACCGAGCGGCGCGGAGCAAGAGAGGAGCTGGAAAGGTGAGCAGGACTCGGATTCTAGGAACTGACAAGTAGTACAACAAGGCTTGTGACGCGCCGGGACCTGACGGAAGGGCAGATCCCCTGCACGCCGCAGAGGAGCGAAGGGCCGGGCCGGCAAGCGAAGAGCCGCCGCCCCGCGCCCCAGGAGGGAAGCGCGGAGCGACGGCTCACACCGGCCGAACCGGATGCGGGCTCAGCCCACGTTGGCGCAGTGGTTCCCGAACGCCGGGTTGAGCAGGCCGACGATGTCGATGGTGTTGCCGCACAGGTTGACCGGAACGTGCACCGGAACCTGGATCTGGTTGCCCGAGATGACACCGGGGGAACCGGCGGCGACGCCCTCGGCGCCGGAGCTGGCCATCGCGGTGCCGGCGCCGGCGGCCACGATGCCCACCACAGCCGCGCCGACGGCGGCGGTCTTCTTGATGCTCATGCGAGCCTCCTGACTGTTCAAACAGAGATGCACGGGGAGTGCGACATCAAGAACGAGACCTCCCCGCACCGGTTGCGACGGTGCGCGCACTGTCACCCGTCCGGAGCAACGGCGCCCCCGGTCGGCATTCGGGTGATCGACTTCGGCCGGGCCGTTTCCCCGAGCGCCGCGCCTCGTTCTCCCTGACGGAAGCCGGTCCACCGGCCCCTACACACGAATCGAGATACCGCCCATGCGCAAGCTCGCCCACGCCGTCGTCGGCACCGCGGCCACCGGCGGCTCGATCGACGTGGCGGGCCTCCCGAACGCGGCGCCCGGCGATCCCCGCCGGAACGTCTGACCGGGAATTCCCTCCGGTCGCGCCTTTGTCCGAAGCCTTTCCCGGCCGTGCGGGAAGGGATTTCGAGAGGCGCTGCAACTACGGCGGCTGCGTCCACGCCCGCGCCATGGGCGGAACACGCCGGTGTGCGCCGCCCGAGTGACAATCACGGAAATCCCTGAAGCCTTCGGGTGAGTATTCATGCTCGCCCGACTCCCGACACTTCCCTGCCGTCGGGCAGAAATCGGAGGAAAGAACATGCGTAACCTCAAGAAGGCCGCCGTCCTGTCCCTGGCCGCCACCGGTCTGGTGCTCGGTGCCGCCGGCGGCGCGTTCGCCAGCTCGGGCGCCGAGGGCGTCGCCGCCGGCTCCCCCGGCGTGCTCTCCGGCAACCAGATCCAGATCCCGGTGCACATCCCGGTCAACCTGTGCGGCAACAGCATCGGCGTCATCAGCATCCTGAACCCGGCGTTCGGCAACACCTGCGCCAACATCGGCTGAACCGGCGGTCGCCGCACCGGCGACAGCTGATTCACCGTGCCCGTGCCGCGCCCCGCAGCGCCGGGGCGCGGCACGCTCCACCCGTGTGTGATCGAGGAGATCAACCCCCATGCAGAACGTGAAGAAGGCCGCCGTCCTCTCCGCCGCCGCTGCCGGCCTGGTGCTGGGCGCGGCGGGCTCCGCCGCCGCCAGCTCGGGCGCGGAGGGCGTCGCCGCCGGCTCCCCCGGTGTCGCCTCCGGCAACCAGGTCCAGGTGCCGGTGCACATCCCGGTCAACCTGTGCGGCAACAGCATCAACGTGATCGGCCTGCTGAACCCGGCCTTCGGCAACAGCTGCGCCAACGTCGAGCTGCCCCCGCCGCCGGCGGACAACTGCTGATCCCCGATCGGCACGTGATCCGGCCGTCCTGCCCCCCGACCAGTCGGCCGGGGGGCAGTTCGGCATCCCCGGACGGCCGTCCGGGACCCCCGATCCACCGAAGGGTGATCCGCATGGTTTCGAAGAAGAGCGGGGCCGGCCTGGCCGCCGCCGTCGGTGCCGCGGTCCTGCTCGGCGCCGGTACGGCGCAGGCGGCCACCGGCCCGGCCGGTCAGGCCCCGGCCGGGCCGGCCACGCTGGCCAGGACCGATGTCGGCCAGGCGCTGAACGGGACGACCTCCGGCCTCGGCTACGGCATCGCGCCGATCAAGAGCCTGCGCCTGGACCCGTGGGCGAACTCCTCCGCCGACGTGCTCAACAACGGCGCGACCGTCCAGCCGGACCAGGGCCTGGCCCCGGTCGGCACCGGCACGCTGACCGGCCCGCTGAGCGCGGGCGGCGGCGTCAAGGACCTGCCGCTGGTCGGCGGGCTGACCGGCGTGCTGCCCGGCTGACCGTCCGGACGCGCGACGGACCGGCCGCACCGGACTCAGTCGGACGCACCGGAGCCCGGTACCCCGCTCGCAGGCGTGGGGCACCGGGCTCCGGTCGTGCCGGGCGCCGGGCCGGAACCGGGACGGAACCCGGCCGGCGCGCGGGGTGGGAGCGGGGTCAGAGCCGGGTCAGGTCGGTCAGCCCGATCTGCCGGACCACGCCGGTGGCGGTGGCGGTGGTGGCCGCGGGGTCGGCCAGACCGGTCTGCCCCACCACCTCGGTGGCGGTCGCGGCGGTGGTCGTGGTCAGGTCGCCGACCTCGTCGGCGACCGAGAGCCGGTGGTCCTCTCCGCCGAGGCTGGCGCTGGCCCCCGGGACGGCCTGCACGGCGCCGGTGAGCAGCCGCGGGTCGACCTCGCCCACCTTGAGCCGGCCGTCGGCGAGCTGGCCGGCGCCGTCCTGGGCGAGCGAGAGCGGCTTGCCGAGGCTGACCCCGGGGGTGTCGGCGTGCAGCGGCGCGGCCGGGGCGTCCAGCAGCACCTGACCGAGGTCGGCGCCCTGGTCGAGCAGCGGGAGCGGCAGCTCGGCCTTGGCGCTCGGGCCGACCTTGCCGGTGCTCAGCTGCGGGACGATCCGCTCCGGGATCAGCTCGGTGCTGGTGCTGGTGGTGCGGTTGGGCACCGGCGGCATGAGCAGGGAGGTCGGGATGCCGGCCGAGAGCCGGCTGCCCAGCGGGGTGAGCGGCACCTCCGCCGGGACCTGCTGGGTGGCCAGCGCGTCCTCCAGGGCTCCGACCTGGTCGGGGCCGACCGGGGCCGCGGAGGCCGCCCCCTGGGAGGCGAGCACGCCCGCACCGACCGCCAGCAGCATCGCGCCGGCCCGCTTGGAGAACTTCATGCTTTTCACCGTTCTGCTGTCCGTACTGGGGATCACTGAGGCTGCGGGGGCGCAGCCGGAAAGCAATCTGCCTCAACGAGTGACCGGGAGTGCGGATTGCGCCGGTTAGCCGGTTCGGCCTAATAATCCGACCGGAAACCATCCCGCGTCGCGCCTCCCGGACTCTTTTCAAAAAACCCCGTAACCTTCCGTGCCGTCATTCTTTGATCTGGACGTCAGTGACTGCAGACCGGGTCTGAGCGTTCTACGCGTTGCACGCAAGGAATCCAAGAGCATTTCAGAGAGGGATCTCCCCATGATCCAGAAGTCCTTCGCCGCTGCCGGCCTGGCCGTCGCCGCGCTGGCCGCCGCCGCCGCGCCCGCCTCGGCCATCGGTGACGCGGATGGTGCCGCCGCCTCCATCGAGGGCAACGGCGGCACCAACTTCACCGGCACGGTCGGGAACAACAGCCCGAACTTCCACTTCCTGGACAACGCGAACGTCTGCCTGCCCGAGATCCACAACATCGCCGTCGGTGTGCTCGGCGTGGCCGTCCCGGTCGAGGTCCCGATCGCCAACAGCGGCGGCAAGCAGTACTGCACCCAGGGCCAGGGCACCCAGAGCCACGGCGACGCGGGCGTGTCCCACCTGATCGGCTGACGCTCCGCTCAGCTGCCCCTGCACCACCCTCCTGCACCACCCCCTCTGATCCACCCTCGAATCGCTCCCCGATTCACCCTTGAGAGGAACACCGGAAATGATCAAGAAGTCCCTCGCCGCCGCCGGCCTGGCCGCCGCCGCCATCGCGATGTCCGCCGGCTCGGCTTCCGCCATCGTCGACTCGGACGGCGCCGCCACCTCCGTCCAGGGCAACGGCGGCACCAACCAGACCGGCACCCACGGCAACGGCAGCCCGAACTTCCACACCCTGGACAACGCGAACATCTGCCTGCCGGAGGTCCACAACATCGCCGTCGCCGTGATCGGCGTCGCGGTTCCGGTCGAGGTTCCGGTCCTGAACAGCACCCCGAAGCAGATCTGCAACGTCGGCCAGAACACCCAGTCCTCGGGCGACGCGGGCGTCTCGCACCTGATCGGCTGATCACGGGGCACGGCACGGACGGAGGGCCCGGGGAGGAAGGTCTCCCCGGGCCCTCCGGGCTTGGCGGACGAGGTGTCCGGCCGGCCGCGGCAGCGCGGACCGGCCGGGTGGACCGGCCGCCCGGCCCGGCGCGTGGGGCGCCGGGCCCGGCGGCCGGATGTGAACACGTGTCAGAGCGCCCGCGGGGGCGCTCCCAGAGAGAGGGCAGAACCATGAAGAGCATGCTGGCCAAGGCCGCGCTGACCGCCACCGCCGCACTGGCGCTGGCGGGTGCCGCCACCCCGGCCTTCGCCCACACCGGCCTGGTCGGCGGCGGCGCGTTCGCCGCCTCCGCCGACCAGCCGTTCCTGGCGGCCGAGGGCTTCGGCATCGCCCACACCACGGACACCGCCGCCGGCGGGTTCGGTGGCATCGCCGCCACCTCCACCGACATCATCGGCGGCGGCGGGGGCTTCGCCCACACCAAGGGCTGGATGTAGCGAACGGAAAGGCCGGGCCGCTCCCCGCGGGGAGCGGCCCGGCCTTCTGCGTGCGTGTGCGCGGCGGACCGACAGGTCGCGAGCCGCTGCCCGAGCGGGCGAATTACAGCATCGCGGCGGCCTCGACGGCCCAGTAGGTGAGGATCTGTTCGGCGCCGGCCCGGCGGATCGAGGTGAGCGTCTCCATGATCATCCGCTCCCGGTCGATCCAGCCGTTCGCGGCGGCCGCCTCGACCATCGCGTACTCGCCGGACACCTGGTACGCGGAGACCGGCACCGGGGAGGCGTCGGCGACCTGGCGCAGGATGTCGAGGTAGGCCATGGCCGGCTTGACCATCACCAGGTCGGCGCCCTCGGCGAGGTCCTGCTCCAGCTCGCGCAGCGCCTCACGGGCGTTCGCCGGGTCCTGCTGGTAGCTCTTGCGGTCGCCCTTGAGCGAGGAGCCGACGGCCTCGCGGAACGGGCCGTAGAAGGCCGAGGCGTACTTGGCGGTGTAGGCCAGGATGCCCACGTCCTGGTGCCCGGCCTCGTCCAACGCCCGCCGGATGACGGCGATCTGACCGTCCATCATGCCGGAGGGGCCGACCAGGTGGACACCGGCGTCGGCCTGCACCCGGGCCATCTCGGCGTAGCGCTCCAGGGTGGCGTCGTTGTCCACGCCGCCGTCGGCGGCCAGCACGCCGCAGTGGCCGTGGTCGGTGTACTCGTCCAGGCACAGGTCCGACATGATCACCAGGGAGTCGCCGACCTCGGAGACCACGTCCCGGATCGCCTGCTGCAGGATGCCGTCCGGGTTGGTGCCCTCACTGCCGGTGGCGTCCTGCACCTCCGGGACGCCGAACAGCATGAGGCCGCCCAGGCCCGCCTCGGCCGCCTCCACGGCGGCCTTGCGCAGGGTGTCCCGGGTGTGCTGGACCACGCCCGGCATCGAGGTGACCGGGACGGGCTCGCTGACGCCCTCGCGGACGAACAGCGGCAGGATCAGCTCCGCCGGGTGCAGCCGGGTCTCGGCCACCAGGCGGCGCATCGCCGGGCTCTGGCGCAGCCGACGGGGGCGTACGTACGGGAATTCAGCGGACACGGCTTCTCTCTCCGAACGGTTGTGCAGTGCCGGGGGCGGCGACTCGTCGCCCCCGGCCGGGAGTTGGGGCGGGCCCTCAGCGGGCCTTGCGGCGCGAACCCGGGCGGCGCTCGCTGGGCCGGTAGACCGGCTCACCGGCGGCCGTCGCGGTGTCGCGGCGCTTGGCTCCGAAGTCTGCCAGCGCCTGGGCCAGCGCGGCCGCCGACGGCGCCGGGGCCATCACGTCGACCCGCAGGCCGTGCTCCTCGGCGGTCTTGGCGGTCGCCGGGCCGATGCAGGCGATGACCGTGACGTTGTGCGGCTTGCCCGCGATGCCGACCAGGTTCCGGACGGTCGAGGACGAGGTGAACAGCACCGCGTCGAAGCCGCCGCCCTTGATCGCCTCGCGGGTCTCGGCCGGCGGCGGCGAGGCGCGCACCGTCCGGTACGCCGTCACGTCGTCGACCTCCCAGCCGAGCTCGACCAGGCCGGCCACCAGGGTCTCGGTGGCGATGTCGGCGCGCGGCAGCAGCACCCGGTCGATCGGGTCGAAGACCGGGTCGTACGGCGGCCAGTCCTCCAGCAGACCGGCGGCGGACTGCTCGCCGGAGGGCACCAGGTCCGGCTTCACGCCGAAGTCCACCAGGGCCTGCGCGGTGGTCTCGCCGACCGCCGCGACCTTGATCCCGGCGAACGCGCGGGCGTCCAGGCCGTACTCCTCGAACTTCTCCCGGACCGCGCGCACCGCGTTCACCGAGGTGAAGGCGATCCACTCGTAGCGGCCGGTGACCAGGCCCTTGATGGCCCGCTCCATCTGCTGCGGGGTGCGCGGCGGCTCGACCGCGATGGTCGGCACCTCCTGCGGCACCGCGCCGTACGAGCGCAGCTGCTCGGACAGGCCGGTGGCCTGCTCCTTGGTGCGCGGCACGAGGACGTTCCAGCCGAACAGCGGCTTGGTCTCGAACCACGAGTGCGAGGACCGGTGGGCGACCTGCTCGCCCACCACGGCTATCACCGAGGTGGCCGGGTCGACCGGGGCCGAGACCGGCGAGGGCAGCACCCGGGCGGCCTTCAGGTCGGCCGCGATGCCGGACAGCGTGGAGGTGAAGGTCCGCTGGCGGGTGGTGGTGCCGGAGAGCGTCGCGCTGAGCGCGGACTCCGGCTTGCGGCCGTTGGAGACCAGCGCGTTGGCGGTGGCCGGCAGCTGGCCCAGGGTGGTGCGGACCACCAGGGTGGTCTCCGGCGCGCCCAGGTCCACCGGACCGCCGGACAGCAGCTGGGCGCCGTCCACGAAGCGCACGTCGGTGCCGGCGCCGGCCCGCAGCGGGACGCCCGCGTACGCCGGGACGCCGACCGACTGGGCGACGCCCGGGATCACCTCGAAGGGGATCCCGTCGCCCGCGCAGCTGAGCATCTCCTCGGCGGCGCAGCCGTCCAGGCCGGGGTCGCCGTCGACGGTGCGGACCACGTGCTTGCCCGAGCGGACGGCCTCGGAGACCAGCTTGGCCAGGTCGAAGTCGGTGCCCTCGGCGGCCGGGCTGTGCACCTGCACGGCGGCCGGACAGTGGCTGCGCACGGCGGCGGCGGTCAGCGGGTCGGCGACCAGGACGTCGGCCGTGGACAGCACCTCGACCGCGCGCAGGGTCAGCAGCCCCGGGTCCCCGGGGCCCGCGCCCAGGAAGGTGCACCGTCCGGTGGCGGGCTGCCCGGCGGGGAACAGGGCGTCGGTGGCGGCGGTGGGGCTCATCGGGCTCGCTCCCCCATCAGGGCGGCCGCGCCCCCGGCGAGCAGCCGGTCAGCCAGCGCGCGGCCGAGGGCCGCCGCCTGCTGCTCGGCGGACTCGTCGAGGACGATCGGACCGTTGGCGGACATCTTCAGCAGGGCGGAGCCGTCGGGGTTGCCGACCACGCCGTCCAGCCGCAGTTCGTTCGGCCGGCCCCAGGTGGCCAGCGCGGCCACCGGCGCCGAGCAACCGGCTTCCAGGGTGGCCAGCAGGGCGCGCTCGGCGGCCACGGTGACCCGGGTGGGGGCGTGGTCCAGGGCCGCGAGCGCGGCGGTGAGGGCCGGGTCGGCGGTGGTGCACTCGATCGCGAGCGCGCCCTGGCCGGGGGCCGGGACCATCAGCTCGGGGTCGAGGTGCTGGGAGATCTCGGCGCCGCGGCCGAGCCGGTTCAGGCCGGCCGTGGCCAGCACCACCGCGTCCAGCTCGCCGCCGGTCACGTAGCCGATCCGGGTGTCCACGTTGCCGCGGATCGCGACGGTCTCCAGCTGGGCGCCGCGGGCGGTGGCCCAGGCGTTCAGCTGCGCCATCCGACGGGGCGAGCCGGTGCCGATCCGGGCCGTGCGGCCGGACCCGGCGAGCTTCTCCACCAGCTCGTCCAGGTTCAGGCCCTCGGCCGCGACCAGGGCGTCCCGGACGTCCTCGCGCTCGGGGACGGCGGCCAGCACCAGGCCCTCGGGGGCGGCGGTGGGCAGGTCCTTGAGCGAGTGCACGGCGAAGTCGATCCGACCCTCCAGCAGCGCGTCCCGCAGCGCGGAGACGAACACGCCGGTGCCGCCGATCTGTGCCAGCGCCTCCCGCGAGGTGTCGCCGTAGGTGGTGATCTCGACCAGCTCGACGGCGCGCCCGGTGACCCTGGTCACCTCGCGGGCCACCATGCCCGACTGGGCCATGGCGAGGGCGCTGCGCCGGGTGCCGAGCCGCAGGGGTGCGGCGGCCGAGGGCTGCTCCGTGATCGGTTGACCATTCATGAGGTGATCGTCCCGGTGGTACTCGTGGGATGGCTGACGGTTCATCTGGTGCCCCCGGCGGAGGGCTGGGGCACGCTGCCGACGGGCGTTCCGGACACCGCGTGCACGGCCGCCGGGTCGAGGTCGAACAGCTCGCGCAGGGCGTCCGCGTAGGAGGCGCCGCCGGGCTCGGCGGCCAGCTGCTTCACCCGGACGGTCGGGGCGTGCAGCAGCTTGTCGACCACGCGGCGGACGGCCTGGCCGATCTCGGCGCGGGAGCGCTCGTCCAGGTCGGGCAGCCGGGATTCCAGCCGGCCCAGCTCGGCGGCGACCACGTCGGAGGCCATCGAGCGCAGCGCGACCACGGTCGGGGCGATCCGGGCGGCCCGCTGGGCGGCGCCGAAGGCGGTCACCTCGTCGGCGACGATCCGGGTGACCTCGTCCACGTCGCCGGCGCCGGGGGTGGCGGCGTGCGCGTGGGAGAGGCTCTCCAGGTCGACCAGCAGGGCGCCGGACAGCTCGTGCACGGCGTGGTCGACGTCGCGCGGCATGGCCAGGTCGAGCAGGGCGAGCGGCTCGGAGGCGGCGCGGAGGGCCACCGCGGCGGCCACGTCCTCGGCCTTGATCACCACACCGGCCGCGCCGGTGCAGGAGATCACCAGGTCCACGTCGGCCAGCGCCTCCGGCACCTTGGCGAGGTCCAGGGTGCGGGCCACGTCCGGGCCGAGGATCTCGACCAGCCGCTCGGCGCGGGCCGGCGTCCGGTTGGCGATCAGCAGGTCGGTCACGCCGGAGCGGACCAGGGTGGCGGCGGCCAGCGAGCTCATCGAGCCGGCGCCGACCACCAGCGCGCGCTTGCCGGCGATCTCGCCGGCGCCCGCCGCGACCTGCTCCAGGCCGAACGTGACCAGCGACTGGCCGGCCTTGTCGATACCGGTCTCGCTGTGCGCCCGCTTGCCGACCCGCAGCGCCTGCTGGAACAGCTCGTTCAGGCCGCGCCCGGCGGTGTGCTCCTCCTGGGCCTTGGCCAGGGCGTCGCGCAGCTGGCCGAGGATCTGGCCCTCGCCGACCACCATCGAGTCCAGGCCGCAGGCCACCGAGAAGAGGTGGTGGACGGCGCGGTCCTCGTAGTGGACGTACAGGTGGGAGGTCAGCTCCTCCAGGTCCACCCCGCTGTGGTGGGCCAGCAGCAGCGACAGCTCGGCGACGCCGGCGTGGAACTTGTCCACGTCCGCGTACAGCTCGATCCGGTTGCAGGTGTTGACCAGCGCGGCCTCGCCGACGGTCGCGGTGGCGGCCGCGTCGTGCAGCAGCCGGGTCGGCACGTCACCGGTCAGCGCGGCGCGTTCCAGCACCCCGACCGGGGCCGTGCGATGGCTCAGCCCTACGACGAGAAGGCTCATGCCCGCCCCTCACAGCTCTCGGTGTTCATGCGGGCATCACCGCGGAGAGATCCCCGTCGCCCTTGGCGGACTTTCCCTTGGCCGGCTCGGCCTGGTCCTTGGCGGCCGACTCGGCGGTGCCGCGGCCCTTGCCGCTGCCGCCGGCCGCGCGGCGCAGCTTGGCGGCGGCCGCGCGGACCGGGCCGGGGGCGCGGTCGAGCACCGACTCGGCGCGGTCGTCCGGCTCCTCCCCGGCCTTGCGCTGCTCGTGGAAGGCGAGGATCTGCAGCTCGATGGAGAGGTCCACCTTGCGCACGTCCACGCCGTCCGGGACGGTCAGCACGGTCGGGGCGAAGTTCAGGATGCTGGTGACGCCGGCCTCGACCAGCCGGTCGCACACCTGCTGGGCGGCGCCGGGCGGGGTGGTGATCACACCGATCGAGACGTGCTGGCTCTCGACGATCGACTCCAGCTCGTCCATGTGGCGCACCGGCAGGCCGGCCGCGCTGCTGCCGACCACGTTGGGGTCGGCGTCGAGCAGGGCGGCCACCCGGAAGCCGCGGGAGGCGAAGCCGCCGTAGTTGGCGAGGGCGTGGCCGAGGTTCCCGATGCCGACGATGACGACCGGCCAGTCCTGGGTCAGGCCGAGCTCGCGGGAGATCTGGTAGACGAGGTACTCGACGTCGTAGCCGACGCCGCGGGTGCCGTAGGAACCGAGGTAGGAGAAGTCCTTGCGGAGCTTGGCCGAGTTCACGCCGGCGGCGGCGGCCAGCTCCTCGGAGGAGACGGTCGGCACCGAGCGCTCGGAGAGCGCGGTGAGGGCCCGCAGGTAGAGGGGCAGCCGGGCGACGGTCGCCTCCGGGATGCCCCGGGCACGCGCGGGTCGGCGCGCGGCGCCCTGGTCGGGCGCCTGCGAACTGCTCTGTGGTGATCGGCCGATTGCCACGGTGCTCCTGTGGGTGAAGCTGGGCTTTGGCAGCCAGGCTATGCGTTTGTGAACGTGTGCACAAAGATGGTGTCCGATTTGTCCCCGCACAGTGATGCGCATCACGCCGTCGAACCCATAGCACCGGCCTGCGTCAGCACCACCTCCGGGGCCCGGGCATCGGGCAGCCAGGGGCCGTGCGGCGCCTCCCGGCGCAGCAGCGGGACGGCCGCGCCGGACGGGCGGGAGCGGGCCCGGCCCAGCCGGGGCCAGGGCAGCCGGGCCGCCTCGCGCAGCGGGCCGGCCCAGCGGTCCGGCGGGCAGGAGGGGGCACGCAGGCAGTGCCGCAGCAGCTCGGCCGTCACCCGGGCGTCGCCCAGCGCGGTGTGCGCCGGGTACCAGCCCAGGCCGGCCGCCTCCGCGCAGGCCGCCAGGCCGTGGCTGCGGGCCTCCGGCAGGTGGACGCGGGCCAGCTCCATCGTGCACAGCAGCGGGACGGGCGGCAGCGGCACCCCGATCCGGGCGAACTCGCGATCGAGGAAGGCGTGGTCGCAGCTGACGTGGTGGCCGACCAGCACCCGGCCGGCCAGCAGCTCCAGCAGTCGCGGGGCGATCTCGCGGAAGCGCGGGGCGCCCTCGACGTCGCACTGGCGTATCCGGTGCACGTGGGTCGGGCCGACCGGGCCCAGCGGATCCAGCAGGGTGGCGAACTCCCCCTCGGGGCGCAGCCGCTCGTCGAGCAGTACCACCGCGACCTCGACCACCCGGTGCCGCCACGGGCTGCGGCCGGTCGCCTCCACGTCCACCACGGCGAAGCCCGGGGCCCCGGACGGGGCTTCGGGCGTCCCTGGGGTACGACCGGGAAGCATGGCGGCACTCCTCGTGTGCTCAGCCCCCCATGGGCGCAAACGCGTTCGATCGTAAGCCGACCAACCCGCCCCTTCCGAAGCCGAAACGGAGTGTCTTTGGCAACGATTCGGCGAAGCGCCCCCGCCGAGTGGCGGGGGCGCGGGGGCCCGCGCGGACGGCCGGTCAGCCGCCCAGGGCCGCGCGCAGCCGCCGCTCGTCGACCCGCCAGAAGTCGTGCTGACGGCCGTCGACCAGGGTGACCGGGATCTGCTCCCAGTAGCGGCGGAACAGTTCCTCGTCCTGGGTGATGTCCTTCTCCTCGAAGAACGCGCCCAGCTCGCCCGCCACCCGGACGATCACCTCCCGGGCCTCGTCGCAGAGGTGGCAACCGGGCTTGCCGACCAGGGTCACGGTCCGGTCCGCCGGCCGGGGGTTCTTGCGTCGCAGCAGTGGGCTCACCGCCCCATTCTGCGCCACCCGCCCGCTCGTCCCCGGGCCGCCCGGACCCGGCGCCCGCGGTCGGCGGGGGCGCGCGCCCGGGCCGCGCCCGCCCCCGCCGGTCGAGCTGTTCACCTCACGGGCACGGCACCGTCACGGCCGCTCCGCGCCCGGCTGGCTATGCTCGGTGCCATGGCCGTGCTCCGAAGGCTCACCCAGGCGAGACGCTCCACCGGCGAGCGGAGCGCCCTGGCCGGCGAGGCCGCCGCCGAGGCCGCGCTGCGCGCCGAGCCCACGCCCGCGCCCACCCTCGCGCCGGACGCCCCCGCGACGCACGCGCCCGCCACCGGGGAGGCGCCGGGGGACGCGACCGCCGAAGCCAGGCCCGGGAAGGCCCCGAAGGCCCCGGCCGAGAACCACACCCCGGACCCGGACGACCCCCGTGCCGCCGCCTTCTTCGACTGCGACAACACCATCCTGCGCGGCGCCGCGATCTTCTACCTCGGTGTCGGCCTCTACCGCCGCGGCTTCCTCACCCGCCGCGACATCGCCCGCTTCGCCTGGCAGCAGGCCTGGTTCCGGCTGCACGGCGCCGAGGACCCGGACCACATCTCGGACGCCAAGCACACCGCCCTCGGGATCGTCGCCGGCAAGCGCACCGCCGACCTGGAGGAGATCTGCGAGGAGATCTTCGAACCGGTCGTCGCCGACAAGATCTGGCCGGGCACCCGCGCCCTGGTCCAGATGCACCTGGACGCGGGCCAGCGGGTCTGGCTGGTCACCGCCGCCCCGCTGGAGGTCGCCCGGATCATCGCGCGCCGGCTCGGCATGACCGGCGCGCTCGGCACCGTCGCCGAGGCCCGGGACGGCCTCTACACCGGCGGCCTGGTCGGCGACATGCTGCACGGCCCGGCGAAGGCCGCCGCCGTGCGCGCGCTGGCCCGCCGCGAGCGCCTCGACCTCGACCGCTGCGCCGCGTACAGCGACTCGGCCAACGACATCCCGATGCTCTCGCTGGTCGGCCACCCGTACGTGGTGAACCCGGACGGCGCGCTGCGCCGCCACGCCCGGGCCCAGGGGTGGCGGGTCCGGGACTTCCGCACCGGACGGAAGGCGGCCCGGGTGGGGCTGCCGGCGGCGGCCGCGGTCGGGGTGCTGGCCGGCGCGACGGCGGCCGGGGTGGCGCTGCACCGCCGTCGCCGGCGCGCCTGAGCTCCCTCGAAAGCCCTCGGGACCCCCTCCGACATCCCTCCGACATCCCTCGGGAATCTCCCGGAATCCCTTCGCCGGAGCCCTCGCGCGCGCTTCCGCGAGGTCACCCGGCGGGCCCGCACGTGCGGGTGAGCGGACGTCAACCAGGGCTCTGACCTGGCCGCTCGTACGGGCGAACTCCCCTTCGTGGCAGGACCATCCGGGGTTGTTGAACGAATCTGTCGGCCGGTGACCGGTTCTGATCGTTCGGCAGGCCGGGAAAGTCAGGGGTTGCCGAGCCCCAAGGCTGGGAAACCGCCCGCCAGGCCGCCGAATTGGTCACCCTGGGCGCCTGTTCGATCACGATGAGCTGGATGAACGATGACAGCTCCGGTCAGCGCCAGCCAAATATGCCCAACAAATGGATCCCAAACGACCACTTCGACCACACGGTGTAGCTGTCATTGCACAAAGCGTTATTCTCTCCTGGATGCACGTCTCCACGCGTCCCGCTCGAACGGACGCTTCGGGGAGTGCTCTCCGCGCAGGCGGAGGTGATCCGTCCACAGTTCTGCCTCTGGGAGTCCCGTGTACCCACCCGTCCGGAACGACGCGCCTGCACCCTCCCGCCCGTCGTCCGCGCCCCTGCGCCCCCGCACCGGCCACCGCAGCCGACCCGCCGCCGAGCGGCAGATCTCCACCGGCCTGGACCTGCTGCGCTCCCTGCTCCGCAGCCAGCTCGCCGTCTCGCCCCAACTCGTTCCCGCCGGAGGAACGTTCGGCCACCCGCACGGCCCCGGCCTGGCGCTGCGCACCACCGCCGCCGGCTCGGCCGGCACCGGCTCGCGCGGCCGCAGCGGCAGCACCGGCCTCGGCCGCGGCCGCACCCGGACCGCGGCCGGCCCCGGCTGCGAGACCGAGCACAACCCGGTCATGGAGCTGGTCGAGCGGGCCCAGGCCGGCGAGAGCGAGGCCTTCGGCCGGCTCTACGACCACTACGCGGACACCGTCTACCGGTACATCTACTACCGGGTCGGCAGCCGGGCCACGGCCGAGGACCTCACCAGCGAGACGTTCCTGCGCGCGCTGCGCCGGATCGGCACCTTCACCTGGCAGGGCCGGGACTTCGGCGCCTGGCTGGTCACCATCGCGCGCAACCTGGTCGCCGACCACTTCAAGTCCAGCCGCTTCCGGCTGGAGGTCACCACCGGCGAGATGCTCGACTCGAACGAGTGCGAGCGCAGCCCGGAGGAATCGGTGCTGGAGTCGCTCTCCAACGCCGCCCTGCTGGACGCGGTGCGCCGGCTCAACCCGCAGCAGCAGGAGTGCGTCACCCTCCGCTTCCTGCAGGGGCTCTCGGTCGCCGAGACGGCCCGGATCATGGGCAAGAACGAGGGCGCCATCAAGACCCTCCAGTACCGCGCCGTCCGCACCCTGGCGCGACTGCTCCCGCCCGACGCGCGGTGAGCCGGCCGTGATCGAGGGGGACACAGCCGGAGGGCCGCCCGGCCGGCCGTCACCGTCCACGCCCGACCGACACGTCAGAGTGAACGGTCGGTCCGATGATCAGCCGTGCGTAACCGACCGCCCGCACCGATCGTTGGCCAGCGTGCAAGCCTCCACCAGGCGTACGGTCAAGCCGAATTGCGACCTCTCACCCGATGGAGTGGCTTTGGCCAGCCGGGGCAACCGTCCGGCAGGCCGGGGTGTCGACAACGACGAAGGGAGGTGTGGCCCGTGACGGCAAACGTGCTGGAGCACCGGCGGGCGAAGGCCTTCGCCGAGGCGCTGGAGGCCCACCGGACGGAGCAACGCGCTGCAACCGACGCGGAATCGGCCAACACCGCAGGCACCGGCTCCGGTTCGGCCGCGACGGCCGAACTGGTCGGCCTGACCGACGTGCTGGGAGCGCTGCCCGGACCGGTGCTGGACCGCGAGGTCCGGACGGTCCAACGCGCCCAGCTGATGGCCGCGTTCGAGCAGGCCTTCGCCGGCGGGCCGGGCGCCGCGGTGCCCCGCCAGCGCCGCCACCGGACGATCCGGACGGCGCCGCGCGGCCGCTGGAGCCGCCGGTTCGCGATCGGCGGACTCGTCGCCGGGCTCGCCGTCGGCAGCCTGGCCGGCGCCGCCGCCGCGAGCACCGGTGCCGTTCCCGGGGACACGCTGTACGGGCTGAAGCGCGGCCTCGAAGGGCTCCGGCTCGACTTCGCGGGCTCCGACTCCGAGCGCGGCGAACTGCTGCTGGACAACGCCGCCACGCGGCTGGGCGAGGCCAAGGTCCTGGTCGGCCGCACCGGCCCGGCGGGCGGGCTCAGCCCGGTCACCGTCGAGCAGGTCCGCCGCGCCCTGGACGACATGCACGCCGACGCCCTCAGGGGTCGGGAACTGCTGCGCTCGGTCTACCGCAGCAACGGCTCGCTCGACCCGATGCGCGCACTGGCCGGCTTCGCCCACGACGAGGACGGCCGCTGGACCGAGCTGCAGGGCAAGCTGCCCGTCCAGCTCACCCAGCAGGCCTCGCTGGTGAACCAGCTGTTCGACGACATAAGCGAGGACGTCGCGCCCCTGCGCCTGGCCCAGCCCCCCGCCAAGAGCGGTGGCACGGCCGGCCCCGGAGCGGGCGGCGGCACCTCGGACCCGACCGGCGGATCCCCGGCCGGTGCCCCGGCGGCCGGCTCCGGCGCGGCGCAGGGCGGCGGCCAGGCCCCGGGCGGCGGCGCCACCGGCGGCAATCGCCCCGGGGCGGGCGCGCCGGCCCCGGCCGACCCCGGCGCGGGCGCGACCGGCGGCAGCGGAAAGGGCGCGGGCCTGCCCAGCAGCCTGCCCACCAGCGCCCCGGACGCCGTCAACGGGCTGGTCGGCGACCTCACCAACGGGCTCACCGGCACCAGGCCCTCGCCGAGCGCCGACGCGGCCCCGCCGCAGGCGCCGCAGCCGTCCGGCACGCCGGCCGCCCCGGACGCGGCCCGGCAGCAGGGCGTCGAGGTGCCCCCGCTGGTCCCGGGCCTGCTGCCCGGGCTGCGGATCCTCGGCGGCTGACCGGATCCCCGGCTGCTGAGCGGGGGCACGGGACGGGCCCGGCGGAGTGCGATATCCGCCGGGCCCCTCCGTCCTCCGGTCCGGCCCACCGAGCCGGAAGACCTCAGCTCAGAAGAACACCGAGCGCCGCTGCACCAGCAGTTGGTAGAGGGTGTGCTGGATGGTCTCGCGCACCTCGTCGGCCAGGTCGAAGACCAGCATCGGGTCGTCCGCCGCCTCCGCCGGGTACCCGTCGGTGGCGATCGGCTCACCGAAGCGGATCGTCCACTTGGTCGGCAGCGGCAGCATCCCGAGCGGCCCGAGCCAGGGGAAGGTCGGCGTGATCGGCACGTACGGCAGGCCCAGCAGCCGGGCCAGCGTCTTCACGTTGCCGATCATCGGGTAGGTCTCCTCCGCCCCGACGATCGAGCACGGCACGATCGGCACCCGCGCCCGCAGCGCCGAGGCCACGAAACCGCCGCGGCCGAACCGCTGCAGCTTGTAGCGCTCGGAGAACGGCTTGCCGATGCCCTTGAAGCCCTCCGGCCAGACCCCGACCACCTCGCCGCGCTCCAGCAGCGCCTGGGCGTCCTCGTTGCAGGCCAGCGTGTGGCCGGACTTGCGGGCCAGCTCGTTGACCCCGGGCAGCACGAAGACCAGGTCGGCGGCGAGCATCCGCAGGTGCCGCCGGTTCGGGTGGTGGTCGTGGATGACCACCTGGGTCATCAGCGCGTCCAGCGGGACCGTCCCGGAGTGGTTGGCGACGATCAGCGCGCCGCCCTCGGCCGGGATGTTCTCCACGCCCTGGACGTCGATCCGGAAGTACTTCTCGGCCAGCGGGCGCAGCAGCGCGAGCAGCACCTCCTCGGTGAGCTCCCGGTCGAAGCCGAACTCGTCCACCTCGTAGTCGCCGGTGACCCGGCGGCGCAGGAAGGCCAGCCGCTCGGCGGCGCGGCCCTCCCAGCCCTTGCCGAACAGCCGGGTGGCCGTCGGGCCGAGCGGCCCGGACAGCGCCCCGCCGACGGCGCCGGCGAGCCGGTCGGCCAGGCCGGGGCCCTCGGGCCCGGTCCAGCTGGGGGCGGACTCGATCGGGATGACCTTGGCCCGGCCCGGCGCGTTCTCGGCTGCGGCGTTCATGGCGGGTTTCAGCTCCTCGGTCGGCGGGGGCGGTTCGGCAGGGCGCCCGGTGCGGCGGCGGGGGCCGCCCCCTCCGGGCCGAGCAGGGCGGCCAGCCGGTCGGTGACGGCGGCCAGCCGCTCGGGCGGCAGCAGGCCGGGGCCCTGGGCGGCGGCGAAGTCGGCGAAGGCCTCGGGGGTGCTGAACACCGGACGGTAGCCGAAGGTCTCGCGCAGCCGGGCGGTGTCCACCACCCGGCCGTGGGTGAGCAGCCGCAGCTGCTCCGGCGAGACGTCCACCAGCCGGGTCTGCCGGGCCAGCACGGCCATCCAGCTGACCGCGGGCAGCAGCAGCGGCAGGGTGGGCCGGCCGAGCCGGCGGGCGCACTGGGAGAGCAGTAGGACGCCCTCCCCCGCCACGTTGAAGGTGCCGGTGTTGACGGTGCCCGGCTCGGGCTCGCCGGCGGCCCGGCAGAGCACGGCGACGGCGTCGTCCTCGTGGACGAACTGCAGCCGCGGGTCGTAGCCGAGGACGGTCGGCAGCACGGGCAGCGCGAAGTACTCGCTGAGCGGGGTGTCCGCGTTCGGGCCGACGATGTTGGCGAAGCGCAGCACCGTCACCGCGACGTCCGGGCGGCGCCGGGCGAAGCCGCGGACGTAGCCCTCGACCTCCGCCGCATCCTTGGCGAAGCCGCCGCCGGGCGGGGTCTTCGGCTGGATCCGCTCGCTGAACACCGCCGGGTCGCGGGGCGCGGAGCCGTACACGCCGGTGGTGGACTTCACCACCAGCCGGCGCACCGCGGGAGCCTTCTGGCAGGCGCCGAGCAGCTGCATGGTGCCGATGACGTTGGACTCCTTCACCGCGGAGCGGTTGGTGGAGCCCAGGCCGGTGGCGCTGACGCTGAGGTGCACGACGGTGTCCACCTGGTGCTCGGCGAGCACCCGGGCCAGCGCCGGGCGGCGCAGGTCGAGCTGGTGGAAGCGGTACGGGGCGGCCGGACCGGCCGGCTCCGCGGGTGGCGCCCCGGGCGGCTGCACGTCCACGCCGACGACCAGGTCCACGCCCGGACGACGGCGGACCTCGGCGGCGAAGCGGGCACCGAGATGGCGTGCCACCCCGGTGACGAGCACGACCACGCCCACGGTGTGCACCCCATTCCATCGACCCCAGCGGCCCTGCGTGCACCGTACCGCGCCCCCGTGCCGGGCCGTGAAACGACACCGCCCGCCCGGGCCACGAGGGCCTGGGCGGGCGGTGGAAGCGCTGGGCGCGCTGGGCGCGGCCGGGGGCGCTTACTTCTTGTTGCGACGCTGAACGCGGGTCCGCTTCAGAAGCTTGCGGTGCTTCTTCTTGGCCATACGCTTGCGACGCTTCTTGATGACAGAGCCCACGGAACAACCCTCGCTCACTGAGACTCTCGTCCGTGAGAGACGGAGTCCATACGACTGACGTGAGGGCCTAGCCTACCGTCCGGGGCGCCAGGGCCGTAATCGTGCTTCCCGCAATCGGGAAACTCGCGGGAAATCCGGGGCGAACGGGGCCGGACCCGCGGCTGCGGACCCGGCCCCGCCGACCCTTGCCCTACGCGCTCTCGAGCCGCACGTAGGACTCCTTGAGGTACTCGTGCACCGCCTGCTGGGGCACCCGGAAGGACCGTCCGACCCGGATGGCCGGCAGTTCTCCGCTGTGCACCAGCCGGTACACCGTCATCTTGGACACCCGCATGACCGCGGCGACCTCCGCCACGGTCAGGAAGACGACTTCCTGCAGGGGACGCTCCACGGAACTCATGACCATCACCCGACCCTTACCCGTGTGCAAGGCACCGGCTTCCCCTCCGGTGACTCCACCGGCACACGTGTATCCCCAGAGTAGTTATGGGTGGTACCAGTGGGAAGAGGGGAAGTGCAGTCCTCGTACGGTGAGAGATAGGACCGTTGCAGTACGTAGCCGCTCGGCGGATGGCACCGCCCGCCGTACGCACGCCCCGGCGGGACCCGGCGGGGGCGGCGGGTTCAGGCCAGCAGGCCGTGGTGGGGGAACACCGCGCGGCGGCTGGCGAGGATGGCCTGATCGAGCCGGTCGGCCGGATCGTAACCCGCGTCGAAGTCGCGCCAGGCCGGGCGGGCGCCGTCGGTCATCCGCAGCGGGGCCGGGCCGCGGGTGCGGCGGTAGACCTCGGCGCGCCAGGACTCCGGGGTCTCGGTGGCCGGGTCGACGGGCCGTCCGGCGGCGGTGGCGACCAGGTGGGTCCAGCTGCGCGGGACGACGTCGACCACCGCGTAGCCGCCCCCGCCGGTGGCCACCCAGCGGCCGCCGGCGTGCCGGTGGGCGAGGTCGTGCAGCTCCTCGGCGATCAGCCGCTGGGCGTCCACGGTGACGGCGAGGTGGGCGAGCGGGTCCTCCAGGTGGGTGTCGGCGCCGTGCTGGGTGACCAGGACCTGCGGCCGGAAGGCGGCGAGCAGGTCGGGCACCAGGGCGTGGAAGGCGCGCAGCCAGCCGGCGTCGCCGGTCCCGGCCGGCAGCGGCAGGTTGGCGGCGGATCCGGGGGCGTCCGGGCCGCCGGTCTCCATCGGCCAGCCGGTCTGCGGGAAGAGCGTGGCGGGGTGCTCGTGCAGGGAGACCGTCAGGACCCGGGGGTCGTTCCAGAAGGCCTCCTGGACGCCGTCGCCGTGGTGGACGTCCACGTCGACGTAGGCGACCCGCTCGGCGCCGAGTTCGAGCAGCCGGGCGATGGCCAGCGCGGGATCGTTGTACACACAGAACCCGGAGGCCTTGCCGGGCATGGCGTGGTGCAGGCCGCCGGCGAAGTTCACGGCGTGCGGGGTCTCGCCGCGCCAGACCGCCTCGGCGGCGGCCACCGACAGGCCGGCGATCAGCGCGGAGGCCGAATGGACGGCGGGGAAGGCCCAGTTGTCGTCGGTGCCGAGGCCGTGCCGGGGGTCGGTCAGTTCGGGGTGGGCGGCGGCGTGCTTGACCGCCTCGACGTACTCCCGGGTGTGCACCAGCCGCAGGGTGGACTCGCCGGCGGGCGGCGCGGACCGGACGGTCACCCCCGGACCGCCGTTCAGCCCCAGGGCCTCGACCAGGCGCATGGTGAGCGCCAGCCGGGTCGGGTCCATCGGGTGGCCGGGGCCGAAGTCGTAGGCGGTGACGGCCTCGTCCCAGAAGAGGTGCAGGCCGCAGGGGGTGTCACGCTCGGCTTCGGGCATGGCCTCCACCGTAGCGGGTGGCGGTCGCCGGGCCGCCGCCAGGGCGCGCCCGGGAGGGCGGCCCGCCGCTGGTCGCGCGGGTGGGGTACGGCAGGTGTGGTGTGGCTGTGGGGCAGCTGTGGAGGGGATTTGTCGAGGCGGTACAGACAGAAGCTTGGCGAGTACATATCCTCTCCGCCATGAAGCCATTCAGCGTGCAACGCCTTGGGGTAATTCTCGCTGCAATACTGGGACTTGGCCTGCTCTTTGCCACCCAGCCGGCCTCCGCCGCGGTCAACGGCACCGCATTCGCCGTCAACAAGTCGACGGCGAATCCGGGTGACCAGCTGACCCTCACCCTCTCGCTCACCAACAACGAGACCACCGACATCTCCTTCGCCTACGAGTTCATCCAGCCGATCTGGCCCGCCAACCAGCAGGTCGGCGCGTTCACCGTGATCGGCTGCGGCGGCGACAACACGGACTGCGCCTTCGGCGGCAACAACGCCCACTGGCACTTCACGGCGCCGATCGCACCGGGCGCCACCCGTACCGTCACGGTCACCGTCCAGATCACCGCGACCCCGGCGTGGACCGGCCAGTACACGCTCAACTGGGCCCCGTACGTCTACGTCGAGTACGGCCCGGCGGGCGCTCCGACCTTCACCCAGGACCAGCTCTGGCCCAACGGCCTGCCCGAGCTGCAGACCCTGATCGGCTGACACCCTCCGCCCGCCCGCCCCCGCCGTCGCTACGCGGCGGCGGGGGCGGGCACGACCACCGGTGCCGGGGCGAAGCGGTCGGCCAGCGGCAGGACGGCGAGCACCAGCAGCATCGGGGCGAGCAGCGCCCAGCGGTACGAGCTCGCGTCGGCGATCGCGCCGACCAGCGGCGAACCGAGCAGGAAACCCACGTAGTTGAAGAGGTTGAGCCGGGCCACCGCGGCGTCCGAGTCGGCCGGGAACAGCCGGCCGCCGGCCGCGAACACCTGCGGGATGATCGCGCAGATGCCGAAGCCGAGCACGGTGAACCCGGCGATGCCCGCCCAGGCGGTGGGCGCCACCGCGGCCGTCCCGAAGCCCAGCGCGGCCAGCGCGGCACCGGCGCGGACCACCGGGACGGCGCCGAAGCGCTGCACCGCCCGGTCGCCCAGGGCCCGGCCGAGCAGCATCGCGACCATGTAGCCGAGGTAGGAGAGCTTGGCGAGGTCCTCGCGACTGCCCAGGCCGTCGGTGAGGTACTTGACGCTGTAGTTGGAGACCGAGGCGTCGGCGATGTACGCGAAGGCCATCGCCAGGCAGAGCGGCAGCAGCGGCCGCCAGGGGACGGCCCGGGCGGCGGCCTCGGCGGCCTCCCGGACGGCGTCGCCGAGGTCGGCGGGCCCGGCGAAGAAGGTGCCGGTGAGCACCGCGAGCGGGGCGATCACCGCGGCGGCGGTGCCGAACAACACCGGCAGTCCGAGGTCGTAGTGCGAGCCGAGGCCGGCCAGGGCCGCGCCGACGATGCCGCCGAGGCTGAACGCGGCGTGGAAGCCGATCATGATCGAGCGGCCGTAGCGGTGCTGCAGGCCCACCCCGAGCATGTTCATACTGGCGTCCAGCGCCCCCACCAGCAGGCCGAACGCCCCCAGGGCGAGGGCGAGTTGCCACAGCGCTCCCCCGAGCCCGGCGGCCGCCAGGCTGAGGCAGACGGCGGGCTGGACCACCCGCAGCACGGCCCGCGCGCCGGTGCGCCGCACCAGCTGCTCGGAGGTGATCGAACCGACCCCGGCCAGGATCGGCACGGCGGCCAGGAAGACCGGCAGCAGCCCGTCGCTCAGCCCGTACCGGTGCTGGATCTCCGGGATGCAGGTGACCAGCAGCGCGAAGGTGGTGCCCTGGAGCAGGAAGCTGACGGCGAGCGCGGCCCGCCCGGCCCTCAGGCCGGGCGGGAGCACGGACGGCGCGGCACTCATACGGACCTCCACACGGGCCTCCTGGCGACCTCGCTACCGGCCGGTAGGACGATGTTGGCGAGAGCGTAGGCGGTGCGCCGCGATTGCGGGAGGGGTCGCGCAGGGACTTCTGCCCGGCGGGCTACTTCCCGCCGGAGGCCAGCTCCCGGGAGCGGTCCCGGGCCGCCTCCAGCGCGCCCAGCAGCGCGGCCCGCACCCCGTGGTTCTCCAGCTCGCGGATGGCCGAGATGGTGGTGCCGGCCGGAGAGGTGACCGCCTCGCGCAGCTTCACCGGGTGCTCGCCGGAGTCGCGCAGCATCACCGAGGCGCCGATCGCGGACTGCACGATCAGGTCGTGCGCCACCTGCCGGGGCAGGCCCAGCAGGATCCCGGCGTCGGTCATCGCCTCGACCAGGAAGTAGAAGTAGGCCGGGCCGGAGCCGGAGAGCGCAGTGGCCGCGTCCTGCTGGGACTCGGGCAGCCGCAGCGCCTTGCCGACCGAGCTGAAGATCTCCTCGGTGCGCGCCAGGTGTTCCTCGGTGGCGCACGAGCCGGCCGAGATCACGCTCATCCCCTCGTCCACCAGGACCGGCGTGTTGGGCATCACCCGGACCACCGGGGTGCCCGCCGCCAGCCGCTCCTCGAACCAGGCGGTCGGGACGCCGGCCGCGGCCGAGATCACCAGCCGGTCCGCGCCGACGTGCGGGGCCAGCTCCTCCAGCAGGGTGCCCATGTCCTGCGGCTTGACCGCGAGGATCAGGGTGTCCGCGAGCTTGGCGGCCTCGGCGTTGGAGACCGCCACCACGCCGTACCGGGCGGCGAGTTCGGCCGCGCGCTCGGGGCGGCGGGCGGTCACCAGGACGTCCGCCGGGTCCTTGCCGGCCCGCAGCAGGCCGGAGAGCAGGGCCTCACCGATCTTGCCGGTGCCCAGGAAGGCGATCTTCTGTGCGTGTGCTGCGCTGCTGCCCATGGTCCGCTCCTCGGCTCGCTACTGCGGCCATCCTCGCACCGTGCGACGGCGCCCGGCGGGACCGTCCGGTCCGTGGTCGCGGAGGTCGGGGCGGGGCCGGGCCGAGGGCCGGGGCGGGGGCCTCGGCGGGGGTCGGGGCGGGGGCCTCGGCGGGGGGCTTCGGCACGTTCGTGCCCGACCCGGCCGGGCATTCGGCCCCTAGGGAGAAAACCAGGGGGTTCCCCTATGGCCTCCGGCCCCGGGCGGGCGCACCGTTGAACCATGGCACACGACGAAATGTCCCGACGTGAGAACCGGCAACTCGCCGTCGCCTCGGCGACCGTGGGCCCGTGGCGGACCGCCGCGGGGGTCGGTGCGGTGGTGGGGGCGACCGCCCTGGGGATCGAGGCGATCTCCGGCGGCTGGTCGCTGAGCATGCTGGCCGGACCGGCCGGCTGGGCCCTGTTCTTCTTCTTCCTGGTCGGCACCGTCGGCGGACAGCTGCGCCGCGACACCGCCGACCGACGACTGCGCCGCTGGGCGAACGACCACCCGTGGCAGTCGGCGCTCCCGGCGGCCGGCGGGCTGCTCGCGCTGAACACCCTGGCGCAGCTGTTCCTCGGCGACTCCGGCCTCTTCGGCGCCTTCTTCATCTCGCTGCTGCCCGCCGGCCTCCTGCTGGCGATCGCCGGGGTGGTGGGGTCGGTGAAGCAGGCCCGGGGCAAGTCCTGAGCACCGGCGCGGTTCCGGACGAACCGGGGTGAAGCGCCACCCGACGAGCACGGGTTCACCACGTAGCGTGCCCCCGATCGACGCATCGTCACACCCCGTCGTCATACTGGCGCGATGCCGATAGCCGAAGATCCGCGACCTCGCCCCGCCGGGGGCGACCGACCGGGCGGGTCCGACCCGTCCGGGACGGGCGGGAAGGACCCGTTCACCGACCTCGCCCCGGACGACGCGCTCGTCCGGGACGCCGCCGCCGAGGAGCGGAGCGGACGCACCCTCGCCGCCCGGTGGAAGCACACCCCGCCGGCCGACCCGGGCGGCAACCGCCCGGTGCACGACGGCCCGGCGCCCGCGCGCCGCTCCGGCCGCAAGCCCGAACCCCTGGAGTTCGACGCCTGGGGCAACGCCGTCCCGCGCCGCCGCGCGTGGCGCGCTCCGGTCTACACCGTGCTGACCGCCGCCGTGCTGCTCGCGGCGTTGAACACCGACGGGCTGCGCGGCTGGTACGCGGACCACGTCGGCGGCCTCTTCGCCGCGCACACCCCCGTGCCGACCGTCGCCCCCGAGACGGCCAAGCCGACCAGTGCGCCGCCGAAGGTCGACGAGCAGCAGCCGACCGTCGCCCACCCCTGGGCCGGCTCCCCCGCCGAGGGCTGGCCGACCGGCGCCGAGGCCTTCGTCCTCCCCGAGGCTCAGGCCACCGGCGTCTTCTCCGCCGCCCAGGTGGCCGCCCAGCTGCAGTCCGTCAAGGACTACCTGATCGCCGCCAACCTCGACCCGCAGGTGATCGCGGGCGGCCGGCCGGACGCCGCGCTGGCCCTGCTGGAGCGGCATGACCAGGACGGCGCGAAGTCGGCGCTGGAGCACCCGTCCAAGGAGAACGACCCGACCGACTTCTTCAGCCGGTTCGACCCGCGCGAAGCGATCGCGGTGGGCGACACGGTCAAGGTCCAGGGCCGGATGACCTTCGAGGGCGACGGGGACAAGGGCGTCCTGATCCACACCGACTTCAGCTTCGTGTACCCGCTGCGCCCGGGCCCGGAGGCCGCCAAACGGGCCGGATCGCCCCAGCCGGCGACCCGCGCCCCGCAGCCGACGAAGTCGGCCGCGCCGCAGGGCGGCGGCACGGCCAAGCCGGTGGGCCTGCTCGTGCCGACGGACGACGTGGCCGGGGACACCTGGACCACCCGCACGATCGTGCGGCGGGTGGACACGTTCCGGTTCTACGACCCGGGCCGCTACCAGGTCCAGCCGAAGAAGGTCGTCTACGACAAGAGCCAGACGAGCCCCGCCAACTCGGCCTGCGACGTCTACGACGGCTTCTTCCACCCGCAGTTCGACCAGTTCGCGGCGTTGCAGCAGGACACCCCCGGCTCCCGGCCGACCGGGCCGGCCGTCGACCCGTACGACCGCAGCAAGGACGTCGAGCAAGCCGAGGGGTGCGGCACGGTCAGCCGCAACTGACCGGTCAGCGCTTGCGCTTGGCCCGGCCCGGCGTCGTACGGCCCGACGCCGGCCGGCCCGGCGTCCTGGCGTCGGGCCGGCCGCTGCGGCCCGCCCGGCGCTTCTCGTACTGGGCGACGGCCCGCTCGTACGAGGCGCGCCGCACCCCCTCGCCGGGGGCCTCGACCAGGCTGCGGGCGAAATAGGCGGCCAGGGCGCCGGCGCCGCCGATCAGCCAGACCGCTCCGAGCGACGTGTCCTCGGCCATCCAGCCGGTCAGCCGGTCCTTGCCCTCGGTGAGCACCTTCCAGGTGCGCAGGGCGGACATCATCGAGCAGATCGCGATGGCGACGGTCAGCAGCCCGTTGAGGAAGGTGGCGTTGTCGGAGAGGGCGATGCCCTCGACGCCGAAGCGCAGCAGCAGCACCACGGCGGCGGTCGCCACCAGGGCGCCGACGGACACGCCGACCCGGCGCGGCCAGTAGCCGCCGTCCCGGTTCAGCCAGCTGGTGCCGAACCAGCGGATCGGCTCCGGCTCGGGGGCACCGGGGGCTTCGGGCGCGGGGGTGGGGGGCTGCTCGCTCACGCCGTCGATTATCACCCGACCGCCGCACACGGCGGAGGAGCCGTCCCGGCCTGCGGGACGGCTCCTCCGTTTCCGGGCCCGGGTTCGGTCGGGCCCGGGTTCAGCCGAGCTTGGTCACGTCGCGGACCGCGCCCTTGTCCGCGGAGGTGGCCATCGCGGCGTAGGCCCGCAGGGCCTGGCTGACCTGGCGGTCGCGGTTCTTCGGGCGGTAGCCGCCCGAGGCCTCCAGGGCGCGGCGGCGCTCGGCGAGGACCTCGTCCGGGACCTCCAGCGAGATCGTCCGGCCGGGGATGTCGATGGCGATGGTGTCGCCGTCCTCGACCAGCGCGATGGTGCCCCCGGAGGCCGCCTCCGGGGAGGCGTGGCCGATGGACAGGCCCGAGGTGCCGCCGGAGAAGCGGCCGTCGGTGACCAGCGCGCAGGCCTTGCCGAGGCCCCGGCCCTTGAGGAAGGAGGTCGGGTAGAGCATCTCCTGCATGCCCGGGCCGCCCTTGGGACCCTCGTAGCGGATGACGACGACGTCGCCCTCCTTGACCCGCTTGGCGAGGATCGCCTCGACCGCGTCCTCCTGGGACTCGACCACGACGGCCGGACCGCTGAAGGTCCAGATCGACTCGTCCACGCCGGCGGTCTTCACGATGCAGCCGTCCTCGGCGAGGTTGCCGTACAGCACGGCCAGGCCGCCCTCGACGGAGTAGGCGTGCTCGACGCTGCGGATGCAGCCCTTGGCGGCGTCGGTGTCCAGCGAGTCCCAGCGCTCGGACTGGGAGAAGGCCTCGGCGGAGCGGACGCAGCCGGGGGCGGCGTGCCACAGCTCGACGGCCTCGGCGGACGGCGAGCCGCCGCGCACGTCCCAGGTCTTGAGCCACTCGGCGAGCGAGTCGGAGTGGACGGTGTGGACGTCCTCGTTGAGCAGCCCGCCGCGGTACAGCTCGCCGAGGATGGCCGGGATGCCACCGGCCCGGTGGACGTCCTCCATGTAGTACGAGCCGTTGGGCGCGACCTTGGACAGGCAGGGGACCCTGCGGGAGACCGCGTCGATGGCCCGCTGGTCGAAGTCCAGCTCGGCCTCCTGGGCGGCGGCGAGCAGGTGCAGGATGGTGTTGGTCGAGCCGCCCATGGCGATGTCCAGGGCCATGGCGTTCTCGAAGGCGGCCCGGGTGGCGATCGCGCGGGGCAGCACCGAGGCGTCGTCACCGCCGTAGTGGCGGTCGGCGATCTCGACGACCGTCCGGCCGGCCTTCTCGTACAGCGCCCGGCGGGCGGTGTGGGTGGCGAGCACCGAGCCGTTGCCGGGCAGCGAGAGGCCGATGGCCTCGGTCAGGCAGTTCATCGAGTTGGCGGTGAACATGCCGGAACACGAGCCGCAGGTGGGGCAGGCGTTCTCCTCGATGATCGCGATGTCCTCGTCGGAGACGTTCTCGTTGACGGCCTGCGAGATCGCGTCGACCAGGTCGAGCTTGCGCACGGTGCCGTCGACCAGGGTGGCCTTGCCGGCCTCCATCGGGCCGCCGGAGACGAACACGGTCGGGATGTTCAGGCGCAGCGCGGCCATCAGCATGCCCGGGGTGATCTTGTCGCAGTTGGAGATGCAGATCAGGGCGTCGGCGCAGTGCGCGTTGACCATGTACTCGACCGAGTCGGCGATCAGGTCGCGCGAGGGCAGCGAGTAGAGCATGCCGCCGTGGCCCATGGCGATGCCGTCGTCCACGGCGATGGTGTTGAACTCGCGCGGGATGCCGCCCGCCTGCTTGATCGCCTCGGAGACGATCCGGCCGACCGGCTGGAGGTGGGTGTGGCCCGGGACGAACTCGGTGAAGGAGTTGGCCACCGCGATGATCGGCTTGCCGAAGTCCTCGCGGGCTACGCCGGCCGCCCGGAGAAGCGCCCGGGCGCCTGCCATGTTGCGACCGTGGGTGACCGTACGGGACCTCAGCTCGGGCACTGTGCTCCACTCCTTCGGGGCTCTCGCCGGCGCCCCGCCGGTGGGAGGGTGCGGGGGCCGCTGTGGCTACCGAGCCTACGCCCGCCGTCCGGCCGGCGGACGCGCCGTCCGCGATGCGGTCAGGCGGCGGGCCGTCAGGCGGGGTGGCTCCGCGCCCGCGCGGTCACTCCCCGGTGGTGGCCACGGTGAGGTCCAGGACGTACGGCTCGACCACGGTGCCGTCCGGGAACTCGGCGAGCATGGCCTCCCGCTCGGCGGCCAGCACCGGCGCGCGCTCCTCGGGGCTCAGCGGGGCCAGGTACGAGCGCGAGGTGAGGTCGGTCAGCACGTGGTCGACGGTGACCCGCCGCTCCCAGCGCAGCACCGCCCGGTCGACCGCCAGGCCGGCCGGCGCGAAGTGGCCGGTGTGGCCGCCGATCCCGCCGTAGCCGCGGTAGCGGGCGGGCAGGATGGCGGTCAGCCGGCGGTCGCGGGCGCGGACCCACGGCAGGGTTTCGTCGAGCACGTTCCACCAGGTGGCGATGGCACCGCCGGGCCGCAGCACCCGGACCGCCTCGGGGACCGACCGCTCGGGACGGGTCCAGTGGAAGGCCTGGGCGTAGGTGATCAGGTCGGCGGAGTCGTCGCGGAAGGGCAGGTCGTCACCGGTGCCGCGGACCAGCGGCAGCGCGGGCGAGGAGGCCACGAACCGGGCGGCCATGCCGGCGCTGGGCTCGACGGCGACGACGTCCGCGCCCCGGGCGGCCAGCAGCCGGGTGGCGATGCCGGTGCCCGCGCCGACGTCCAGCACCCGGGAGCCCCGGAGGCCGCGGCCCCAGAGCCGCTCCACCGCGTCGAACAGCCCGTCGGGGTAGCCGGGTCGGGCCCGGTGGTACTCGTCGGCCACCGCGCCGAAGCTCCGGGCCGCCGCCGCACGGTAGTCCTGGTCCTCCGCCATGTCCCCGCCTCCGTACGGAAGTTCGCACCCGTAGCGGGCCCGTACGGCTCAGCGTACGTGCGAGGGGGTGGCCAGGTGCAAGCGGGTGAAGGCCAGCGCCTCGGCCAGATCGGCCTCGCGTTCGGCGGGCGACACGGAGCGGCGGGTGTTGACCTCCAGCACCACGTGGCCGTCGAAGCCGGTCCGGGCCAGGTGCTCCAGCAGCTCGGCGCAGGGCTGCTTGCCGCGGCCGGGGATCAGGTGCTCGTCCTTGCCGGAGCCGCTGCCGTCGGCCAGGTGCACGTGCGCGAGCCGGTCGCCCATCCGCTCGACCATGCCGAAGGCGTCGATCCGGGAGGTGGCGACGTGCGAGAGGTCGATGGTGAAGTGCCGGTACTCCTCGTCGGTGACGTCCCAGCCGGGCGCGTACGCCAGCACCTCGCGGTCGCGGTAGCGCCACGGGTACATGTTCTCGACGGCGAAACGGACGTCGGTCTCGCCCGCCATCCGGTTGATGCCCTCGACGAACTCCCGGGCGTACTGGCGCTGCCAGCGGAACGGCGGGTGGACGACGACCGCGCTCGCGCCGAGCTTCTCGGCCGCCGCCCGGGCCCGGACCAGCTTGGTCCACGGATCGGTGGTCCACACCCGCTGGGTGATCAGCAGACAGGGCGCGTGCACGGCCAGGATCGGCATCCGGTGGGCGTCGGAGAGCCGGCGCAGGGCCTCGACGTCCTGACTGACCGGGTCGTTCCAGACCATCACCTCGACCCCGTCGTAGCCGAGCTTGGCCGCCAGCTCGAAGGCGACGGCGGTGCTCGCCGGGTACACCGAGGCAGTGGACAGGACCACCTTGGTCTCGGGGACGTGCAGGGCCGGGTGCCGGGGCAGCACCAGCCGGTCGGTGGTGCGCAGCAGCGGCGGGCGGGCGGCCTCCCGGCGGGCGGCCTTGACCGAGCGCACCGACTGGACGGCGGCCTTCGCGGCGCCGGCGGCCCGGGCGGTGCGGGTCTCCTTCGGCGCGGCCTTGGCGGCGGACCGGCGGGGGGCGGCGGCGCGGACGGGCTCCGCGGCCGTCCTCGCGGCCTTGGCGGCGGGCTTCCCGGAGGCCTTCCCGGAGGCCTTGGCAGCGGGCTTCTCGGCGGCCTTGGCGGCCGCCCGGTCCGTGGCCTGCTCCGTCGGCGGCCGCTCGGGGGCCGCCTGCTTCGCCGCGGCCTCGTCCTCGGCGGCCTTCTTCTCGGTGCGTCGGGCCGCCCGGACGGCCTCGGCGGCCCTGGCGTCCTCGGCGGCCTGCGCGGCGGTGGCGCCCTCGACCGCCGGGCCGGGCCGACGGCGCGGGCCGTCCGGCCGCGACCGCCCGTCCCCGGGAGCGCGGCCCTCCCGCGTCCCATCCTCGCCCGCTGGTTGCACCACGGGAGACAGCGTAAGCGGAGCGCGCTCCGAACGGGACGCCGTTCTACGGCGTGAGCGCCGGTCGGCGCCGGTCGGCGGGGCTGTCCATGGTGTCCAGGCGGCGCAGGATGATGCCCTCGCGCAGCGCCCACGGGCAGACGTCCAGCTCGTCCAGGCCGAACAGGTCCATCGCGGCGTCGGCGACCAGCGCGCCGGCCAGCAGCTGCTTGGCCCGGCCCTCGGAGACGCCGGGGATCTGCGCGCGCTCCGCGACGGTCATCGCGGACAGCCGGGGCAGCCAGGCGGCGAGCCCGCTGCGGGTGAGCCGGCGGTCGGCGTACGGGCCGGCGTCGGCGGGGGCCGCGCCGGTCATCCGGGCCAGCTGCTTGAAGGTCTTGGAGGTGGCGACCGCGTGCTGCGGCGGCCCGAGCCGGGAGACCTCGCCGACCACGGTGCCCATCTCGGCCCGGATGTGGCGTCTCAGCTCGCGCAGCCCGTCCGGGTCGGCGACGTCCCCGGGCAGCCAGCGGGCGGTCAGCCGCCCGGCGCCCAGCGGCAGCGAACAGGCGACGTCCGGCTGCTCGTCCAGGCCGCAGGCGATCTCCAGCGAGCCGCCGCCGATGTCCAGGTTGAGCAGCCGGCCGGACGACCAGCCGAACCAACGGCGGACGGCCAGGAAGGTGAGCCGGGCCTCGTCCTGACCGGAGAGCACCTGCAGCTCGACGCCGGTCTCGGCCGCCACCCGACGCAGCACCTCCTCGCCGTTGGCGGCCTCGCGCACGGCCGAGGTCGCGAACGGCAGGATGTCGACGACGCCCTTGTCCTCGGCGACCCGCAGCGAGGAGGCGACGTGGCCGACCAGCCGCTCGACACCGGCCCCGCTTATCGCGCCCTCCGCGTCCAGCAGCTCGGCCAGGCGCAGTTCGGCCTTGTGGGAGTAGGCGGGCAGCGGAGCGGCGCCCGGGTGGGCGTCCACCACGAGGAAGTGGACCGTGTTGGAACCTACGTCGAGCACACCGAGTCGCATAACTCTCCACGCTACGCGATCCGGGCCGGGGCGAAAGGGGTTGCGGCGGTCACACGCTGGTCCGGGGCGGGCGGGGCCGAGGGCCGGCCCGGGGCACGGACGGCCCCCGCGGAGGGCCCGGCGTTCCCGCCGCGGTCGGCGGTGTGCGGGCCGGCGAGCGCCACCCCGCCGCGGCCGAGCGCGGGCGGCCCGGCTCCGGCCCTCCCGACCCGGCCGGCCAACCCCTTTGGCCCGCCGACGAGTTCGCCGCGCGCCGGACCGCACCCGGCGGCGACGGCCCGCGCCGGCCCGCCGCCGAGCCGCACGAACTCCGCTCCCGCGCCGCGCAGTTCCCCCGGCCCGCGGACGCGCCGCCCGCCCGGCCGGCCGGGCGCCCCGGCGCCGCCGCCCGCCGTCCCGGTGCCTCCCCCGCGCCGCCCCGTACCTCCCCGTGACGGATCGGCCACCGCCCCGCGCGCCGACCCGGACCGCCGCCACCCACCTCGCCCCCGTCACCACCCGCGCGGAAGCTCTACCCTTGCCGGGTGGCACCAGCAGAAACGTCCAAGAAGAAGGCCAAGGCGAAGCCCGAGGCCTCCCCCGCCCCCGTCGACCTCGCGATGCCGACCCTGCGCCGCGAGATCCCGCGCGACGAGGTCGCGCTCGACTTCCCGCGCGCCTGGGTCGAGTTCGCCGACCCCGCCGACGAGGAGCAGGTCTTCCGCTGCGACCTCACCTGGCTGACCTCCCGCTGGTCCTGCGTCTTCGGCCAGGGCTGCCACGGCATCCGCGAGGGCCGCGGCGAGTCGGACGGCTGCTGCACGCTGGGCGCCCACTACTCGGACGAGGACGACGAGAAGCGCGTCCTGGGCCACGCGGCGCGGCTGACGCCCGAGCTGTGGGAGAACTTCCCGCAGGGCACCGACGCCAAGGGCCGGCTCGTCTCCGACGGCGGCATCACCATGCTGGACGAGGACGGCGACCGCCAGACCCGCCGGGTCAACGGCGCCTGCATCTTCGTGAACAGCCCGGACTTCGCGGGCGGCGCCGGCTGCGCCCTGCACGCGCTCGCGCTCCGGGAGGGCCGCGAGCCGCTGGAGACCAAGCCGGACGTCTGCTGGCAGCTGCCGATCCGCCGCACCTACGACTGGATCGACCGCCCGGACGACACCCGCTACCTCCAGGTCTCGATCGGCGAGTACGACCGCCGCGGCTGGGGCCCGGGCGGCCACGACCTTCACTGGTGGTGCACCGGCGCCCCGGCGGCCCACCAGGGCGCGGACGCGGTGTACGTCAGCTACCGCCCCGAGCTCACCGAGCTGATGGGCGAGGCGGCCTACGGCGTGCTGGCCCGGCTGTGCGAGGAGCGGATCGCCACCAAGGGCGACCGCAGGATCGCCCCGCACCCGGCCGACCCCGCCAAGCCCGGCAAGCCCGGGAAGCCCGGGAAGAAGGGCTGACCCCACCCGGGTGGGCCCCACCCGGGCAGGGCCCGGAACCCTTACTTGTCGATGTCCCCGACCACGAAGAACATCGACCCCAGGATCGCCACCATGTCCGCCACCAGCGTCCCGGGCAGCAGCTCGGTCAGCGCCTGGATGTTGTTGAAGGACGCCGAGCGCAACTTGAGCCGCCACGGCGTCTTGTCGCCGCGCGAGACCAGGTAGTACCCGTTGATCCCGAGCGGGTTCTCGGTCCACGCGTAGGTGCTGCCCTCGGGTGCCTTGAGCACCTTGGGCAGCCGCTGGTTGACCGGGCCGGGCGGCAGGGTGGCGAGCTTGTCGAGGCAGGCGTCGGCGAGGTCCAGCGCGTTGACGGTCTGCTCCAGCAGGCACTCGAAGCGGGCCAGGCAGTCGCCCTCCTCGCGGGTGACCACGGTGAGGACCTGCCGCAGTTCCTCGGAGCCGTACGCGAGGTAGGGCTCGTCGCGGCGCAGGTCGAGGTCGAGGCCGCTGGCCCGGGCGATCGGGCCGCTGACCCCGTACGCCTCGGCCTGCGCCCGGGTGAGGACGCCGACGCCGGCCGTGCGGACACGGAAGATCTCGTTGCCGAGGACCAGGTCCTCGAACACCGGCAGCTGCGAGCGGACGGTGGCGACGGCGGCGCGGACGCGGCCGAGCCAGCCGGCCGGGAGGTCCTCCTTGAGGCCGCCCACCCGGTTGAACATGTAGTGCATCCGGCCGCCGGAGGCCTCCTCCAGGACGTGCTGGAGGTCCTCGCGGCCGGTGAAGGCGTGGAAGATCGGGGTGATCCCGCCCAGCTCCAGCGGGTAGGAGCCGAGGAACATCAGGTGGTTGAGCACCCGGTTGAGCTCGGCGAGCAGGGTGCGGATCCACACCGCCCGCTCGGGGACCTCCATGCCGAGCATCCGCTCGACGCCGAGGACGACGCCGAGTTCGTTGGAGAAGGCGGAGAGCCAGTCGTGCCGGTTGGCCAGCATGATGATCTGCCGGTAGTCACGGGCCTCGAACAGCTTCTCCGCGCCCCGGTGCATGTAGCCGATCACCGGCTCGGCGGTGACGATGCGCTCGCCGTCGAGCAGCAGGCGCAGGCGCAGGACGCCGTGGGTGGCCGGGTGCTGCGGGCCGATGTTGAGCACCATGTCGGTGGTGCCCGCCCCGCCGGTGAAGTTCTCGGCTCCCGCCCCGATGCCGACCGTCGTCTCCCTCATGCCCCCAGAGTCTGCCATCCCGGCAGGGACTCCGAGCTCAGAGCCCCTCGAAGATCTCAAGGGGTGGCATGCCGACGGTCTGCAGCAGCCACCCGAACCCGCCCAGCCCGCCCGGGTCGGTCAGCTCGGCGCCCTCCCCCGCCCCGCTCAGCGCCCGCAGGTAGCCCACCGGATCGGTGGAGGCCAGGGCGAGCGGCGGGCGGCCGCCGCTCACCCCGAGCGCGCGCAGGGCCTCGCGCTGCGTCGTCCACAGGCTGTGGAGACCGGGCACGGCGACGGCGTCCAGGGCCACGTGCGCGGTGACGTCGCAGGAGCCGTCCGGCACCGGGGCCACCTCCCGGCCGTCCCGGAAGCCGGTGAAGGTGGCGAAGGGCGGCCGCCGCTCCGCCGTGTGCCCGTAGTCGACCGCCACGGCCAGGCCTCGCTCCAGCCCGGCGACGGCCCCCGCCCAGGCGGCGTCCCGGGGCCCGCCGAACTCCACCGTCTCCCCGGGCTCCGCGACCGGCCACCACCGCCCGGCCCAGGCCGCGTCCGCCGCCGACACCGCCGCGCCCGGGCGCAGCGCGCCGGTCGCGGTGTCCACCTCGACGTAGCGCAGCACCCCGTCCTCGTCCACCTCGCCGGCGTCCAGCGGCACGTTGTCCAGCCACTCGTTGGCGAACAGCAGCCCGGTCACGCCGCGCGGCGGCTCGTCCGTCCACCGGACCGCGGCCGGGAGCCCGGCCGGGCGCCGCGCGATCTCCACGCCGTACGGGCGCAGCCGCGCCAGCACCCCGGCGGGCAGCTCGGCCAGCACGCCGGTGAGCAGTTCCCCCCGCCCGGCCCCGACGTCGACGAAGGCCAGCTCCTCCGGACGACCGAGGGCCGCGTCAACGTCGAGGAGCAGCCGGGCCACCGCACGGGCGAACCTCGGCGAGGCGTGCACGGAGGTGCGGAAGTGCCCGGCGGGGCCCTCCGGCCTGCGGTAGAAGCCCCGCTCCGGGTCGTACAGGGCCTGTTCCATGGCGGGCGCCCACCGCATCCAAGTCATGGGGCGGGACGCTACCCGCCGGTCGGAGCACCCTCCCCATCCGGACCGGCGCGTCTCCGACCTACGGAGTAGGACGGATCGCCCTACCGGCGGACCTGGGCACGCGGAGCGACTGCCTACGCTGGACACGTGCATCGACTCAACGCCTGGCTCCGCCGTCACCCCATGGTGGTCGACTCCGCCTGGGCGGCGATCGTGCTCCTCATCGGCCTGGTGCCGAACGACAACCTCCCCGACGAGGGCTGGCGCTTCGACGCCGACGTCCTGGTCGCGCTGGTGCTGCCCGCGCTGATGGTCTTCCGCCGGCGCTACCCCGACGTCACCGTGGCCGCCGCCACCGGCCTCGGCGTCAGCCAGGTGCTGGCCGACGTCGAACCGGGCGGCTCCTCGATCGCGTACCTGGTCTTCGCTTACACCGGGGCCGCCTTCGGCCAGAAGTGGACCTCCCGGCTGGCGCTGACCGCCGGGCTGTCCGCCGGGCCGCTGCTGTTCTGGCAGATGCACCCGATGAAGACGGTCCACGAGAGCTCCGGCCACTACGTCTCCCGCCCGTACGGCTTCGGCGAAGCAGCTCTGATCACGCTGCTGATGACCACGCCGTTCATCCTGTGCTGGGCCTGGGGCCGGCTGACCCGGGTGCGCCGCGCCTACCTGACCGAACTGGAGGACCGCGCCGCCCGGCTGGAGCGCGAGCGGGACGCCCAGGCCAAGGTGGCGGTCGCGGCCGAGCGGGCCCGGATCGCCCGTGAGCTGCACGACGTGGTCGCGCACAACGTCTCGGTGATGATCGTCCAGGCCGACGGCGCAGCGTACGTCCTCGACAACTCCCCGCAGCAGGCCAAGGAGGCGCTCGGCACGATCGCCTCCACCGGCCGCCAGGCACTGGTCGAGATGCGCCGCCTGCTGGGCGTGCTGCGCACCTCCGACACCGCCGAGGAGTACGTGCCGCAGCCGGGCGTGGAGGAGCTGCCGGAGCTGCTGGAGCAGGTCCGCACGGCCGGGCTGCAGGTGGACTACGCGACCTCCGGGCATCCCCGCGAGCTGCCGCGCGGTGTCGAGCTGACCGTCTACCGGATCGTCCAGGAGGCGCTCACCAACGTCCGCAAGCACGGCGGCCCCGACGTGCACGCCCGGGTCGCGGTCGACTTCGGCGAGCGCGAGCTGGCCGTGCTGGTGGAGGACGACGGGCGCGGCAGCACCGACGAAGAGCTGGCCTCCGGCGGCACGGACGGCCTCGGCCACGGCCTGATCGGCATGCGCGAGCGGGTCGGCATGGTCAGCGGCAGCCTCGACGTGGGCCCCCGCCCCGGCGGCGGCTTCCGGATCCGCGCCGTCCTGCCGCTCAAGGCCGCACACTGACCTCCCGCCCCCTCTCTAGGAGCCACCTTGACCATCCGCGTGATGCTCGTCGACGACCAGGAACTGCTGCGCACCGGATTCCGGATGATCCTGCAGTCGCAGGGCGACATCGAGATCGCCGCCGAGGCGGGCGACGGTGCGCAGGCCCTGGAGAAGCTGCGGCACACCGAGGTGGACGTGATCCTGATGGACGTCCGGATGCCGCGCCTGGACGGTGTGCAGACGACCCGCCGGATCTGCCTGGCCGAGGACGGCAGCCCGCTGCCGAACGCCCCGCACGTGCTGATCCTCACCACCTTCGACCTGGACGAGTACGCCTTCGCCGCGCTCAAGGCCGGCGCCAGCGGCTTCCTGCTCAAGGACGTCCCGCCGACCGAGCTGGTGGCCGCGATCCGCGCGGTGCACGGCGGGGACGCGGTGGTCGCCCCGACCACCACCCGCCGGATGATCGACCGCTTCGCCGAGGTGCTGCCCACCCCGCAGAGCGCGCCCGGCTCGAACGTGCTCGGCCCGCTGACCGAGCGCGAGCGCGAGGTGTTCCTGCTGGTCGCCCAGGGCCTGTCGAACGGCGAGATCGCGGCCCGGCTGGTGCTCTCCGAGGCGACCGTGAAGACCCACGTCGGCCGGATCCTGGCCAAGCTCGGTCTGCGCGACCGGGTCCAGGCCGTGGTGCTGGCGTACGAGGCCGGGCTGATCCGGGCCGGGGCCACCGACTGAGCCGTCATGGCGTCCGGGCGCCGACCGTAGACTGGGGCCGTACGTCCGGTACCCGACGAGCGGACCGGAACGGTCATTCAGGACAAGGGTGGATGCGTGGATCCGTCCGACTTCGCCGACTCCGGCGAGTTCGCCCCGTTCGCCGACGGCCTCGGCGACGCTGCCTTCGGGGATCCCGGTGATCCCGGCAACCGCCCGGCCCGGCTCGCCGTCGGCGTGGTCGGCACCGGCCGGGTCGGCCCGGCGCTGGGCGCCGCGCTGCAGCTCGCCGGGCACACCGTGGTCGCCGCCTCCGGGGTGTCCGCGACCTCCCGCCGCCGTGCCGAGGCGCTGCTGCCGGGCGTGCGGATCGTCACCCCGCCGCAGGTGCTGGCCGCCGCCGACCTGGTCCTGCTGACCGTCCCGGACGACGCGCTGGCCGACCTGGTGGCCGGGCTGGCCGCCACCGGCGCCGTCCGTCCGGGCCAGCTGCTGGTGCACACCTCCGGCGCGCACGGCGTCGCCGTCCTGGAGCCCGCCACCCGGGCCGGGGCGCTGCCGCTGGCCCTGCACCCGGCGATGACCTTCACCGGCACCTCGGTCGACCTGGCCCGGCTGGCCGGCTGCCCGTTCGGGGTGACCGCCCCCGAGGAGCTGCGGCCGGTCGCCGAGGCGCTGGTGGTGGAAATGGGCGGCGAGCCCGAGTGGGTGCCCGAGGAGGTCCGCCCGCGCTACCACACCGCCCTCGCGCACGGCGCGAACCACCTGGTCACCCTGGTCGCCCAGGCGATGGAGCTGCTGCGCACGGCCGGCGTGGCCGAGCCCGGCCGGATGCTCGGCCCGCTGCTGGGCGCCGCCCTGGACAACAGCCTGCGCTCCGGCGACGCGGCCCTCACCGGCCCGGTCGCCCGGGGCGACACGGGCACCGTGCGACGCCACCTGGCGCAGCTCAGTACGGTGTCCCCCGACATCCCGGCGGCGTACCGCGCGATGGCCCGCGCCACCGCGCAGCGGGCGCTCGCCAACGGAACGATCGACGAAACGTCAGCGGCGGCGCTGCTGGACGTACTGAACGAGGAGACGCCCTGATGGCACGCGGCAAGCAGCCGAACAAGCCCCAGCGGACGCCGAAGGTCCACCGGGCCGTCGTCACCCGCACCGTGGACGACTTCGAGGCCGCCTTCTGGCCGGACGAGCAGCCCGTCGACAACGCCGTCGTGATGACCATGGGCGCGCTGCACGAGGGCCACGCCGCGCTGATCCGGGCCGCCCGCAAGCAGGTCGGCCGGGACGGCCGGGTCGCGGTCACGGTCTTCGTCAACCCGCTGCAGTTCGGGCCGGGCGAGGACCTGGAGCGCTACCCCCGCAGCCTCGACGACGACGTGAAGCTGGCCGAGGAGAACGGCGCCGACGTGGTCTTCGCGCCGTCCGTCGAGGAGGTCTACCCGAACGGCGAGCCGCAGGTGCGCCTGGTGGCCGGCCCGATGGGCGAGCGCTTCGAGGGTGCCACCCGCCCCGGCCACTTCGACGGCGTGCTGACCGTGGTCGCCAAGCTGCTGCACATCACCGACCCGGACTTCGCCTTCTTCGGCGAGAAGGACGCCCAGCAGCTGGCGCTCATCCAGCGGATGGTGGCCGACCTGGACTTCGACGTCGAGATCGTCGGCGTGCCGACCGCCCGCGAGGAGGACGGCCTGGCGCTGTCCTCGCGCAACCGCTACCTCTCGGCGGAGGAGCGCACCCGCGCCCTGTCCCTGTCCGAGGCCCTGTTCGCCGGCCGGGACGCCGCCGCGCAGGGCCCGAAGGCCGTCCGCGAAGCCGCCTCGGCCGTCCTGGACGGCGCCGAGGGCGTCACCCTCGACTACCTCGCCCTGATCGACCCGCACGCCTTCTCGGAGGCGGCGGACGACTTCCAGGGCGAGGCGGTGCTGGCCGTCGCCGCGACGGTGGGCTCGACCCGCCTGATCGACAACGTCCGCGTCATCGTCCGCTGAAACCCCGCTGCGGCACCCGCCGCAGAACCCGCCGAAGAACCCGCTGAAGCTCGGTAGCTCAGCCCTCAGGCAGGCACTCACAGGAGGCGTGACCCCATGCTCCGCACCATGCTCAAGTCCAAGATCCACCGGGCCACCGTGACCCAGGCCGACCTGCACTACGTCGGCTCCGTCACGGTGGACGAGGACCTGCTCGACGCCGCCGACCTGCTCCCCGGCGAGCTGGTCCACATCGTCGACATCAACAACGGCGCCCGGCTGGAGACGTACACCATCGCCGGCCCGCGCGGCACCGGCGTGATCGGCATCAACGGCGCCGCCGCCCGCCTGGTCCACCCCGGCGACCTGGTCATACTCATCGCCTACGGGCAGATGGACACGGCCGAGGCCAAGGGCTACGAGCCGAAGATCGTCTTCGTGGACGAGCGGAACCGGATCACCGGCCTGGGCGGGGACCCGGCCGAGGCCCGGGAGGGCACCGGACTGCTGCGCGGCGACGCGGCGTACCGTGGCGACAACGGCGCGGCCGACGCCGTCTCGCGCTGAAGGAGCCACCGACCCATGTCCACGCACCGCCTCACCGCCCCGGCCCCCGGCTGGACCGCCACCACCGACGTGGTCGTGGTCGGCTCCGGCGTGGCCGGCCTCACCGTCGCGCTCAACGTCCGCAAGGCCGGCCTGCGGGCCATGGTGGTCACCAAGGCGATGCTGGACGACGGCTCCACCCGCTGGGCCCAGGGCGGCATCGCGGCCGCCCTGGGCGAGGGGGACACCCCCGAGCAGCACCTGGACGACACCCTGGTGGCCGGCGCCGGACTCTGTGACGAGGAGGCCGTGCGCACCCTGGTCACCGAGGGCCCGGGCGCCGTCCGCCGGCTGATCGCGGTCGGCGCGGCCTTCGACCGCGGCGCGGACGGCGAGATCCTGCTCACCCGCGAGGGCGGCCACCACCGCCGCCGGATCGCGCACGCGGGCGGGGACGCCACCGGCGCCGAGATATCGCGCGCCCTGGTCGACGCCGTCCGCTCCGACCCGGAGATCGAGCTGATCGAGCACGCGCTCGTGCTCGACCTGCTCACCGACGCCGAGGGCCGCGCCGCCGGGCTCACCCTGCACGTGATGGGCGAGGGCCAGCGCGACGGCGTCGGCGCCGTCCGGGCCCGCGCGGTGGTGCTCGCCACCGGCGGCATGGGCCAGGTCTTCTCCGCCACCACCAACCCGGCGGTCTCCACCGGCGACGGCGTGGCGCTCGCACTGCGGGCCGGCGCCGCCGTCACCGACCTGGAGTTCGTCCAGTTCCACCCCACCGTGCTCTGGCTCGGCCCGGAGGCCGAGGGCCAGCAGCCGCTGGTCTCCGAGGCCGTCCGCGGCGAGGGCGCGCACCTGGTGGACGCCGACGGCGTCCGCTTCATGCTCGGGCAGCACGAGCTGGCCGAACTGGCCCCGCGCGACATCGTGGCCAAGGCGATCACCCGGCGCATGCAGGAGCAGGGCGCCGAGCACATGTACCTGGACGGGCGGCACTTCGGCGCCGAGATGTGGGAGCGGCGCTTCCCGACCATCCTGGCGACCTGCCGCACGCACGGGATCGACCCGGTCACCGAGCCGATCCCGATCGCCCCGGCCGCGCACTACGCCTCCGGCGGCATCCGCACCGACGGGCACGGCCGCACCAGCGTCCCCGGCCTGTACGCCTGCGGCGAGGTCGCCTGCACCGGGGTGCACGGCGCCAACCGGCTGGCCTCCAACTCGCTGCTGGAGGGCCTGGTCTTCGCCGAGCGGATCGCGGCCGACCTGACCGGGCGGCACCTGGCCGGCGAGCTGCCCGAGCGCACCGTGGACGTCGCCGCCGCGCGGGCCGCCCACCCCGTCCCGCTGCCGCCGTCCGAGGCGCGCGCCGAGATCCAGCGGCTGATGTCGCGCGGCGCGGGCGTGCTGCGCTCGGCCGCCTCGATGGCCGGCACCGCGGCCGGGCTCGCCCTGCTCGCCGAGCAGGCGTACGCGCACGTCGCGGAGGAGAAGCCGGCCGACCCCCGGGTGGAGACCTGGGAGGCCGCCAACCTGCTGCTGGTCGCCACCGCGCTGGTCGCGGCCGCCGCGCAGCGCGAGGAGACCCGCGGCTGCCACTGGCGCGAGGACCACCCCGAGCGCGACGACGCCCACTGGCGACGCCACCTGATCACCACCCTCGCCGCCACCGGCGGTCCCGTCAGCACCCCTGAGGAGCAGTAGAACCATGACCCACTCCCACGAGGAACTCCCCCTGGCCGACCTGGGCGGCTGTGGCGACGGCTGCGCCTGCGGGGACGGCGAGGGCTACGAGACCGGTCTGGACCCCCAGCTGGCCGAGCTGCTGGAGCAGGCCGGGCTGGACCCGGTCGAGGTCGAGGACATCGCGACCCTGGCGCTGGCCGAGGACCTGGCCGGCGGCGAGGACGTCACCTCGGTGGCCACCGTGCCCGCCGACGCCGTCGCCACCGCCGACTTCACCGCCCGCCAGGCGGGCGTGGTGGCCGGCCTGCGGGTCGCCGAGGCGGTCGTCTCGCTGGTCTGCGAGGAGGAGTTCGAGGTCGAGCGGCACGTCGAGGACGGTGACCGGGTGGAGGCCGGCCAGGTGCTGCTCTCGGTCCGCTCCCGCACCCGCGACCTGCTGACCGCCGAGCGCAGCGCGCTCAACCTGCTCTGCCACCTGTCCGGCATCGCCACCGCGACCCGCGCCTGGGCGGACGCCCTGGAGGGCACCGGCGCGGTGGTCCGGGACACCCGCAAGACCACCCCGGGCCTGCGCGCGCTGGAGAAGTTCGCGGTCCGCTGCGGCGGCGGCGCCAACCACCGGATGGCACTGTCCGACGCCGCCCTGGTGAAGGACAACCACGTGGTCGCGGCCGGCGGCGTGGCCGAGGCCTTCCGGGCCGTCCGGGCCGCCTACCCGGAGCTGCCGGTCGAGGTCGAGGTGGACGAGCTGGAGCAGATCGCGCCGGTCCTGGAGGCCGGGGCCGACCTGATCCTGCTGGACAACTTCACCGTCGGGCAGCTGAAGGAGGCCGTCGCCCTGGTGGCCGGCCGGGCGAAGCTGGAGGCCTCCGGCGGACTGACCCTGGTCAGCGCGCGCGAGGTCGCCCAGACTGGTGTCGACTACCTGGCCGTGGGCGCGCTCACGCACTCCTCGCCGATCCTGGACATCGGCCTGGACCTGCGCGCCTGACCGTCAGGTCGAGAGCAGACCTGTCCCGACTCGCAGAAAGCCCCCCATGCTCCTCACCATCGACGTCGGCAACACCCAGACCACACTCGGCCTGTTCGACGGCGAGGAAGTGGTGGAACACTGGCGGATCTCCACCGATCCGCGCCGCACGGCCGATGAACTGGCGGTGCTGCTCCAGGGGTTGATGGGCAACCACACCGCGGTCCGGGAGGCCTCGGTGGAGGGCCTGGCGATCTGCTCGTCCGTTCCCGCCGTGCTCCACGAGCTCCGCGAGGTGACCCGCCGCTACTACGGCGACGTCCCCGCGGTGATCGTGGAGCCCGGCGTGAAGACCGGGGTGCACGTCCTGATGGACAATCCCAAGGAGGTCGGCGCCGACCGGATCGTCAACGCGCTGGCCGCCAACCACTTGTACGGCGGCCCGTGCATCGTGGTCGACTTCGGCACCGCGACCACCTTCGACGCCGTCAACGCCCGCGGCGACTACGTCGGCGGCGCGATCGCCCCCGGCATCGAGATCTCCGTCGAGGCCCTCGGCGTCCGCGGCGCCCAGCTGCGCAAGATCGAGTTGGCCCGCCCGCGCAACGTGATCGGCAAGAACACCGTCGAGGGCATGCAGTCCGGCATCCTCTACGGCTTCGCCGGCCAGGTCGACGGCCTGGTCGAGCGGATGGCCCGCGAACTCGCCAAGGACCCGGACGACGTCCAGGTGATCGCCACCGGCGGCCTGGCGCCGCTGGTCCTCGGCGAGGCCACCACGATCGACGTCCACGAACCCTGGCTCACCCTGATCGGCCTGCGCCTGGTCTACGAACGCAACCGCCCGAGCTGACCGGCGCCCGGCGGGCGGGCTCCGGCGGCACGCCGGGCGGGGAGCGGGAGGGCGGGCCGACCGTGCGGAATTCCGCGCGACGTTACCGACAAATCGGATATTCCTCACGTAGTGTCAACCCATGCCTACGCCACACGGATCGCGCGGCGGCATGGCCTTCAGCGCCGACGAAGTCCGCGTGCTGCGCCGAGCCCTCGCCCAAGCCCTGCACCCCGCCGTCCCCGTCCACCTCCAGCGGCCCGACCGGCCGGCGCTCGCCGGGCCGGGCGCCGAGCTGTGGGCGGAGGACGTCCAGGACGCGCTGCGTCTGACCGAGGCGATCGACGAGGCCGTCCAGGAGGGCGGCCGACTGCGCGCCTTCCTGCTCGCCGACCTCGGCCGCTACCGCTCCGCCCTGCCCGGCAGTGCGCCCGGCTACCTGGAACGACTGGAGGAGGCGGTGTCGGACGGGTACCTGCCCGGGCCCGAGGACCTCACCGCACTGCGCGGGCTGATCCGTCAGCCCTGCGGCCACGGCGAGCGGTCGCGCCGCTCGCGGCTGGCCGGGCGCTGCCACGCGCTGGCCGAGGCCGCCGTCCGCGAACGCCTCGCCCTCGCCACCGGCCAGCCGCGCCACCTGGTGGCCGTGCCGAGCCCCGCCGCACCCCCGAGCAGTCACCCCACCCCTGTAGGAGGACGGACCACCATGAGCAGCACCGACTCCCGCCCGGAGCAGCCCGCCGAGCCCGCCGCCGCGAAGACCCCGCCCCGCCCGCACCGGATGCCCACCCCTGCCGAGCTCTTCGGGCGCCGCCCCAAGCCCCCGGCGCGGCCCGCCCCGCCCGCCGACGAGGCCCCCGAGGAGATCGAGCTCGCCACCGGCACCGGCTGAGCCGCCCGCCCGCCCGGAAGGGGGAGACCGCCGCCGCGGTCTCCCCCTTCGTCGTTCCTGCCAAGCCCGGCGCGGAGCACCGTGTGCGGCTGGCTACCCTTGTGGGGTGAGCGATCAGAGCCTTGTCCCCGCGACCGACGACCTTCCCGAGCAGATGCGCGTCCGGCGCGAGAAGCTGGACCGGCTCCGGGCGGCCGGGGTCGACCCGTACCCGGTCGGATTCCCCCGCACCAGCACCATCGCGGACCTGCGCACCAAGCACCCGGACCTGGAACCGGACACCGCGACCGGTGAGCGGGTCGGCGTCACCGGCCGGGTGATCCTCTCCCGCACCGGCGGCAAGCTCTGCTTCGCCACCCTGCGGGACGGCACTGGCGACCTGCAGGTGATGTTCTCCCTGGACAAGCTGGGCGCGGAGCGGCTGGCGGCCTGGAAGTCCGACATCGACCTCGGCGACCAGGTCGGCGTCGAGGGCGAGGTGATCACCTCCAAGCGCGGCGAGCTGTCCGTGATGGTGGACCGCTGGGAGCTCACCGCCAAGTGCCTGCGCCCGCTGCCGGACAAGCACAAGGGCCTGACCGACCCGGAGGCCCGGGTCCGCCAGCGCTACGTGGACCTGATCGTCAACCCCGAGGCCCGCGAGATCCTGCACCTGCGCAGCCGCGTGGTCCGCTCGATCCGCCGCACCTACGAGGACCGCGGCTACATCGAGGTCGAGACCCCGATGCTGCAGCCGGTGCACGGCGGCGCCAACGCGCGTCCGTTCAAGACGCACATCAACGCGTACGACATCGACCTCTTCATGCGCATCGCCCCCGAGCTGTACCTCAAGCGGCTGGTGGTCGGCGGCGCCGAGAAGGTCTTCGAGATCAACCGCAACTTCCGCAACGAGGGCGCGGACTCCACCCACAACCCGGAGTTCACCTCGCTGGAGTCGTACGAGGCCTACGGCGACTACGACACCCAGGCCGAGCTGATCCGCGAGACGATCGTCAACGCGGCCCGGGACGCGCTGGGCACCACGGTGATCAAGGGCGTGGACGCGCACGGCGTCGAGCACGAGATCGACCTGGCCGAGCCCTGGGAGGAGGTCAGCGTCTACCCGGGCATCTCCGCCCGCCTGGGCACCGAGGTCACCCCGGAGACCGGCGTCGAGGAGCTGCGCAAGCTGGCCACCGAGCACGGCATCCCGTTCGAGAAGGAGTGGGGCCACGGCCAGATCGTGCTGGAGATGGTCGAGCGCCTGCTGGAGGAGAACGCCGTCCGGCCGACCTTCATCAAGGACTACCCGACCGAGGTCTCCCCGCTGACCCGCCAGCACCGCTCCGTCCCGGGCGTGGCCGAGAAGTGGGACCTGGTGATCTTCGGCACCGAGATCGGCACCGCCTACTCCGAGCTGGTCGACCCGGTCGAGCAGCGCGCCCGCCTCACCGCCCAGTCCCTGCTGGCGGCCGGCGGCGACGTCGAGGCGATGCAGGTGGACGAGGACTTCCTGCGCGCCCTGGAGTACGCGATGCCCCCGACCGGTGGCCTCGGCCTCGGCGTGGACCGCCTGATCATGCTGCTGACCGGCAAGAACATCCGGGAGACCGTGCTCTTCCCGCTGGTGAAGCCGGAGCCGAAGGCCGCCGCCGCCGTGGCGGAGAAGACCGAGGAGGAGTGACCTGATGGACTACGTCAGCGCGATCGTGCCGCCGCTGGTCATGGCGATCGGCTTCGGGTTCCTGGTGCGGGCCATCATCCGCAGCCAGGGCGGGCAGCAGAGGGCCAAGGAAGACATCGACTGATCCCCCGGGGCTCCGGACGACCCCGGGCCCCGGGCGACCCGTGAGCGGGCCCGCGACTGACGCCGTCAGCCGCCCCGAACGACCGGCGCGCCGCCATTCCCGATTCCCGGGGGTGGCGGCGCGCCGGTTTGGCGCACTTCACAAGATTTGCCCCGTTCACTCCCTATCCTGGCCGCACTATGGTCCGGCAACTCGGCGAACTTGAGAACGCCATCATGACCCGGGTGTGGCAGTGGAACCGACCGGTGACGGTTCGCGAGGTTCTCCTGGATCTGCGGTCGGAACGCGAAATCGCGTACACCACGGTGATGACCGTCCTGGACAAGCTCCACAGAAAGGGCTGGCTGCGCCGCGAGCGGGTCGGCCGGGCCTATCGATATGAACCGGTCTCCTCGCGTGAGGCGTACACGGCGGCTCTGATGAACGACGCCTGGGCCACCAGTGACAATCCGGCGGCGGCCCTGGTGCACTTCTTCGGGCTGATGTCGCCCGAGCAGCGCGAGGCGCTCCGGGACGCGTTGCGGGTCGCCGCTCTGTTCCCGCCCGATCCGGCCGGGGCGGATTCCGCGGCGGCGGACGGCCCGGATACCGGTGGCCCGGATACCCGCGGACCCGATACCGTCGGCCAGGATAGCGACGGCCCCGATACCGGCGGAGCGGATACCGGTGGGACCGCACCGGGGGCGACACGATAACGTCCCGCCATGGACGTCACCATCCGCCGCGCACGGACCACGGACGTGCGGGCAGTACGCAGGCTCATCGACGCCTACTCGCGCGACGGGATTCTGCTGGACAAGCCCACGGTCACACTGTTCGAATCCGTCCAGGAGTTCTGGGTCGCGGAACGGGACGACACCGGCACGGTGGTGGCCTGCGGCGCCCTGCACGTGATGTGGGAGGACCTCGCCGAGGTCCGGACGCTCGCGGTCGACCCGGTCTGCCAGGGCTTCGGGATCGGGCACCTGCTGCTGGAGAAGCTGGTGCAGACCGCCCGCTGGCTCGGCGTCCGTCGGATTTTCTGCTTGACGTTCGAGGTCGCCTTCTTCGCGAAACACGGTTTCGTCGAGATCGGGGAGCTCCAGGAAACCGATGATGGTACGACAGACCCGGCGGCGATCGCTACGGATGTCTATGAAGAACTTCTCCGCTCGTACGATGAAGGCGTCGCCGAGTTCCTTGACCTGGAGCGGGTGAAGCCCAACACACTGGGCAACTCGCGCATGCTGCTGCACCTCTGACCGGCTCCGCCCGGGGTCAAGGGTTTGTGTTTTCCGGAGAAAGGCGCTTTCCTTTCCTTAGGCAATGGGTCGTTTAGCGGAAAGGGAAGCCCGTGGCACAGAGGGTGCAGGTCATTCTTGAAGACGATCTCGACGGTGGTTCGGCGGACGAGACGGTGACGTTCGCGCTCGACGGCGTTGCCTACGAGATCGACCTGAAGAGCGCCAACGCGGACAAGCTCCGCGGCCTGCTGGCGCCGTACGTGGAGAAGGGCCGCAAGCAGAGCGGCCGGCTCGCCGGAGCCCGTCGTCCGGGCCGCACCGCGGCCCAGCGCCCCTCGGGCAGCGCTCCGGACACCGCGAAGGTCCGCGCGTGGGCCAAGGAGCAGGGCATGGAGGTCAACGACCGCGGCCGCGTGCCGAGCACCGTCCGCGAGGCCTACGACAAGGCCAACGCGTCCTGATCCCGGCGCCGCCGGCACGCCGGAGCGGGTGCGGGGCCCCGGCTGCCGCGCACGGCACCGACGACACACGCGCGGGGCGCGGAGGAGCCTCCTCCGCGCCCCGCGGCGCATGCCCGGACGGCACCGGCGCCACCGGCACCGGGGGGTGTCCTGGGCACGGGCTCGGGCGGCGGAACAATCACGAGCTGTGCAACGCTGTAGGGGCGAAGCGGTAACGCGGACACCACCGGGATGGCGTACCGACCACCCGGGCCGCCGTTGAACCACCGTCACCACGGCCCGACTTCTCGCCAGGCGAACACCGCCACCGCGGAAACTGCGCGAGAACCGCCCCGATACCGGGTATGAATGCAGGTGGACGGGTTCTACGACCCGCCCAGGGGCAGTATGCACGACCGGCCGGAGCGGGTCCGACCGCGCCCCGGCGGCGCTTGTTCGCCGATGGCGTAGCGGATTCCGGTGCATCCGGCCCACCAGTGGGAACACCGATTCCCAGCACCAGGTTGGGATTGGTGTCGGCTGGTCGCGCAGCATCTCGCTCCTCTACCGGGGAGTGAATCCGTGGGCCGCGCCGCTGAGCGGGACTAGCATGCGGAAGGACAGGGCGGGGACGGACCCCGAACTGCCCGACCGCTCTGAGGAGCGATAAACGATGTTCGAGAGGTTCACCGACCGCGCGCGGCGGGTTGTCGTCCTGGCTCAGGAAGAAGCCCGGATGCTCAACCACAACTACATCGGCACCGAGCACATCCTCCTGGGTCTGATCCACGAGGGCGAGGGCGTCGCCGCCAAGGCCCTGGAGAGCCTCGGGATTTCTCTTGAGGCCGTTCGCCAGCAGGTCGAGGAGATCATCGGCCAGGGCCAGCAGGCCCCGTCCGGTCACATTCCCTTCACCCCCCGGGCGAAGAAGGTCCTGGAGCTGTCGCTCCGGGAGGCCCTTCAGCTCGGCCACAACTACATCGGCACCGAGCACATCCTGCTCGGCCTGATCCGCGAGGGCGAGGGCGTCGCCGCCCAGGTCCTGGTGAAGCTGGGCGCCGACCTCAACCGGGTGCGCCAGCAGGTCATCCAGCTGCTCTCCGGCTACCAGGCCGGCAGCGGCAAGGAGTCGGCCACGGCCGGCGGGCCCGCCGAGGGCACCCCGTCGACCTCGCTGGTCCTGGACCAGTTCGGCCGCAACCTCACCCAGGCCGCCCGCGAGGCCAAGCTCGACCCGGTCATCGGGCGCGAGAAGGAGATCGAGCGGGTCATGCAGGTGCTGTCCCGCCGCACCAAGAACAACCCGGTGCTGATCGGTGAGCCCGGCGTCGGCAAGACCGCCGTGGTCGAGGGCCTGGCGCAGGCGATCGTCAAGGGCGAGGTCCCGGAGACGCTCAAGGACAAGCAGCTCTACACGCTGGACCTGGGCGCCCTGGTGGCCGGCTCGCGCTACCGCGGTGACTTCGAGGAGCGCCTGAAGAAGGTGCTCAAGGAGATCCGCACCCGCGGCGACATCATCCTGTTCATCGACGAGCTGCACACCCTGGTCGGCGCGGGCGCCGCCGAGGGCGCCATCGACGCCGCCAGCATCCTCAAGCCGATGCTGGCCCGCGGCGAGCTGCAGACCATCGGTGCCACCACGCTGGACGAGTACCGCAAGCACCTGGAGAAGGACGCCGCGCTGGAGCGCCGCTTCCAGCCGATCCAGGTCGCGGAGCCCTCGCTGCCGCACACCATCGAGATCCTCAAGGGTCTGCGCGACCGCTACGAGGCCCACCACCGGGTCTCCATCACGGACGCCGCCCTGGTCGCCGCCGCCACCCTGGCCGACCGGTACATCTCGGACCGCTTCCTGCCGGACAAGGCCATCGACCTGATCGACGAGGCCGGCTCCCGGATGCGCATCCGCCGGATGACCGCGCCGCCGGACCTGCGCGAGTTCGACGAGAAGATCGCCGACGTGCGCCGCGAGAAGGAGAGCGCGATCGACGCGCAGGACTTCGAGAAGGCCGCGTCCCTGCGCGACGACGAGAAGCAGCTCCTGCAGGCCAAGGCCAAGCGCGAGAAGGAGTGGAAGGCCGGCGACATGGACGTCGTCGCGGAGGTGAACGAGGAGCTCATCGCCGAGGTCCTGGCCACCGCCACCGGCATCCCGGTCTTCAAGCTGACCGAGGAGGAGACCTCGCGCCTGCTGCGCATGGAGGACGAGCTGCACAAGCGCGTCATCGGCCAGAAGGACGCCATCAAGGCGCTCTCCCAGGCCATCCGGCGCACCCGTGCGGGCCTCAAGGACCCGAAGCGCCCCGGCGGTTCGTTCATCTTCGCCGGCCCGTCCGGCGTCGGTAAGACCGAACTGTCCAAGACGCTGGCGGAGTTCCTCTTCGGCGACGAGGACGCGCTGATCGCGCTCGACATGTCCGAGTTCTCCGAGAAGCACACCGTCTCCCGGCTGTTCGGCTCCCCGCCCGGCTACGTGGGCTACGAGGAGGGCGGCCAGCTGACCGAGAAGGTCCGCCGCAAGCCGTTCTCGGTCGTCCTCTTCGACGAGGTCGAGAAGGCCCACCCGGACATCTTCAACTCGCTGCTGCAGATCCTGGAGGACGGTCGCCTGACCGACTCCCAGGGCCGCGTGGTCGACTTCAAGAACACCGTCATCATCATGACGACCAACCTCGGCACCCGGGACATCTCCAAGGGCTTCAACCTGGGCTTCGCGGCCACGGGTGACACCCAGACCGGGTACGAGCGGATGAAGGCGAAGGTCGGCGAGGAGCTCAAGCAGCACTTCCGCCCCGAGTTCCTGAACCGCGTCGACGACATCGTGGTGTTCCACCAGCTGTCCGAGGACGACATCATCCAGATCGTCGACCTCATGATCGACAAGGTGGACGAGCGGCTCAAGGACAAGGACATGGGCCTGGAGCTCAGCGTCGAGGCCAAGAAGCTGCTGGCCAAGCGCGGCTACGACCCGATCCTGGGTGCCCGTCCGCTGCGCCGCACCATCCAGCGCGAGATCGAGGACCACCTCTCCGAGAAGATCCTCTTCGGCGAGCTGCGGGCCGGCCACATCGTCGTCGTCGACGTCGACGGTGAGGGCAAGGACGCCAAGTTCACCTTCCGCGGCGAGGAGAAGTCGGCCGTCGCGGACACCCCGGCCGCGGTCGCCTCGTCCGGTCCGGACCTGACGAAGTAACCCAACTTTTAACAGACAACTTCACAGCAACCGAGCCCCCGGCGTTCACGCCGGGGGCTCGGTGCGTTCCACCCCGCCGGACCGGGTGCCGCAGCCTGACGGAGCGGATGGCTTCCGCCCTGGTTGGTACGGGTGCGGCCTATTTCTCAGTCAGGTTTAATCACCATACGGTTGACAGACGGTCAGCTGATGGGGAGTCGCGGAGCATAGCGCCGTGGCCATGTCATGGTCAAGGTCTATCTTTTTTATGCACGCTTGTATCAAATGACGTCCACCTGTCTTTCATTTTGGTTTGCCGGGCTTTAGCCAAGAGCTGGCCCCGGTCGGGGAGGACGTCACAACGTTGAAGAACACCAGGAGGGCCGCTGCGGCTACCACCGCCGCAGCGGTCATAGTCACGCTCGGCGCGGGCCTGTTCCCGTCCACCGCCGTCGCGGCCGGCTCGGCCCCCGTGCCGAAGGACCCGGCTGACGCGGTCCAGCAGAACACCGAGCACAACATCCCGGGCCCGCTGACCGCGAAGGTGGAGGCCGAGCAGAAGGCCGCCACCGAGAAGCTGCTCAACGGCACCGCCCAGGTCGAGCAGCACAACGGCAGCACCAGCGTGAAGCTCGGCAAGGACAAGTACGTGGAGCTCGCCCGCGAGCGCACGGACAAGATCTTCACCATCCTGGTCGACTTCGGCGACCAGGTGGACAACACCACCAAGACGCCGGACGGCAAGGTCAAGTACGGCGGCGAGGCCGGTCCGAAGCACAACGAGATCGCGAAGCCGGACCCGGCCACCAACAACTCGACCGCGTGGCAGGCCGACTACAACCAGCAGCACTACCAGGACCTGTACTTCTCCAAGGACAAGCCCTCGCTGAAGACCTACTACGAGAAGCAGTCCTCGGGCCGCTACTCGGTCGACGGCGTGGTCTCGGACTGGGTCCGGGTGCCGTGGAACGAGGCCCGTTACGGCTCCGACTACTGCGGCTCCAACGTCTGCGCCAGCGCCCAGGACCTGATCCGCGACGCCGTGGACATCTGGTACAAGGACCAGCAGGCCAAGGGTCAGACCGAGGCCCAGATCAAGGCGACCCTGGCCCAGTACGACCAGTGGGACCGTTACGGTTCGCACCACGACGGGAACTTCAACCAGCCCGACGGGTACATCGACCACTTCCAGATCGTGCACGCCGGTGAGGACAAGTCGGCCGGTGGCGGCAAGCAGGGCAGCAAGGCCCTGTGGGCGCACCGCTCGTACGTCTACGGCAACCTGACCGGCACCGCCGGCCCCGACGGCAACAAGCTCGGCGGCGTGCAGGTCGGCAACTCCGGCCTCTGGATCGGCGACTACACGATGCAGCCGGAGAACGGCGGCCTCGGCGTCTTCGCCCACGAGTACGGCCACGACCTCGGTCTGCCGGACCTCTACGACACCGCCGGCAAGGGCATCGACAACTCGGTCGGCTTCTGGTCGCTGATGTCCTCCGGTTCCTGGCTGGGCGAGGGCAAGAACAGCATCGGCGACATGCCGAACGACCTCGACGCCTGGAGCAAGTACAAGCTCGGCTGGCTGAAGGCCGATCACGCCAAGGCGGGCACCGAGTCGACGCACCACATCGGCCCGGTGGAGTACAACTCCGACCTCCCGCAGGGTCTGATCGTCGACCTGCCGAAGAAGAGCATCACCACCGAGATCAACAAGCCGTTCGGCGGCACCGGTGAGTGGTGGAGCGGCAGCGCCGACAACCTGAACGTCACGCTCACCCGTGACATCGACCTGACCGGCAAGGCCAAGGCCGGCATCAACGCCAAGGCCTGGTACGAGCTGGAGCCGGACTTCGACTACGCCTTCGGCGAGGTCTCCACCGACGGTGGCAAGACCTGGACCGTCGTGGACGGCACCTGGAACGGCACCCCGCTCCCCCGCGAGAACAACCGTCCGGCCGTGAGCGGCCTGGCCGCCACCTGGGGCGACCTGTCCTTCAACCTGGACGCCTACGCGGGCAAGCAGATCAAGTTCCGCTACCACAACACCACCGACGGCGGCCTGCACTACCGCGGCCTGACGCTGGACAACATCGCGGTCGTCGCCGACGGCGCCACCGTGTTCAGCGACGACGTCGAGAAGGGTGACAACGGCTGGGCGGCCGACGGGTTCTCCCGCTTCGCCGGCTCGTACACCAAGGACTACGCGCAGTACTACATCGCGGAGAACCGGCAGTACGTCTCCTTCGACCAGACCCTGAAGACCGGCCCGTACAACTTCGGCTTCGCCGACAAGCCGAACTGGGTCGAGCACTACTCGTACCAGCCCGGCCTGCTGATCTGGTACTGGGACGAGTCGCAGACCGACAACAACGTCAGCGCCCACCCGGGCCACGGCCTGATCCTGCCGGTCGACTCGCACCCGACCCCGATCAAGTGGAGCGACGGCACCCTGATGCGTCCGCGCATGCAGGGCTTCGACTCCACCTTCGGCTCGCGCCGCGTCCCCGCGCTGACCCTGCACAAGGCCGGTGTCGAGACCGTCGTCCCGAAGTCGAAGGGTGTCGACGAGTTCAACGACCTGAAGTCGTGGTGGTCCAAGGACAACCCGTACGCCGGTGTCGACGTGCCGAAGACCGGCACCAGCATCGAGGTCGAGAACGAGTCCTCGAACTACCTGGAGACCTGGATCCGGGTCCGTCCGGTCGACAACTGATCGAGCCCGTAGCGATCGGCCTGTGACCAGGCAGCTCTGACAACTCCACGTCCGGCCCGTCCCCGCACCGCGCGGGGGCGGGCCGGACGCTTTCGTCCCGGGTCCGGCAGCGCTTCGGGCCCGGCGGCCGTCCAGCCGTTCGGGCGGGGGCGGTTCGGGCCCGTCAAACCCCGCCCGCGCGTGGTCCTGGTCACAGGCCCGCGGCCCGGTACGACCGGCGGTAGTAGTGGGCCGGGCCGACCGGCGGGCCGCGCCGGAGCGGGCGTGGACGACCGATCCCGTGATCGTCGCCCCGCCGGACCGGACGCCGGGCGCCGCCTCGACGACACCGGGTAGTACGTCACACCGTTTGGGCGTCCGCCCCGCGACGGTTACACCTGAGTGGTCCCCCGCTCAGCACGTACCCGAACGGGTCCTCCGTGCTGCCCTCTTACGACCCGTGAGGTACGGCCACCGATGTCCGACGTCCCGTCCGTGGGGCCGGCCCTGCGCCGGCTCGCCGCCCGTACGGCGGCCCAGGCCGCGGCCTGGCAGCCCCGGCTCGGCCACGCCGTCCGCACCCATGCCGCGCCGCTGCGCACGCTCGGCACGCCCCGGCACACCACCCTGCCGGGCAGCCGTCAGCGGGCCGAGCACGACCACGCGCTGGCCTCGGCCGGGGCGGCCGTGGCGCTGCTCGCCGGGGTGCTGCTGGTGACCGTCCCCGGCAGCGCCTCGGCGCAGACCGTGCTGCCCACCACGCCGGGCAGTTCGGCCTTCACCGCGCCGCGGGCGGAGGTGCCCAGCGCGGGGCTGGTCCAGGTGTCCGGGCCGAGCCCGTACAAGCTGCCGGAGGACGCCGGCACGGCCCAGCAGTCCGTGGCGGTGGCGGCCAACCTGCTGCCGGTCGAGCCGCCCGCCCCGGCCGCGGAGCCCGAGCCCGCGGCTGCGGCCGGGCCGGCGCCGGAACCCGCGCCCGCCCCCGCACCGGCACCCGCGCCCGAGTGGTCGGCGCCGGTGCCGAACGCGCCGACCAGCAATCCGTACGGGGTGGCCAACCGCGACTACGCGGCCGGGTACCACACCGGGGTGGACTTCGCGGTCTCCCCGGGCACGCCGCTGCTGGCGGTCGGCAACGCGACCGTGGTGTCGGCCGGCTGGGACGGCGCGTACGGCAAGGAGGTCGTCCTGCGGCTCGCGGACGGGCACTTCGCCCAGTACGCGCACATGTCCTCGCTCGCGGTCTCGGCGGGCCAGCAGGTGTCGGCCGGTCAGCGGATCGGGCTGTCCGGGAGCACCGGCAACTCGACCGGGCCGCACCTGCACTTCGAGATCCGCACCAGCAACCGCTACGGCGCGGTGGTCAACCCGATCGCGTACCTCGCGGGGCACGGCGTCAAGGACTTCTGAGCGTCCCTCACGACCGGGCGGGGGCCGGGGCGGGCGGTGCTGGGGCGGGCGCCCCGGCGGGCGGTGCGGGAGGCGCGGGAGGGGCCGGCGCGGGCGGGGCCGGCGGCGCGGGCGGCGCCGGGTGGCTGATCCGGCCGCCGATCTCCAGCGCGATGTCCCGGGCCGCCCCGATCGCCTCGTGCAGCGTGGTCGCCGTCTCCAGCGGCTCGCCCCAGACGTTCTCGACGTGGCGGCAGTCCGCGCTGTCCTGCTTGAGCAGGAACAGCGCCGAGTGGACGGTGAACAGCGCCATCGCGGCCCGCAGCCGGTCCGGGAAGCCCGCGTCCGGCCCGTGCACCAGCTGCATCATGGTGATCATGCGGTCCCGGAAGGCCAGGCCGGCCGGGGACTCGCGCAGCGCGGGCTGGTTCTCGTGGAAGAAGCGCAGCAGCGGGGCCCGCTCGGCCATGCCGTCCGCGAAGCGGCGGATCAGCCCGTCGCGCATCTCCGGGCTCCAGGTCTGCTTGCGGCCCCACTCGATGGTCTCGTCGATCGGCGCGGCCATCCGCTCGACGATGCCCAGGACGATGTCGTCCTTGGTCTTGAAGTGGTAGTAGAGCGCGGCCTTGGTCACGCCCAGGCGGTCGGCGATCTCGCGCAGTGAGGTCTGCTCGTAGCCCTGCTCGGAGAAGAGCTCCAGCGACACCTCGATGATGCGAGCCCGGGTGTCGCTGCGGGGGCTGTGCGGAGTGCCCATGGCCTGCCTCATGACTGCGTCGGTGACTGCTGCGGACTCCCGGTGGCGTCCGCCCCGGGCACCATTCTCCCTGCCCGGGCGGCCGGTGTGAAAACTGGCTTGACGACCGGCTAGTGGACAACTTACCGTGCCGACGATCGATAAACTAGCCGGGCGACAAGTAAGTGAGCCGCCGCACGGCCCGACGCTCCGTCCGAACCACCCCTCCGGGAGACCCCACCTCATGTCACAGTCCAAGACCGCCGGCCCGGTACCGGAGGACAAGACGGCCGAGGAGGAGCAGCCGCGGTCACCCCGCGAGATCCGCCTCGTGATGTTCGGCCTGGTCATCACCATGCTGCTGGCGATGCTCGACAACCTGATCGTCGGCACCGCGATGCCGACCATCGTCGGTGACCTCGGCGGCGCCGAGCACCTGTCCTGGGTGGTCACCGCCTACACCCTGGCGACCGCCGCCTCGACCCCGATCTGGGGCAAGCTCGGCGACATGTACGGCCGCAAGGGCACCTTCCTCACCTCGATCGTGATCTTCCTGGTGGGCTCGGCGCTGTCCGGCCTGTCGCAGAGCATGAACGAGCTGATCGGCTTCCGCGCCCTGCAGGGCCTGGGCGCCGGCGGTCTGATGGTCGGTGTCATGTCGATCATGGGCGCGCTGGTCCCGCCGCGGGACCGCGGCAAGTACCAGGGCATGTTCGCCGCGGTGATGGCCCTCGCCACCATCGGCGGCCCGCTGGTCGGCGGCTTCATCACCGACCACCTGAGCTGGCACTGGACCTTCTACATCAACCTGCCGCTCGGCGTGGTCGCGCTGGCCGTGGTCATCGTCACGCTGAAGCTGCCGAAGGTCCGCAGCACCGCCAAGATCGACTACCTGGGCGCCGTCCTGCTCACCGCCGGCATCACCTCGCTGGTGCTGATCACCACCTGGGGCGGCCAGCAGTACGCCTGGGGCTCCAAGGAGATCCTCGGCCTGGCCGCGCTCGCCGCCGCCTCGCTGATCGCCTTCTGCTACGTGGAGCAGCGGGTCGAGGAGCCGATGCTGCCGCTGACCCTGTTCAAGAACCGGAACTTCACCCTGGTCTCGGTCATCGGCTTCATCGTCGGCTTCGTGATGTTCGGCTCGACCGTCTTCCTGCCGCTGTACCAGCAGATCGTCCAGGGCGCCTCGGCGACCAACTCCGGCCTGCTGCTGATGCCGATGATGTTCGGCATGCTGGTGGTCTCGCTGGTGGTCGGCCAGGCCGTCACCAAGACCGGCAAGTACCGGATCTACCCGATCATCGGCACCATCGTGATGACCGGCGGCATGATCCTGCTCTCCACCATGGGCACCGGGACCAGCAGCTTCACCTCGGCCTGCTGGATGGTCGTGCTCGGCGCCGGCATGGGCTTCCTGATGCAGATCACCATGCTGGTCGCGCAGAACAGCGTCGAGCTCAAGGACATGGGCGTGGCCAGCTCCACCGCCACCCTGTTCCGCACCATCGGCGGTTCCTTCGGTGTCGCGCTGTTCGGCGCGCTGTTCAACAACCGGGTGACCGACACCATGAAGGAGCGGCTCGGCGAGCAGGCCGGCGCGGGCGGCGGGGTCAAGGACCCGGGCCAGATGAGCCCGGCCGCCCTGCGCAAGCTGCCCGAGAACATCCAGGACGCCTACCACCACGCGGTGTCCAACGGCATGCACACCGTCTTCCTGTGGGGCGCCGGGGTGGCCGTGATCGCGATCGCCGCCGCGGTGTTCCTGCACGAGGTGCCGCTGCGCGGGACGGGCAAGGGCGAGCAGCCGGCCGAGGCCTCGCTGGAGGCGGCGGCCGTCTGACGGCCCCGCTCCGCACGACCGCGGCGCCCCCGGGAGGTCTTCCTTCCGGGGGCGCCGCGGTGTCCGGGGTGTCGTGGGCGCCGGGCCGTCGGGCGCGCCGTGCTTCCGTGGGTGCCGGGCCGTCGGGGGCGCCGTGCTTCCGTGGGTGCCGGGCCGTCGGGGGCGCCGAGCGGTCGCTACCGGGGCAGGCGGTAGACGCCCTGCTCGACCGGCTCGACCAGGCCGTCCGCGACCAGGCCGTCGAGCGCCCGGGCGCGCTGCACGGCGTCCGGCCAGACCGCGTCCAGCCGGGCCTGCGCGACCTCGCCGTGCGCTTCGCGCAGCACCGCGAGCAGCTTGCCGCGCACCTGGCGGTCCGTCCCCTCGTAGGTCTGGCCACGGCGCGCCGGGCCCTCGTACGGCGGGCGGCCGGCCCGCTGCCAGGCGCAGCCGGCGAACAGCGGGCACTTCCCGCACTCCGGGCCGCGCGCGGTGCAGACCAGTGCGCCGAGCTCCATCACGCCGACGGCCCAGGTGGCGGCCGTCTCGGCGTCGTCGGGCAGCAGCCCGGTGGCGGTGCGGCGCTCGGCGGCGGTGGTGGCCTGGGCCGGGTACTCGACGCCGGTCACCGCGCGGGCGAAGACCCGTCGGACGTTGGTGTCCAGTACCACGTGCCGCTGGCGGAAGGCGAAGGAGGCGACCGCGGCGGCGGTGTACTCCCCCACCCCGGGCAGCGAGAGCAGCGTGGCGTGGTCGTCCGGAACCTCGCCGCCGTGCTCCTCGGTGATCGCCACCGCGGCCGCGTGCAACCGCAGCGCGCGGCGCGGGTAGCCCAGTCGGCCCCACATCCGGACCGCCTCGCCGGGTGCGTCGGCGGCGAGGTCGGCCGGGGTCGGCCAGCGGGTCAGCCAGGCCTCCCAGGCGGGCAGCACGCGCTTGACGGGGGTCTGCTGGAGCATGAACTCGCTCACCATGACCGCCCAGGGCGTCGCGTCGGGGGTCCGCCAGGGCAGGTCTCGCTTGGCCGCCTCGTACCAGTCCAGGACGGTGGCGTGGAACAGCGGCAGGGGCATCGGCAGCCGGACGTCGGCGGCGGCGGTCGCGGTCGCGGGGGTGGTGGCGGCGGTGTCGGTGAGGGCAGCAGTCATGGCCCTTCGATCCTCCCATGCCCACCGACCCGACCGAAGTGGAAGATCGAACTCCGGATTCCCGAAGGATGTCCCGGAAAATCAGCCCTTCGGGGCTCCCTCGAACGGATCAAATGGCGGATCATGTGAAGGAAGGGACGACTGTGCGGTGTTGGTGAGTCAATCGCCACACGCAGTCTCGTAGAGTTTGGTCGTGCCCTCTCTGCGTCAACCCGTGGGACCGCTGCCGGCCTCGATCTACTGGCGTCGGCGCGTCGTCGTGCTCGCCGCCGTCGCGGCGGTCGTCGCCCTGATCGCCTGGCTGATGACCGATCAGGGCGGAGGCGGTGACGGCGGCTCAGCGAGCAAGGCCGCCCAGGCCGTTCCGACCCAGAGCCAGACCCCGGCCCAGGCCATCACGCCGGGCGCCTCGCCGAGCGGCCCTGCGGCGCGCCCGGGCGGCGGTTCGGGGGGCGGCTCCGGCGGCGGCCCGGTGGCCGGCGGTGGCGGCACCGAGGTCAACCTCAGCGGCGGCGGCACCGGCGGGGCCAACCCGGCCCCCGCGGGCGGCTCCGGCGGCTCGGGCGGCGGCACCGGTGGCGGTGCGGCGGGTGGCACCGGCGGCTCGGGTGGTTCCAGCGGCTCCGGCGGTGGCACTCCGGCGTTCAACACCCCCGAGATCATGGCGCTTCCGGTCTGCGCCTCCTCGCAGGTCGCCCTGGAACTGGCCGGCACCCAGAACTCGTACCAGCCCAAGGACAAGCCGCGGCTCGCCCTGACGGTCAAGAACTCCTCCGGCGCCAACTGCCGGGTGGACCTGGGCCGGGTCGCCTCCGCGATCACCGTCAGCGCCAGCAACGGCGACCGGGTCTGGTCCTCCGGCGACTGCCCGGCCGACAGGGGCAGCATCTGGGTGCAGCTGGCCGCGAGCGGCAGCCAGACCGAGACCTTCACCTGGGACCGCAGCCGCAGCAAGCCGCAGTGCGCGACCACCGACCTGCCGCCGCCGGCGAACGGCACGTACGTGGTGCTCGCCGAGCTGACCGGGCTCTCCGGGGACAAGGTCTCCGCGCGGGCCTCGATCCGGCTGGACAACTGAGGGTCGGTCGACTCCTCCCGGAGCCCCTGGTCGCCGCGCGGCGACCGGGGGCTCCGGCGTTCCGGGCCGCGCGGCTCCGGACCGGCCGCGACGCTCCGGACCGGCCGCGGTGTCGGGCCTGGTGCCCTGTGGTCGGAACGCGGAACGGCCCCTGGGGAAGCGTTTCCCCGGGGGCCGTCCGACGTTCGCGCGTCGGGTCAGACGTAGCGCTCCAGGATGGACGACTCGGCGAGGCGGGACAGCCCCTCGCGGACCGAGCGGGCCCGGGTCTCGCCGACGCCCTCGACCGTCTGCAGGTCGTCGATGCTCGCGGCGAGCAGCTTCTGCAGGCCGCCGAAGTGCTCGACCAGGCGCTCTATCACCGTGTTGGGCAGACGCGGGATCTTCGCCAGCAGGCGGTAGCCGCGCGGCGAGACGGCGGAGTCCAGCGACTCCGGCGAGCCCGAGTAGCCGAGCGCCTTGGCGACGGTCTGCAGGTCCAGCAGTTCGGCGTGGGTGAGCGCCTCCAGGTCGGCCAACACCTCGTTGACCGTCCGGCCCTTCTTGGCGGCCCGCTCCGGGAAGTAGTCCCGGGCGACCAGTTCGCGCTCCGGCTCCACGCCCGCGATCAGCTCGTCCAGCTGCAGCGAGAGCAGACGGCCGTCGATGCCGAGCTCCAGCACGTAGCCGGCGATCTCGGTGGCGATCAGCCGGACCATCTCCAGCCGCTGGGCCACGGCCGTGACGTCCCGGACCGTCACCAGGTCCTCGATCTCCAGCGCGGAGAGCGTGCCGGCCACCTCGTCCAGGCGCAGCTTGTAGCGCTCCAGAGTGGCCAGCGCCTGGTTGGCGCGGGACAGCACCGTGGTGGAGTCCTCCAGCACCCGGCGGGTGCCGTTGACGTACATCGCGATCAGCCGCATCGAGTGCGAGACCGCGACCACCGGGAAGCCGGTCTGCCGGTTGACCCGCTCGGCGGTGCGGTGGCGGGTGCCGGTCTCGTCGGTCGGGATGGTGGAGTCCGGCATCAGGTGCACGCCGGCCCGGACGATCTTGGTGATGTCCTTGTCGAGCACCACCGCGCCGTCGAGCTTGCACAGCTCGCGCAGCCGGGTGGCGGTGAACTCGACGTCCAGGACGAAGCCGCCGGTACAGATGGGCTCGACCGTCTTGTCGAAGCCCAGCACGATCAGGCCGCCGGTGTTGGCCCGCAGGACCCGCTCCAGGCCGTCACGCAACGCCGTGCCGGGGGCGATGGCGGTGAGGGAGGCCCGCAGCAGGGCCTCCTCACGGGAGGCCTTGTCCGCCCCCCGGTCGCTGGCTGCCACGTGACTCCTCCGGTCGACCCCGTGCCGCGCGCCTCGTGCCGTGCGCCGGTCCGCGGTCTGTTGCTCTGTCGCTCAGTACCGCTCGGTACTGCCTTCTGGCCAATGAGACTGGGGAAAGTCTAACTGCGTGCGGCTTCGGCAGGGCTTGGGTCAGCGCAGTTCGTCGGAGTCGAGCGGCTCCCAGCCCGCCATCAGCTCCTCCGGGTGTGCCGCGACCCGGGGGGTGCGCGGGGCCGGCGGCGCCGACGGTGCCTCAGCACGGGCCTCGCCGCGCGGCTTGGCGGCCGGCCGGCGCCGGCCCGGGATGGCCCGCAGCGCCTCGCCGATGTCGGCCACCTCGACCACCTTCATGCCCGGCGGCACCTTGCCCGGGTCCGGCGGGACCAGGGCGTGGGTGAAGCCCAGCCGGTGCGCCTCGGCGAGCCGGCGCTGCACACCCGTCACCCGCCGCACCTCGCCCGCCAGGCCGACCTCGCCGATCGCCACCAGGTTGCTGGGCAGCGGGGTGTCGGTGGAGGAGCTGGCCACCGCGAGCGCGACCGCGAGGTCGGCGGACGGCTCGCTCAGCTTCACCCCGCCCACCGTGGCGGTGTAGATGTCCTGCTTGCCGAGCTTCACCCCGCCGTGCCGCTCGACGACGGCCAGGATCATCGCGATCCGGGGCGACTCCAGGCCCGAGGTGGTGCGGCGCGGCGAGGGGATCTGCGAATCCACCATCAGCGCCTGCACCTCGGCGACCAGCGGGCGCTTGCCCTCCAGCGTGACGGTGAGGCAGGTGCCCGGGACGGGCTTGTCACGCCTGGTCAGGAAGAGGCCGGACGGGTCGGCCAGGCCGACGATCCCCTCGTCGTGCAGCTCGAAGCAGCCCACCTCGTCGGTCGCGCCGTAGCGGTTCTTGACCCCGCGGATGAGGCGCAGCCGAGCGTGCCGGTCCCCCTCGAAGCTGAGCACCACGTCCACCAGGTGCTCCAGCAGGCGCGGGCCGGCGATCTGGCCGTCCTTGGTGACGTGGCCGACCAGCAGCGTGGCCATGCCGCGCTCCTTGGAGGCCCGGATCAGCGCGCCCGCCACCTCGCGGACCTGGGCCGGGCCGCCGGGGGCGCCGTCCAGTTCGGCGGAGGCGATGGTCTGCACCGAGTCCAGGATCAGCAGGCCGGGGTTGACCGCCTCGATGTGCCCCAGCACCGCGCCCAGGTCGGACTCGGCGGCGAGGTAGAGGTGCTCGGAGAGGGCGTTGATCCGGTCCGCGCGCAGCCGGACCTGGCCGGCCGACTCCTCGCCGGTGACGTAGAGCGTGCGGTGCCGGTCGGTGGCCGCCTTGGCCGCGACGTCCAGCAGCAGGGTGGACTTGCCGACGCCTGGCTCGCCGGCCAGCAGCACCACCGCGCCGGGGACCAGCCCGCCGCCGAGCACCCGGTCCAGCTCCGGGACGCCCGTCGAGCGGGCCGTCGCGACCTGGCCGTCCACCTGGGCGATCGGGCGGGCGGGCGCGCTGACCGGGCCGGCGGCCGTCGTCCGGATCGGCACCGCGCCGTACTCCTCGACCGTCCCCCAGGCGTTGCACTCCGGGCAGCGGCCGACCCACTTGGGCAGCTGGTTGCCGCATTCGGTGCAGCGGTACGCCGGACGCGGCTTGGCGGTGGTCTTGGAACGCGGAGGCATGCGGCCCACGGTAGCGCCTGGGTACGACAGCGGCGGTCCGCCACCCGGCTCGCCGCGCGTCCACACAGATGGGCGATGTTGTTACCCGAAAGAAGTACATACGCGGCGAATGACGGGGACCGGCCGTCCGGGGTCTCTACCGTCGGTCGGGTGACAACGCGAACTGTTGGGCCGGTCGGGCCGCAGGCCGACGCCGTGCTCGCGGCGTACGACCGGCAGGTGGACGGCCTGTTCACCTACTGCCTCTCGGTGCTGTGCGAGCACGACGCCGCCGCCGCTGCCCTGCGCGAGGTCCGTGAGCTGGCGCAGCGGCACGGCGCCCGGCTGGCCGAGGCCGGACTGGTGCGAGCCTGGCTGTTCTCGCTGGCCCGGTACTGCTGCCTGCGGCGACTCGCGGACGGGGGCGTTGGCGGGGGTGTCGGGGCTGCGGGTGGGTTCGAGGCCGGGCGGGCGTCCGGGGCGGAGCCCGGCGAGGCCGAGGCGGCCCGGCGGCGGCGCGAACTGGCCTCGCTCGCCTGGCCCGAGGCGGCCGGCACCGACCCCGAGCAGCGCGAGGCGCTGGAGCTGTCCGTCCGGCACCGGCTGACCCCGCTGGAGGTGGCGGCGGTGCTGGGCCTGCCGTTCGGGCGGACCCGTGAGCTGCTGGCCGGCGCCGAGGCCGAGGTGGCCCGGACCAGGGCGGCGCTGCTGGTGCTCGGCGTGGGCAGCTGCCCGGAGCTGGACCGGCTCGGCGGGGCCGGGGCGGAGTCCTGGCGGGACTGGGTGCTCGGCCCGGCGCTGCGGCGGGAGCTGGTGCAGCACGTGGTCGACTGCCCGACCTGCCGGGGGACGGCGGAGCGGGTCGCGGGCGAGGCGGCCGAGGGGGCGGCGGGGCTGTCCGGGCTGCCGCTGCTGAGGGCTCCGGCGGGTGGTGTGGGCGGTGTGGGTCTTGCGGGTGTCGTGGGTGTCGTGGGTCTCGCGGGTGTCCGCGCCGCGGTGGCGGCCGAGCCGGGGCTGCGGTTCGACCAGGGCGGCTTTCCCCGGCACCGGGTGCCGGACGCGGGGCGCGGGCTGGCGCTCCGTCGGCGGGTGGTGACCACCGGGGTGCTCGCGGCCGTCCTGGCGGCGCCGGTGATCGCGCTCTGGGCCGGGCACCGGGGCGGCGGCGGATCGGGGTCGACGGCCTCGGTGTCGACGGTGCGGGTGGACGAGGCCGGTCGGGCGACCGGGCGGCGACCGCCGTGGCCCGGGGCCGGAAGCCCGGCCGGGTCGGCGGCGCCGGGGGTGCCGGGCCTGGAGCTGGCGGGGACGGGCGGTGCCGGCGGGGTGGGCGGGGTGAACGGTGCAGAAACGTTGCTTCCTGGCCTTCCTCGACTGACCTTCCAAGGCGCCGTGATCCCCGTCCCGGCGCACGGCGCCACCCCGCTCGGCAGCCCGACCCTGGTCGCCGCCCCGGCCCCCGTGGTCGAACCGGTCTCCGCACCGGGAGCGCCCGAACCGGCCCCCGCCGGACTGCTCACCGTCGAGGCCGGGGAGTACGGCAGCCGTACCGTCCTCACCCTCACCAACTCCGGTACCACGGAGATCCGCTGGCGCACGGTGACGGACGCCGGCTGGCTCCGGCTCAGCCGCGACTCCGGCACCCTCGCACCCGGCCAGCGGATCACCGTGACCGTCACCGTGGACGAGGACCTCGCACCGACCACGCACTGGACCGCCCGGATCGCGCTGCCGCCCTCACAGGCGGTGGTCACCCTGGAGGGCGGCCCGCACACCCGGGGCGGCTCGACCTCCGCCCCGGCCGACCCGTCCCCGACGGCCTCCGCCCCGCCGACGGGCGCGCCCTCGCCGACCACCCCTTCGCCGACCGCTCCTTCGCCGACCGCCACGGGGGCGCCCTCGCCCTCGGGCTCGCCTTCACGGTCGGGCGGGCCGTCGCCGTCGGGTTCGCCGTCGTCGGCACCGCCGTCCGGCACGCCCACGGCGGCCCCGACGGGCAGTGCCTCGCCGCGTCCGACGGGGTCGGGGCCGGGAACGGGGGCGCCCTCGGCGTCGCCGACCGCGCGCCGGGGGCACTGACCCGGTCGGCCGATCCACCCGACCTCGGCCCTCGGGCGTGCGTCAGGTCCGGTGGATCGGGGGGACCTGGTACGAGCCGTCCAGGACCCGGGCCTTCGGCTGGTAGAGGCGGATGATCGGGCGGAATTCGCCGGGCGGGGTGGGGAGCCAGTTGGCGGCGGCGACCGGGTCCTCGGGGGGGTCGTGCTGGAGGGTCACGGTGAGGGAGCCGTCGTCGCCGTAGACCAGGCCGGGGGTGCGGTCGCCGATCGAGTAGCGGTCGATCGGGTTCTCCACCAGGTAGTAGTCCGGGACGGAGTACATCGTGACGGACCAGAAGGCCTCGGCCGGGGGCAGTTGGTCGAAGCGCAGGGTGTAGCTGTTGGCACCGGTGAGGGGGCGGCCGTCGGCGTCGTCGTAGGTCATCGCGTACGAGGCCTCGTAGGAGTGGTTGCCCCAGAGGCCGGCCCGGGCGGCGGCGGCCCGGCTGAGGTAGGCGGCGCGGCGGTCGGGGATGCGCCACTCGGGGTCGTCCAGGGTGCCGGGTCCGAGGTGGTCGGTGTTGTAGTCGAAGAGGTGGAGCGCGGAGCGCCATTCGCCGAGCGGGTGGTCCTCGGGCGGGCGGGTGGCGTCCTCCACCCGTTCGCGGCCGGCCGCCAGGCCCTTGGCCAGGGTGAGCGTCCACTCGGGGACGGCGGTGCGGTACGGCGAGGCGCCGTCGTCCAGCAGGCCGAGCGGGGCGAAGCGGCGCTGGTACTCGATGTCCGCGGTGGCCGGGGGGAAGGCCTGCATCCACACCCGCAGGCGTTCGAAGAAGGCCAGCCGCTCGGGGACGTCCGGGTCGGGCTCGGGCAGTCCGGCGACCAGGCCGCCGGACTCCAGCGGTTCCAGGCCGAGGGCGGACTGCAGCTCCCGGACCCGGGGCAGGTCGTCCGGGCCGCTGCAGGCGAAGCGGCCGACCACGGTGCCGACGGTGGTCGGCAGCTCGATCACCCGCTCCGGGTCCGGCGGGGTGCCGTGCCAGCCGGGCGGGACGATCAGCCAGGTCTGCGCGCCGGTACCGGTGGCGCGGCGGCCGAGGTAGGCGACGTTGTCCGTCCAGGCGTCGATGAACTGCAGCACGTAGTAGGAGCCCGCGGTGTCCGGGACCCGCAGCACCTGCGGGCCCTCGGAGAGGTCGAGCTGGGCGATCGAGTAGATCGTGTCGTTGTTGACCGAGACGAACTCGTCGCCCGGGCCGGCCAGCCGGGTGGCGTGGCTGAAGTGGTTGAACGGCGCCGCCGGCAGGGTGCCCAGGCCGCCCTTGATGAAGCGCTCGGCCATGGTGAGAGCGGCGACCAGCGGGTAGCCGTAGACGTACGCGTCGGCGGCCAGGGCCTCCAGCTCGGGCTGGTTCATCGGGGGTCCTTCGTACGGTCGGTCAGGCGGGGGCGTCGGTCAGGGCGGGGGCGTGCCGGGTTGACCATGCTGTCGCTCTCCTGCCGACGGATCCGGTCGGATGAGTACAGATCTGCACAGACATTGGCAATTCTTGACAGACCCGCATAGATCGGATGCTAAGTGGGCCCGGAGGGGGCGGCATGTCGGGGCCGTCCGGGGCGACCGCGACGGTGCCGAGGGCCTGGCCCGACTGGTCGGCGGCCGCGGCCGGGACGCCGTCGTCGACAGCTCCGCCCCCCAGCAGCCGGCCCAGGCGGCGCCCTCGGCGCGCGGCTCCTGCGCGAGGGGGCGCGAGGGGGCGCGAGGGGGCGCGAGCGGGCCGGGGCCACTACACCCGCCGCCGCCTCCGGGGCGCGCCTTCGCCGACTGGCCCGCCCGGGTGATCGGCGAGGACTCCCCACGGCACGCCTGCCCGGCCGACACCCCGCCCGGCCGGCCCGTTCACGCGTGTTCTGAAGGCCGGCTGCGCGCGGGCGGTACCGGAGGGTTCCGGCGCCAGGCGGTCGCCGCTCCTCGACAGCGGGCTGCTCATCGGGCCGTACGAGACCGGCGGCCGACTGCCCTGGCAGCCGGCGCGGATGGCGCGCGGCGGGCCGCTGTGCGCGGCGAGACCGGACCGGGTCGAGTCGTGGAGCGAACTCCCGCCCTGGGCACCGGATCTGCCCGGGTTGGCGGGAGCCTGGCTCGCCGACACCGGCCGGGAGTGGAGGCGCGTCAGGACATCCAACCCGCCGAGGAACAGCGGCTGTTGGCCCGCTGCGGGCAAGTCGGACTCAGGTGAGCCGATCGAGCGGGAAGTCGGCTGAGTGGGAAGTCGGCCGGTCCGACTTCCCACTCCCGCACGGCGCCGCCGCGTGCCCTCCGTGCCGCGCCTATGTCCTCAGTGCGTCCGGCGGGTGACCAGTTCGGCGAGCGCCAGCAGTTCGTCGGCCGCGGACGGCTCCGGTACGGCGGCGGCGAGCTGCGCCATCGCCGCGGCCATCCGCTCGCAGGACTGCCCCTGCGCCCAGCCACGCCCGCCGGCCCCCTCGACGGCCGCCGCGCACTGCGCCAACTCCTCGGCGCTCAATCGGCGTTCGATCGCGTACAGCTCGGCCAGCCGTCGACCCTCGGCCGTGCCGGAGCCCAGCGCCGCGACCACCGGCAGCGACTTCTTCCGGGCGACCAGGTCCGCGCCGACCGGCTTGCCGGTCACCGCAGGGTCCCCCCAGATGCCGATCAGGTCGTCGATCAGCTGGAACGCCAGGCCGATCTCCCGGCCGAAGCAGTCCATGGCCTGTGCCGTCTCCTCGGACGCACCGCCGTACAGGGCGCCCATCGCGCAGGCGGCGCCGAGCAGGGCGCCGGTCTTGGCCTCCGCCATCGCCAGGCACTCGGGCAGCGAGACGTCGTTGCGCTGCTCGAAGGCGCAGTCGATCTGCTGGCCCTCGCAGAGCTCGACCACGCAGTCGGCGAGCCGGCGGATCGAACCGTGGGCGGCCGGGTGGGTGTCCTCGGCGAGCAGGCGCAGGGCGAGGGAGTGCATGGCGTCCCCGGCCAGGATGGCCTCGGTGGTGCCGAACACCCGCCAGGCGGTGGGCCGGTGGCGCCGGGTGTCGTCCCGGTCGATGACGTCGTCGTGGAGCAGGGTGAAGTTGTGCACCAGCTCCACCGCGGCCGCCGCGGCGGCGGCCTCGCCGGGCGTACCGCCCAGCGCCTGGGTGGCGGCGAGGACCATGGCCGGCCGGATCGCCTTGCCGGCGGGGGCCGCGGCGGGCGTGCCGTCCGCCTCCCACCAGCCGAAGTGGTAGCCGGCGACCTTGCGCATCGTGCCGGGCAGCGAGTCGACCGCGGCCCGCATGACCGGGTCGACCAGTGCGCGGGCGCGGGCGAGGATGTCGGCCGCCTCGTGCCCCTCTCTGTGGTCCCGTTCCACCGTGGAACTGGTCATGGATGTCTCCCCCTTCGTGGCGCCTGTCATGGAATGACCCGGCACGGGCGGGCCGGGGTCGCGCTGTGGGTGTCGGGCGGTCGGACGGTGTCCTGGCGGCCGAACGGGGCCCCGGGCGCGCCGGAACCCGCCGCCGGCCGGGGTGCGGAGGGCACCTCCGGCCGGACGGCGTGGATCTCCGAGCGGCCCCACCGGGACGTCAGCGCTGTGCGATGTCCACGTTCTCCAGGACGCCGACCGCGTCCGGCACCAGGATCGCGGCGGAGTAGTAGGCGCTCACCAGGTAGGAAATGATCGCCTTGTCGTCGATTCCCATGAACCGCACCGACAGGCTCGGCTGGTATTCATCCGGAATTCCGGTCTGGTGCAACCCGATGACACCCTGGTTGTCCTCGCCGACGCGCATCGCGATGATCGAGCTGGTGTGCCCGCCGATGATCGGGATCTTGTTGCACGGGAAGACCGGCACCCCGCGCCAGGACAGGATGTGCCGGCCCTCGACCTCGACCGTGCCCGGGTTGATCCCGCGCTTGTTGAGCTCCCGGCCGAAGGCGGCGATGGCCTTGGGGTGGGCCAGGAACATCTTGGTGCCGCGGCGGCGGCTGAGCAGTTCGTCCAGGTCGTCCGGGGTGGGCGGGCCGGAGTGGGTCTGGATCCGCTGGTCGTACGCGGCGTTCTCCAGCAGGCCGAACTCGGGGTTGTTGACGAGCTCGTGCTCCTGGCGCTCGCGCAGGGCCTCGATGGTCAGTCGCAGCTGGTGCTCGGTCTGGTTCATCGGCTGGTTGTAGAGGTCGGCGACGCGGCTGTGGACCTTGAGGATGGTCTGCGCGACGCTCAGCTCGTACTCGCGCGGCTTGAGCTCGTAGTCCACGAAGGCGCCGGGCAGCTCGTACTCGCCCGCGTGGCCGGAGGAGAGGTCGATCGCGGCCTCGCCGTGCTTGTTCTGCGCCTGTTGGAAGCCGTTCAGGTACTCGATGACCTGCAGCTGCAGCGCCTCGGAGCGGTCGTGCAGCTCCTGGAAGGAGGGCCAGGACAGCGCCATCACGGTGCCGGAGGTCGCGGCGCGGACCGTGTACGGCCAGGTGCCGTCCTCCTGCCGGAGCGCCTCGTCGCCGAGGTGGTCGCCGTCGGCGAGGGTGCCGACCACCGCCTCCTCGCCGTACTTGCCGGTGCCCATCCGGTCGAGCTTGCCGTGCGCGATCAGGAAGACTTCGCTGATCGGCGTGCCGGCCTCGACCAGGACGTCCCCGGCGTCGAACTCCCGCTGCACGAAGCGCGCGGCCAGCTCCTCCAGCACGGCCTCGTCCTGGAAACCACGCAGCACCGGCACCTCGGCGAGCGACGGCGGGACGATCCGCACCTCGGCGCCGGTCTTGACGAAGCTCACCCGGCCGCGGCCGACCGAGTAGCGCAGTCGGCGGTTGACCCGGTACGTGCCGCCGGACACCTGCACCCAGGGCAGTTTCCTGAGCAGCCAGCGCGGGCTGATGCCCTGCATCTGCGGCGCGGACTTGGTGGTCGTGGCGAGGTTCCGCGCGCCCGCCGTGCTCAGACTCTGCTGCTGCCGGATCTCCGCCTGCGCGCCGGGCGCAGGAATACCGGCATTGGTTTCGGTCGACATGAGGGGAGCCCTTCGCATACCCGGTACCCGATGAAGTGTCGCCTTGCGCATTCGTGTTGCAGCTTCATGGTGGGCCCATTCGAGGACAGCCCGCAATCACTCATTCGAGTGGTTTGGAATAACCGAACAAATAGTACGAATAGAGCACCTGATCGATATTCATTCGACTACCCATTCGAACGGATCGGAAATCCGGCACCCCATCTTCCCCCATCGCCCCCCTCGCCCGCGCCTCCCCTTGACAAGGCCGCACCCGGTCGGTCCGGCCGGGACTGGCGACGGCCGGGATGTCCGGCCACGTCCGGCGACAGCAGCCGCGGCAGCGACTACAGCGGCCCGTCCCAGTCGAGCCTCGGCTCCAACACCCCTTCCAGGGTGAGCAGCCAGCGCTTCACCTCGATCCCGACCCGACCGCCGCCGAAGCCGCCGATCCCGTCCGCCGCCACCACCCGGTGGCAGGGCACCAGCAGGGCGACGGGGTTGGCGGCCATCATCTGCCCGACCGTCCGAGCGGCCAGGCCGGGCTCCGTGACGTCCTCGAACACCCCGCTGCGGGCGGCCAGTTCGCCGTACGTGACGGTCCGCCCGTACGGCACCTCGCGCCAGAGCGTCTGCAGGACGGCGCGGTGCGGCCCGGAGCTCAGGCTCCAGTCGATCGGCAGGCCCAACTCGCGGCTGCGGCCCGCCAGGTAGGCGCCGATCCGCTCGGTGACGGCGGTGATCTTCGACTCGTCGGCGCACGGCGGCGCCTCACCGTCGCGTCCGCCGTAACCCGCCGCCGCCACCCCGAGCGACGTCACCGCGATGTGCATCGGGCCGCTGGGCAGCGGCGTCGGCACGGTCAGCCAGGACATCGACCAGGACTGCGGCACGCTCGGGCCCCCACCCTCCGCCGGACCGGCCGCCGACCACCCCGGCACCCGGAGGACGTCCCCGCCCCGCGCGCCATCGTACGGCGGGCGGTCGGGGGCCCGGGCGCGGGCGCGGTGGACCCCGGTCGGGGCGTGCCGCACCCCGGACCTGAGCCGGTCGGCGCCGGCCCCGGTCCGGGCTGGGTCGGACTCGGTCAGAGCCGCCCCTTCAGCTCGGTGGCGAGTGCCCCGGACCAGTGCGCCAGTTCGGCGCGGTCCGGGACGCGGCCCTCGCAGAGGAGGGCGAGCTGCGCGTCGTTGATCCGGTTCGGGCCCGGGATCTCCAGCAGGTACGCCAGTTCGGCCAGCACGGTGGCGAGCCGGGCGGCGTCCGTGTGGTCCAGGGTGACCGCGGACTCGTGGTGGCTGATGGTGAGCGAACCGGGCATTGGTCAACCTCCTCCGTCACCCCCCGCACCTCCACGGTACGACCGGGTCGGCCGCCCCGCCCGCCGCGGAGGCATGCGTGCGCGGGTGGGGCAGCCGGTTGCGCTCCGGGGCCGGCCGGGCACGGTGCGCGGTGGGCCGCACCGGAGGCCGGGGGTGCGCCCCGGAGCCGTCCGAGGGGATTGGTCAGGTCTCCCGGTCCTCCTCCCAGCGGCGGTTCCGTACGGCCGGTATGCCCAACACTACGGCTCCGGATGCCAATTGCCGGAGCGACCCGAGCAGCAGCACGGTGTCCGTCCCGAACCGGCCGGTCACGGACGGCCGCCACCACCGGTGGAGTCGCTCCCCCGCGGAGTGGATTCCCCGGGCCCGACGGGACCGCGCGGCGGCCGAGCGGGAGCAGGCCGTCCAGTAGCGCCGCCAGGTGGGGCAGCTCGGGCCGGGCGTCCGGGTCGAGGTGCAGGCAGGCGTCGATCGCCTCGGCGAACGGGCGGGGCAGGCGGCGGCGTGCGGACACCGGTGGTGCGGGGCTCGACGGCTGTCCGCCGAAGGGGAGTTCGCCGGTCGCGGCCTCGTAGAGGGTGATGCCGATGCCCCAGACATCGGTGGCCGCCGTGAGCGGGCCGCCGGTGGCTGTTCGGGGGCGAGGTAGCCCTCGGTGCCGATGCCGGGGGTGCCCGGGCCCGGGGGGCGGGCGATGCTGAGGTCGAGCACCTTGGCGCGGCGGCAGTCGATCACGATGTTGGAGGGCTTGAGGTCGAGGTGCAGCAGGCCCTGTCCGTGCAGGTAGCGGGTCGCCGAGCAGAAGATCCGAGCATGCTCCCGACTCGGGAGAGCACTTGCCGACTACTCTCCGCCGTGTTTGAGTAACCATACGTATACAAGAGGCGCCGGTTCGAGCCCATGACTTCACAGACCGCAGCGGTCGTTGGTGCTGCCCGGGAAAGGGACAACATGATCCGGAAGCTGGCTGCAGAACTGTTGGGAACAGGACTGCTCGTGTATGTCGCGGTCGGGGTGGCAACCCTGTCGTTCGGCTTCGGCACAACGGGGAGCAGTTACGCCGCCGGCGTGGTCGCCACCGCACTCGCGTTCGGCCTCGTCCTACTCGCCCTGGCGTACGTGCTCGGGCCGATCTCCGGCTGTCACGTCAACCCAGCCGTCACCGTCGGAGCCTTGTTGACCGGCCGAATCAAGCTGCTCGAGGCGGCTGGCTACTGGGCTGCACAGTTCATCGGCGGGATGCTCGGGGCCTTGCTCCTTTGGGGCACGTTCGCCTGCTCACCCCTCTACAGCCGTTCGACCACCGGCCTTGGGGCCGACGGCTGGGGTGCCGCCAGCCGCATTCACATCAACGCAGGCGGTGCTTTCCTGATCGAGGTGGTGTTGACCACTCTCTTCGTCTTCGTCGTCCTCGGCGCGACGAGCAAGACCTCGAATGCCACGGTGGCAGGACTGACCATCGGGTTGTCCCTCGCCATGTGCCACCTCATCGGGATTCCGGTCACCGGAACGTCGGTGAACCCTGCCCGCAGTCTCGGTCCTGCCCTCATCGTCGGCGGGACGGCCCTTACCCAGGTGTGGCTTTTCATCGTCGCCCCCCTCGTGGGCGGCATCCTGGCGGCCGGCCTTCACCTACTGGTCCTCCCGAGGACCACCCCTTCGCCCGTCCAGTAAGCCGCAGCGACTGCGTGACTGCACCTCCGGAAGGCGGCGCCGCACGACCGGCTGATGTCACCCGGTGATGCAGCGGGCCCCGGACCGAGATCAGTCCGGGGCCCTCCATGCGTTCTGGGCCCGTTGACCTGGGCCGGAATCCTGAGCCCCCTGTCGGGTTCGAACCGACGACCCCCGCTTTACAAGGACAGGCGTTCGAGACCCGGCGTGACCTGCGGCTCAGCTGGCCTGTCGGTTCCCGGCCATCGCGCTGCCAGCGCCCGCAACTGACCGCCACGTACCGCCCGATCTGGCACGCCTATGGCACGCTCACAGGTCGAGGAAGTGCTCCGGCAGAGCTGCCTCGGGCAGCGCGCGAGTCAGAACCACGTAGGCCGGCCCATAGGGCGTTTCGCTCTTCGAGGTCTCCCACTGATCAAGCTCGTGGGACAGGTACCGCTTCAGCAGCTGCCGAAACTGCTCAGCCTCTGCGTCGCTCAACGGCCCGTCCGGCTCCATCTCGCTCATCATGGCCGCACACTACAGATCAGACCTGGCCTCTTCGTCCCGAAGCAACCGGGAATGCCCTTTGTCTGGGCTCAGACGGTCGCTGACCTCCAAGCAAAGTCTCCAGACGTCCGTGGTTGTCCGCCGACATGCGGGGCCGTAGCGCAGGTAGTCACGCAGCTGTCCCAGGGTCGGTCACTGGTCGCGATGCGAAACGGGCCGCCCTGGGACTCTAACCTCCGTCAGTCCCTCGCACTACGGTTCGACCATGGCCAAAACTACGGACCGCTCACGCCGCCGACCCTCAGTGATCTACGCTGCCGCCTGGAGGTGTGCCCATGGTGGCTGGGAGCGAGGCGAGCAACGGTTCCAAACCGCGCCAGCGCCACGTCCAGGCCGTAGACGATCGCACGCTCACCAGCATGATGGAGGAGCTCCAGATCGGCCTAGTCACTAGCGTGGCTGCGACGGCGGGTTGCTTGGTTGAGCGGGTGGGCAAGGACCTGTTCGGCATGGATGTGAGGTTCATCCGGCCGCCGATGACCCCGCTGGAGGAGGAGGTACACCTCCTGGCCCAGCTCAAGAGCACTACCCAGACGGTCCCTGATCCCGCGAAGGGCTGGTTCAGCTACCAGTTCTCCAAGCGCGCATACCTTGAGCAGCTGGCGAAGCCGCGCCGCAACTACAAGTCGATCTTGATCGTGATGACCATGCCGCAGAACCAGGCGGAGTGGACCGAGGCTACTCACGAGGGTCTGCTGATCCGACGAGCATCCTATTGGAGACACCTTGAGGGCGTGGCAGTCAGCCCGACGGTGGACAAGCCGAGTGTCAGACTGTCAACCAGCGACATCTTTGACGCGCCGACTCTGATCAAGCTCATGGACCGGGTCGATAGAGAGGAGAAGCTTCATGACTGAGCCCAGTTCCTCTGCCCTAGTAGAGCGGGTTGACCCAGCGAAGCTCGCCGTCCTGCTCGAAGACTCTGGCTGGAAGCTTGCCGGAGGCCGGCGGGGCATCTTCCTCCGACTGTCGCCTCCCGGTGATAGTCCGGCGTGGCCTCGAACAAGCCTTCTCCTGCCGCTGGATCAAGAAGATCCTGACTATCGCGAAGTTATGGGCGTCGCGCTTCATCAAATTTCGTTGAATCATGACTTTTGGACTCGCGTCGTATTTCCGAAGATCATCACGAATAGTGCCGATGAATTCAAATTCCGCCGCGAATCGGCTGCTCCAAGTGGGCTGATCGATTGGCGAAGTGGTGAGCGCCTGATTGATTCAGCCAGACGCGCAATGCTAGCTGGAGCCAAGTACTACCTTGGCCCGGAGCGTCACTTTGTTAATCGTCATGGAAGGTTCGCGAGTCGCTACCTCGATCAGGTTCTAATGGGACAGACTGAGCCAGGTAGCTACATTGTCACGGCCTTCGTTCCGCCCGACTCAAGCGTTCCCCTTAAGGCCGAGCCAGAGTCAATCATTACAGGCTTTGGAGCGGTTTCTTCGCGTTCTGTCAGTGAGGCCTTCGCCAAGGCAGTCGAATCGACACTAGAGGCGATTTCTCACTATAAGTCCACTGGCGCGCTGTCGGGCTTTGTGGAGGGCGTTGAAAATGGCGTCTCATACGAGATGACAAGTGCACTGCTGGGCATGGCTTCGATGTCCGATGGGGCAGACATCACGATCGACTGGGATGCTGCTGTCCCCGTCAGTGGTGCCACTTCGCACCATTTCGAGCTGCAGGGGTCCGATGCGGAAGTCCTTGACAAGGCTGCTCGACAGCTCGCCCAGGATGACGGACCACAATTCGTGACAGTGCTAGGGCGAGTGCATCTGCTAGCCAAGAAGCAGGCTGGAAGCCCAGGGGTTTTTGGAGTCGAGTCGTTCGGTTCTGGTTCTCCCAAAAAGGTGCGCGTGAGGCTCGCTGACGAGGAGGACTATCACGCAGCCATCCGTGCACACGAAGAGGACCTTGCGATTCAAGTGAGCGGCAGGCTTGAAAAAGAAGGAAATCTGAGTTGGCTCTACAATGCGACAGTTCTTCGCATTGTCGGACCACTTGAAGACCTCGACCCGAAGAAGCAGCGAAAGCCTCAAGCTCAAGTGGACCAGCCTGGGCTTTTCGATTGACGAGTCACTATCACATGTCGCGGACATGACAAGACACTTGGGCTTGCGGCTATGCGATGGCTGTTCGCCTGGGCGGTGGAGCGGTTTTGGCCGGTGCCCTGCCTGGTTTGGGGTCGAGCATGATCGGGGGGCCGTAAGCTGTTGCGACTCGGTCAGGGCTTTTGGACCTGACCGCAATTTGGCCGAGTGGCCCCCCGTTCTTGCTCGACTCGGGTCCCGAGCCTGGGAGGTGGGTAAAACCGTGGAGCCGCCCGACCCCAGCCACGACGGGCTCTAACCTCGGCCAGCCTCCCGGCCGCACGTTCGACGTGCGCGGCCGGCCGCCGCCGAAGCGGGGCGCAAGACAGGAGCGACGGCGAGCGGCTAGGCCGCGCGCTGGCGCGCTGTGCGCGCCCTTGAACCTGTAGAGAAGATTTTTACTCACTCCCACCCCTCCATCCCTCACCCCCACCCCACCCCTTCTCACGCCCCTCCGCCACCTGCCTCCGGGCCCGTCGGCCGCCTATCATCGGCAGGCTCGGATCTGACTACTGTTCACATCCTCGGTGCGGGGGCCATGGATACGATCACCCAGCTAGTGACCATCGCCGCGGTTGTGCTCGGCGGGTTGACCACCTACGCGACGAACCAGCTGATGGAGCGGAGCAAGCGCAAGGACGGCCTGCGGCTTCGCTGGGACGAGAAGAAGCTCGACGCGTACGCCGACTACGTCGGGCTGGTCCGGACCTCGATCCACATCGCGGTGCTCCTCTACGAGGTGCGCGAAGAGATCCGACAAATGCCGCGCACGGAGCACGAGTTGTCGATGGAGCTGACCGAAGCCAGCGGCGCCCAGGCAAGGGCATTCGAGCGGATCATGCTGCTCGCCGGGGATGAGGTGATCGAGGCGGCCCACGCCGTTCAGGAGAACCTCGCCGCGATCGGCTGGCAGGCCCGGGGTTTGGTCGACGGCACGCTCGCGGACTGGCGGGCACTGCACACCGGGGCGTTCAAGGCGATCAACCGGTTCCACGAAGCCGCCCGCGCGGACCTCGGCGTACGGGGCCGGTTCGAGGGAGAGCAGCACACCGCCCGTGGGCTTCTGCTGCCCGGCGCCCGGAGCGCGGATGAGGCTTCCGGCCAGATCTGAAGCGGGCAGCGAAACGGCCCCGACGCTCGTGCTGCCGGGGCCGTCCTCGATCGGCGGTGCTCAGCCGGCGTCGAGCCGCCAGTTCTCCAGAGCCAGCAGGGCCTCCGCCCGGGCCTGGATGACCGACATGCGTGCCGCTCGCTCGACCTCCTGGTTGTGCGCCGCCTGGTGGGTGCTCTGCCCCGGCCACTTCCGGTAGAGGAGGCCGGTCTCCTCGATGAACCACCCGCGGCTCACCGCGTTGAGCGACATCAACAGCCCGGTGTCCTCGGAAGCCGGGAGCGCCATCCACCCGCCGAGCGCGAGCAGCAGGTCCCGCCGGACGCACAGCGTCGCTGGGTGCACCTGGGCGCGGAAGTCGTGGGCCTTCCAGTGGGACAACACCTCGCCCCGCTCGATCGTTCCGGCCGGCGGGTCCTGGTCGAAGCCGACCGTGCTGCCGTCCGGGAGGAGGTCGAGTACGCGCGACGTCGTCCACGCCACGTCTGGCCGGCTGGTGAGGACGTCAAGGTCTCGCGCCAGTGTGCCCGCGGGGAGTTGGTCGTCGGCGTCGAGCACCTTCACGAACTGCCCGGTGGCCCGCGAGAGTCCCATGGTCCGCGCCATGCCCGCTCGGCCGTGCCGACCCTGGCCGAAGCTGATCCGGGCGTCGTCCGGCACGTGCGGGGCCACGTCGTCCGTCTCGCCGTCCTGCTGGATCACCCACTGCCAGTCCCACCCGGCCGGGAGGTCCTGGTCCAGGAGCGACTTGTAGGCGTCCGCCAGGTACTCGGCACCCGGTCCGTGGACGGCTGTGATGACGGTTACGAGATTGGTCATGCTCACCACCTGCTCAGCTGGGTCGTGTAGACCATCTCGGTGCGGTCGCCGGGCAACGTCACGTCGGCGACCTCCACCACGCGGTCCGTCGTGTCGATGCAAGTCTTCCTGAGGATGATCACCGACACACCCGCGGGCAGGCCGAGCTCTTCCGTCTCGTCCGGCGTCGGCGGCCGCGCCCGGAAGGTTTCCACGACGCGGTCCAGCTCGATGCCGACGGTGAACAGCTGGTTCTGCGTCCCGCCCGGCCACGGCTCCTGGTCCTGACGGAGGAGGTCCGGGTTCCCCGAGATCAGGTCCAGCAGCAGGTAGGACCGGGACACGTTGAACGGCGCCCGTTCCTCGCTGTACCGGGTGCGGTACGTGCGTTCCAGCAGCATGGTCCCCTCGGGCACCCCGAAGGCAGCCGCGAGATCGGCGTTCGCCGGGACCTGCTCGTACTTGGCCGCGAACACGAGGTCGTGCACCGTCAGCCCGGTGTCGTGCTCGGTGGCGCCGGTCTTCAACCGTTCCGACTCGGCCTCGCGCGCGCGGTTCTTCTCCCACTGGTGGCGGAGGTTGTCCCGCTTGACCGGGGTCGGCTGCCGGCGGACGAAGGTGCCTCGGCCGTGCTGCTTCTCGACCAGCCCCTCGGCCGCGAGCACCCCCACGCCTTGCCTGACGGTCGGCACGCTCACCCGGTACTGGTCGGCGAGCGCCGTTTCCGCGGGCAACCGGTCGCCGGGGCCCAGCTCGCCGGCCTTGATCTGGCGCCTCAGATCGGCAGCGATCCGCTCGTACTGGTTGGCCATGGTGCTGGTCACCGTCCTGTCGTGGTCTTCGGCTCATCCTAAGTCCTAAAGAGGTGTTGACGACTAGCTGATGAGCCGTCATAGTTTTCCCCACGGCAACTCCTAATGAGGACTTGAGGACAAGATCTCAGGAGGTGCTGATGACACCCGGTATCTGCCGTGGTGAGGCTGCTCCGAGGACGACGACATTCCCTCGGTGCCAGACGAAGGAGCCCAGCTCATGCGCTTCATCCCCGTCGACACGACCGCCGCGCTTGTGATGGTCGCCCAGGCTCCCCGCCCGAAGCTCAAGGATCGCCGCACCGGCGAGATGGCCATGGACGCCGAGACCGGCGCGCCGCTGGTCACCCTCGACGTCACGTTCGTCGCCAACGGCGAGGCCGACATCCTGTCCCTGACCGTGCCGCAGCCGGGCATCCCGGACGGGCTGGCTCCGGGCATGCTTGTGAGCCTGACCCGGTTGATCGCCCGGCCGTGGGAGAACGAGTTCAACGGCCAGCGCCGTTCCGGCATCGCCTTCCGGGCCGACGCCGTGACCGTCGCCGCCGCCCCGGTCCTTGCGGCCACGAACGCCTGACCGCCGTGAACACCCTGACGGCGACGCTCTTGGAGCTGAGTGTCCCCGGTGCCGCAGTGGGCGCCGGCGCGCTCTACGCCAAGGCGAAGATGCCCCGGACCTACTGGGCGACCGTCGGTCTCCCGCTGACCGTCCACCGCATCCGGCACGACTTCGAGAACGTCATGGAGGCCTGCGGGCTGACCGTGGAGCCCTCGTTCTGGCGCGCGATGGCCTCGTCCGCGACCAACCGGCCGGCCAAGCCCGCGATGCCGAAGGTCCGTGGCATGCAGGTGAGTTCGACCGGCCTGCGGGTCCGGCTCCGGCTCGCCCGCGGCCAGCAGACGTCGGACATGGTCGATGCCGCCGAGCGACTGCGGCACGCCTGGGGCGTTCACGCGGTGCACGTCTCGGAGGTCAAGCCTGGTGTGGTGGACCTGCGGATCGTCGGCTTCGATGTGCTGCGGAACGTACGCATGCCGCGTCGTGCTGGCGCCAAGTCCCGGGAACTGCTGCGGATCCCGGTCGCGCTGCGGGCCGATGGCACCGTGCACCACCGGGACTACCGGCAGGCTCCGAACGGGCTGAACCTCGGTGCCAACCAGTCCGGGAAGTCGATGTTCACCCGGAACCTGGTCCACGGTCTCGCTCCGCAGCCGGTTGCCCTCGTCGGGATCGATTGCAAGCGCGGCGTCGAACAGCGACCCTTCGCTCCGCGGCTGTCCGCGCTGGCCACCGACCAGGGCGAGGCGCTCGGACTGCTGCTCGCGTTGCTGGTCGAGATGGACGACCGGTACGACCTGATCCGCGACCACCAGGGTGTCCCCGGATCGGTGGCGGCCGAGGACCTGACCGCCGACATCTGGGGCCTGCCCCCGAAGGTTCGGCCGGTGCCGATCGTCGTCCTGGTGGACGAGATCGCGGAGCTGTTCCTGGTGGCCAGCAAGGCCGATGAGGAGCGGCGGAACCAGATCGTCACCGCGCTCATCCGGCTCGCCCAGCTCGCCCGCGCCGCTGGCATCTTCTTGGAGATCTCGGGCCAGCGATTCGGCTCGGAACTGGGCAAGGGTGCGACCCTGCTCCGCTCCCAGCTGACTGGCCGCACCGTCCACCGGGTCAACGACCTGGAGACGGCGAAGATGGGGCTCGGGGACATCTCCGACGCCGCCGTCGCAGCGTCCACCCGGATCAGCCCGGACATGCCGGGGATGGCCGTCGCCGGCGACACCTCAGGCCAGTGGTCCGAGATCCGCACCCCGTTCCGCTCGCTCGCCGAAGTCGCCGCGCGGTGCGTCGAGTTCGCACACATGACGCCCAACCTGGACCGCCTGGCGGCCTTCCGCCCGCAGGTCATCAGCCCGGTGAACATCCCACCGATGCCCTCGACGCCGCCGAGCTTCGCGCCGGTCCCGGCCACCGAGTAGCGGCGCCTCACCCAACCGATCGGCGCGCCGTCTCGCGCCAAGTACCTACCCCCGCCATGCCTCGACCAAGAGGAGTTTCACCCGTGTCCCGCAAGCCGTCCATCGCCGAGATCGGCGCCTTCCTCGGCCACCTCAAGGCCACTCGCGACAACGACGACAACGGTCCGCTCCTCGCCGAGAAGGCGGACCTGCTGAAACGGATCGCCCGGGCCAACCCGGACGACCGCGACGCCGCCCAGCTCGCCCGCGAAGCCCGCGCCGCCGCCGACCGCGCCCAACGCAACCCCCGGTGACCCCGGTGGCCGCCCGCAAGCGCACCGCGCCGCCGAAGCCCGTGCCCTGCCAGCCCTGCAAGGGCACCGGCCAGACCACCGAGTCGGTGTACGTCGGCCGCGGCGTTCGCCGTCGCCGGATCGCCGAGCAAGAGGCCACCTGCCCGGACTGCCTCGGCACCGGCACCGCGTAACCCAAGCCGCCGCCGGCACAGGCGGCAAGCCGCTGAGGCCCTGCCCGGCCCGCAATCCTCAGGAGAAGCAATGCAGCAGGACACCTACTTCTGCGTCCTCACGATGCAACAGACCGTACGCGACACCACCGCGATCGGAACCTTCGCGGACACCATCAAGCCGTCGCCGCGAACGACCCGCGCCGACATCTACGAGATGGCGATCGGCGAGCTGACGCGGCTGCGGCCGGAGCTCACCGACGGCATCGTCCTCTTCTTCTCCCTCGACACGAACCAGCTCTAACGGGGTACGCCGTGCGCCGACTCCCCAAGCTGGACGCCGTCCTCGCGCAAGCGGTGATCGCCGCCGCGCTCTCCTTCGCCCACCTGCACGATCTTGCCGAAGCCGCCGGTCAGAGCGGTTGGAAGTCCTGGGCCTACCCGGTGTCCGTCGACCTCCTGCTCGTCGCCGCTTGGCGCCGGATGCGCTCGGGGGCCGCTCGTCGACTCGCCTGGTGCTGGTTCGTGATCGCTTTGGCCGCTTCGCTCGGCGCCAACGTCGGCACCGCCGGACTGCTCGACCTCGGCGCCGCCCCGGCCTGGCTCCGCGTCCTGGTCGCCGGCTGGCCCGCCGCCGCCTTCCTCGGCGGCACCCTGCTGGCCCACTCGACCGCTGAGCCTGCCGAGGAAGCCTCGCCGGTCGAGCCGGAACTGGACGAAGCCGAGCCCGATGACGCCCCGCCGCTGTACGTCCCGGCCGCCGAACCGATCACCGAACCGGCTGTCGAGCCGACGCCGGTCCCGCCTCCGCCGGCTGTCCCGGCGATCGAGCCGGCTCCCGCTCCGGGGCCGCCTCCGGTTCCCGCACCGGCCCCCGCGCCCACGGTCCCGGCCTTCCTCCTCGACCACGCCCGCAAGGTCGCCGAGGACCACCGCACCCGCACCGGCACCCCGATCGACGCCGCCACGCTCCGTGCCCGGCTCGGCGTCAAGGACCCGCTCGCCTCGGCGCTCGCCGCCGAACTCGCCTGAAGGACTCACCTGATGAACGTCCAGCTGCCCTTCCTGTTCATCCTCGCGCTCGCCGCCTGGTTCATCGTCCGGAACCTCCGACTGCGCTGGTGGGCGGTCGCCGCGCTCGTCCTCCTCGGCTTCTACCTTGCCGACACCTCCGCCGCCCCGCTGATCGACAACACGACCCACAACGGCGTCGACGTCATCAACAAGTCGACCACCAAGTAATCGGACAGAAAGGAGAGTTGGCCGTGAAGACCACCGTTCGCCTGCCGCCCCTGATCACCGTGGACGGCTCCGGCCTCGTCGCCGAGATCGAGGCCTACCTAGCCTTCCTGCCCGCCCCGGCCCGTATCGCCGTGCCGTACGTCTCGCCGCTCGGCTCCACGCTCCAGGCCTGGAACGCCGGCTACCCGGTCCCGCGGCTCACGCTCCTCGACCGGATCACCCACCGCCCGGCCCGTCCGGTACCGGTGAGCGCCGCCGGGCACCTCCGGCTCACCTCCCGCTACATCGACGCCTTCGGGTGGCTCCAAGGCGCCATGTGGGACTCGGCCGGCCGCGTTTGCCTCCTCGGCGCCCAGGCCGCCGTCCTCGCCCACGGCTACGGCACCCCGTCCACCGTCACCACCGCCCGGGTCCAGCTCATGGAGATCCTGCACGCCACTGGCCGCCCCGTGAGCTCCCCGGACGAGTACAACGACCGCCCCACCACCCGTCGGGCCGACATTCACCACCTGCTCGACCAGGCCGCCGGCCGCGCCCAGCGCCTCGGCCTCTGACCTCCTCGGGACGGCCAACACGCCGCCAGCATCCCGCCGCCCCGGAGATCGCAACCCCAACCACGCCCATCACGAAGGACCGCTCATGGATCTGCCCACGATCTTTGCCGCCGGTGCACCGCTGATCGGATGGACCACTCACGGCGCCTGGCTGAACCGTCGCCTCGCGACCGCCCGCCGCGACCCGCTCACCGGGCTCCACACCCGCGACGGCTTCACCGCCCGCGCCCACCGGCTGACCCAGCGCCACCCGGGCCGCGCCTCGGTGCTGCTGATCGACCTGGACGACTTCAAGGCCACCAATGACACCTACGGCCACGCCGCCGGCGACGCGGTGATCACTGCCACCGCCGCCCGTCTGTCCGCCTGGTGCGGTCGCCCCGGCATCGCCGCCCGGCTCGGCGGGGACGAGTTCGCCGCGGCCGTCCTGGACGCCCCCGCGCGCCTGCCCGAACTCCGCGCGGCCCTCAACCAGCCGGTCCTGTACGCCGGTTTCACGCTCCCGGCCTCCGCCTCGGTGGGCGTCTGCCCCGTCGCGGAGCTGCCGGTCGTCTCGCTCACGGACGCGCTCGCCTCCGCCGACCGGGACATGTACGCGCACAAGCGCGACGGCCGTACCTCCCGCCGCCGCTGATTCGAAGACCGGCCCCGGGGCGGCAACACGCCGCCAAGCATCCCGCCGCCCCGAGACCGCAACCCCTTCCCGAACCGAAGTCCACGAAGGAGAGCCCCATCATGCCGCAGCACAGCCACGCCCCGACCCGGATCTGCCCGAACTGCTCGGGTCACGCCACCGCGCACATCGCCACCGGCGTGCGCCTCCGCGACGGCTCCCGCGCCACCGTCCCGGTCACCTGCCCGACCTGCCAGGGCGCCGGCACCGTCGTCCGCCCACTGGCCGCCGTCGCCAAGGCGGTCTGACCGATGGCCCTCCTCGACTGGCGCGACTCCAAGCACTGGGCTCCGAAGCCCGCCCCCTGCGGCGTCTGCAACAAGCCCACCAACCTGCGCTCCGACCGTGGCAAGCCCGTCCACAAGGTCTGCGCCGAGGAGTGGACCGACCGCCGCCAGCAGCCTGCCGACCAGTCCTGACCACCCAGCCCCCGGGACTGGTACCGCTGGTCAGTCCTGGGGGCCTCTCCACGGAGGGAGGCACCACCTTGAACCGCCACATCATCGACCTGTTCGCCGGCCCCGGCGGCTGGTCCGAGGGACTGCGCCGCCTCGGCCGCACCGACATCGGCCTGGAGATCGACGCCGCCGCCTGCGCCACCCGCGCCGCCGCCGGACATCACACCATCCGCACCGACGTCGCCGCCTACCCGACCACCCCGCTCGCTGGAAAGGTCTCCGGCCTGATCGGATCCGCCCCGTGCCAGACGTTCAGCTCGGCCGGTCTCGGTGCCGGAGGTGACGACATCGCGCTCTGCCATCAGGGCCTTGACGACCTCGCCTCCGGCCGAGACACCCGCGCCGTCCTTCGGACCGCCTGCGTCGACGCACGCTCGCTCCTGGCCGTCGAGCCGCTGCGATACGCCCTCGACATCCGCCCGGACTGGGTCGCCCTGGAGGAAGTCCCCTCGGTGGAACCCCTCTTCGACCACATGGCTCGCGTCCTGCGCACGGTCGGCTACTCGACCTGGGTCGGCATCCTCAACGCCGCCGACCACGGCATACCGCAAACCCGCCGCCGCGCCTTCCTCCTGGCCTCCACGACGCGCCAAGTCGCCCCGCCCGAAGCCACGCACGCCAAGGCGCCCGAGCCCGAAAGCCTCTTCGGTCCCGGACGCGCCGCCTGGACCACCATGGCCGACGCCCTTGGGCTTTCCTCCGGCGGCGTCACCACCCGCGGCGAGCACACCGGCGGCGGCAACCGCTTCACCGCCGCTGGCCCGGCCTGGACCCTGACGGGCCGCGCTCGGTCGTGGAAGCTCTCCATCGAATCCGCCCCGGAGCGCGAACTGACCGCCACCGAAGCCGGCATCCTCCAGGACTTCCCCGCCGACTACCCGTGGGCAGGCTCGCGCACCAAGCAGTTCGAGCAGATCGGCAACGCCGTCCCGCCCGGCCTCGCCGCCGCGGTCCTCGGCACAGTCCTGGAGCCCGCTCACCTGCCACTGGCGGTGGCTGCCTGATGACTACCGTCACCACACCGCCCGTCGCCGATCTCCTCGGCCTCGCCCAGCTCGGCACGATGCCCGCCCTGATGCGGCAGCTCTCCGGCCTCGCCGGCTGCACCTCGCCCGTCCGCCTAGACGGCTGGCGCACCGAGATCAACGAAGCCACCGGGCAGGTCCTCCACCACCTGGAGTCCGCCGACCTGCCCGCCGGCAATCTGCTGCTGCGCTGCGGCAACCGCCGCGTCACCCGCTGCCCGTCCTGCGCCGAAACGTATCGCCGCGACACCTACCACCTGATCACCGCCGGACTCGTCGGCGGCAAGGGCACCCCGGAGACGGTGTCCGCCCACCCCCGGGTGTTCGCCACCTTCACCGCGCCCGGCTTCGGCCCTGTCCACAACCGGCCCGGATCCGGCAACTGCCGTTGCGGCACCGCCCACACCGCCGACGACCCGCTACTCGGCTCGCCGCTCGATCCCGAGACGTACGACTACGCGGGCCACGTCCTGTGGAACGCTCACGCGGGCAAGATCTGGGCCCGCTTCACGATCCACCTGCGCCGAGAGATCGCCAAGCTCGCCGGGCTGTCGCAGCGCGCCTTCAAGGATGTCGCCCGGGTCTCCTTCGGCAAGGTCGCCGAGTACCAGAAGCGCGGCGCGATCCACTTCCACTCCGTGATCCGCCTCGACGGCCCCGAGGGCGGCGACACGCCCCCGCCGTCCTGGGCAACCGCCGACCTGCTCACCGACGCCATCCGCGCCGCCGCCCACCGGGCCGACATCCCCGGTCCACTGGTCGACGGCCGACAGCACCGCTTCACCTTCGGCAAGCAGCTCGACATCCGAACGATCCGCAACGCCGACTTCGCCGGCCCCGTCCAGATCACCGAGCGGGCCGTCGCCGCCTACATCGCCAAGTACGCGACCAAGGGCGCCGAGACCGCCACCGGCACCCTGGACCGCCCCGTCCGGCTGCTCGCCGAGATCGCCCAGCACGACATCCCCGAGCACGCCCGCCGGCTCATCCGGACCTGCTGGAACCTCGGCGCCCGCCCAGAGCTGGCGGAACTCCGCCTCCGTGCCTGGGCCCACATGGTCGGCTTCCGCGGCCACTTCTCCACCAAGACCCGCAAGTACTCGACCACGCTCGGCGCCCTCCGCGACGCCCGCACCGCCTGGCGCCGAGCCCAGACCCTCGAACGCCTCCACGGCCCCGACGCCCAGGCTGCCGATGACACCACGCTCGTCGTCGCCCACTGGGTCTTCGCCGGTCTCGGCCTCACCCGCGGCGAAGCCTGGCTCACCCAAGCGCTGCAACCCGCCCCCGGAACGGAAGGAGAACCCACCAATGCCTGAGCCCCTGCTCGACGTCAACCAGGTCGCCGAACTCCTCGGCACCACGCCCCGATTCGCGCGCCGGCTCGTCGCCGAACGGCGGATCGAGTTCATCAAGGTCGGCCGCCACGTCCGCGTCCGCCCGGCCGTCGTCGCCGAGTACCTCGCCGCGAACACCGTGGTGCCCATCTCGGTCCGCCGTGCCGCACTGCGGAGGGCCGCCTGATGGCCAACTCCAGGGGCAACCGCCGGCGCTTCGGCTCTGTCCGCAAGCTCCCCTCCGGCCGCTTTCAGATCCGCTACCCGGATCCGGTCACCGGCCTGATGCGTCCCGGTGAGGAGACCTACCCCACCAAGGCGGACGCCGAAGTCGCGCTGACGCTCATCGAGGCTGACATCAAGCGCGACCAGTGGACCGATCCGGACGCCGGGAAGGTGAAGTTCGGTGACTTCGCCGACGAGTGGCTGAAGGACCGGAAGTTGGAGGACACCACCAGGGAGCGGTACGAGGGCGTGCTCCGGCTGCACATCAAGCCGACGTTCGGCGCGCGTTTCGTGTCCGAGATCACGGCGGCCCGGGTCCGGACGTGGCGAACCCGCCTCCTGGAGTCGGGAGTCGGCGAGCCAACCGTCGTCAAGGCGTACCAGCTCCTCCGCAGCATCATGACCACCGCCGTGGACGACGAGCTGATCAAGCGCAACCCGTGCCGGATCAAGGGCGCCGATGTCTACGACGTCCCGGAACGGCCCGTTCTGACCGTCCCCGAGGTGTACGCCGTAGCGGCGGCCATCCAGCCCCAGTGGCGGGCCCTCGTGCTGCTGACCGCGTTCACCACACTCCGGCTCGGCGAGCTGGCCGCGCTCCGCCGGCGGGACGTCGACCTGGACGCCCGAATTCTCTGGGTCCGCCGGAATCAGGCAGAGCTGAGCAGCGGCAAGCTGATCACCAAGGCTCCCAAGAGCCGCGCTGGCTTCCGCCCAGTCGCCTTCCCGGCCCTGATCGTCCCGGACCTGGAGCAGCACCTTGAGCGCCACGCGGCCAAGGGACAGGACGGACTGTTCTTCGTCGGCCCACGCGGCGGCAGGCTCCGCCGAAGTAACTTCCGGGACGACTGGACGGCCGCTAAGGTCAAGGCCGGCGTCTCCCCGGACATCCACTTCCACGACGTCCGGCACACCGGCAACAACATCGCCGCGCAGAACGGGGCCAGCACCCGGGAGCTCATGACCAGGATGGGTCATAGCACCACCCGGGCCGCGCTGATCTACCAGCACATGACCAGCGACCGGGACCGTACCATCGCCGACAAGATGGGCGACGCCGCCCAACAGGCCCTTAAGGAGACGGATCCGCCTCTCGGCTAGGGCATGCCGACCCAGACAGGCCAGGCGGCATGCCCCATTCCCGGCAGCAGCGTTACTGCGCGATGAGCTGAACCAGAAGCGCGCCGAGTGCGCCACTCGCGCCCGTGACGAAACTGAGCGCCGCCGCACGGGCCAGACCGTGGAACAGCTGGCGTCCGCTGACAGTTCCCGGTTTCCCTGGGCGGATGCGCATTGCGCTACTGAGTCGCCTAGTCTTTCCGGACATGTAGGCCTCCCTGGGCTTACTCGTGGGCTCCCTCGACCAATTGCTGTAGGAGGCGCTGGTCGATGGGAGCCCTTGGCATTGGGCAGCATCTAAGCACCAGATTGACCGTCAGAATGGGTCTCAAAAGCGGACTTTGATCATCCAGATCTGACCCTCGCTGCATTGCGCGCGCACGCCCGGGCGCGCGCGCGTAACACAAGATCCATAGTGACACAGATCACATCACCGCCGACGCCTTCGCTTGCTCCATAGCGAGGCCTGAGCCTCATAATCGACCTGCGAGCCAAGGACGCGAAGGCGCCGAAGGCGGGCTCGCTCTCGACGACCAAGACGGTGCCCGGGCGAAGGGGAGGTCCGCTCCCAGCGCGCTTCCTGAGCCGCGTGGTGCGACTGAACAGCCCTCACCGAACTCTGCCACCGTTCAACGGTCTGCAGGCTGTATCCAGTGGCGGTCGAGATCTCTTCTGGGGTCATTCCGGCGAGTAGTGCGCGGGCCGCTGCGTCCCGCGCTTGCTTCGTAAGGGCGTACTCAAGACGTCGGAGCTCTGTCCGCTGTTTCTTGATCCGCACGAGCTCACTGTGCAGCTCATCCATGAGGGGGCCATCCATGGCCACACGCTAAGCCCGTTCGCCAGCCGAAAACCAAGCTGCGACCTTCTGGCACGCCCGTGGCACAGGCCGAGTAAGACCGCAGCAACGACGAAGGGCCAGCACCACCGGATCACCCCGGTGAGCTGGCCCTTCTGGCGTCTCCGCCCCGGAGCCCCCTGTCGGGTTCGAACCGACGACCCCCGCTTTACAAGAGCGGTGCTCTGGCCAGCTGAGCTAAGGAGGCACGGTGGCCGTCCGCGAGCGATCACGGCGGCACCGGGGGCAGTCTACCGGGCCGGGGTGGCGGGGTGGTGGGATATCCGGGGGTTGGTGGGGCAGGCGGGCGTGATGGAACCGATGCCGAAATCGGGTCGGCGGGGGGCTGACAAGCGGCGGAAGCGCAGGTAGCGTCGCGGGGAGCCGGTTCGTGTAGTGGTCCAGACCACTGGCGGGCGGCGAAGTGGACACCCCCCTTTACTCGGATCGTCCGGCACGTTCCTGCCGGTGAAGGAGAGCAACGACCATGGCTTCTGTCACGTACGACCAGGCGACCCGCATCTACCCCGGGGCGGACAAGCCCTCGGTGGACGCGCTGGACCTGGAGATCGCGGACGGCGAGTTCCTCGTGCTGGTCGGCCCGTCGGGCTGCGGCAAGTCGACCAGCCTGCGCATGCTGGCCGGCCTGGAGGACGTCAACTCCGGCGCGATCCGGATCGGTGACCGCGACGTCACCCACCTGCCGCCGAAGGACCGGGACATCGCGATGGTGTTCCAGAACTACGCGCTCTACCCGCACATGACCGTCGCCGAGAACATGGGCTTCGCGCTCAAGATCGCCGGCGTGAACAAGGCGGAGATCCGCACCAAGGTCGAGGAGGCGGCGAAGATCCTCGACCTCACCGAGTACCTGGACCGCAAGCCGAAGGCGCTCTCCGGCGGTCAGCGCCAGCGCGTCGCGATGGGCCGCGCGATCGTCCGTCAGCCGCAGGTCTTCCTGATGGACGAGCCGCTGTCGAACCTGGACGCCAAGCTCCGCGTCTCGACCCGTACCCAGATCGCCGGCCTGCAGCGCCGCCTGGGCATCACCACGGTGTACGTGACCCACGACCAGACCGAGGCGCTCACCATGGGCGACCGGGTCGCGGTGCTCAAGGACGGTCTGCTGCAGCAGGTCGACACCCCGCGCAACATGTACGACAAGCCCGCCAACCTGTTCGTGGCCGGCTTCATCGGCTCGCCGGCCATGAACCTGGTCGAGGTGCCGCTGGTGGACGGCGGCGTGAAGTTCGGCGGCTCGGTCGTCAACATCTCGCGCGAGAACCTGGCCGGCGCCGGCTCCGACAAGTCGGTGACCGTCGGCGTCCGCCCCGAGCACTTCCAGATCGTCCCGGCGGGCGGCATCGAGGGCGTCGCGGTGACCGTGAACGTGGTCGAGGAGCTCGGCTCGGACGGCTTCGTCTACGGCACCACCAAGATCGGCGGCGAGGACAAGGAACTGGTCGTCCGGGTGCCCGGCCGCCAGATCCCGGCCCGTGGCGAGACCATCCACGTGGTGCCGATCGCCAACGAGACCCACGTCTTCGCGACCAGCACCGGCAAGCGCCTGAGCGTCTGCGACTGACGCGGCCTGTCGGCGCCCGCCGACACCGAGACGACGGAGCCCGTCGGACCCTCCCCGGTCCGACGGGCTCCCCGCGTACTGCCCGCGCGCGGCCCGCGGACGCCCCCGCACCCCCGCGTCAACACGACGGGGGGACGAACCAGGACACCGTGTCACTCGATGGTGTAACGGAGGGCGATCCAGCCCGTACCCACCGCTACTCTCCTGAGGGTGAAGCAGCTTGTGCGCCGTATCGGCCAGACCGTCGCCCTGACCCTGCCCGTCGTCCTGGTGACCACCGGCACCCTCGCCGTGACCCGGGTCCCGTGGGCCCCGCCGACCGGGCTCGACCAGCAGGTCGTGGCGGCGGCCAGCGGGGACGGCGCCGGGATCGGGCGCTCCGACACCGCGACCAGGAACGCCGACGGGCTCGCCCCGCAGGAGTCCCTGCGGGTGGCCCTGCTGGACGAGTTGCGCGCGAAGAACCCCTCCGCCGCGCTGGACCTGCTGGAGCGCTCGATGCGCGAGCAGCCCTCGCTGACGCCCTACTGCAGCTCCCTGGCCACCGAGTTGGGCAAGGCGGCGGTGCGCAAGTACCAGGGTGACGTCCAGCGGGCCCGTTCCTTCGCCCGCCCGGTCTGCGACGGGGCGTTCGCCGCAGGTGTGGTGGGCTGACGTCCGCCCGGTCCGCGGCCGGGGCGGCGGGCCTATTGTTCAGGCATGACCGCTGACTCCGGCCCCACCGCCGACCTCGCGTCCCCGCACTCCCGGCAGTCGCCCGGCCCCGCCCGGCCCCAGGGCTCTCCGCAGCCCCGCCCGCCCCGGCCGACCTCGACGCCGGTCACCCAGGCCGTCATCCTGGCCGGCGGCCAGGGCTCCCGGCTTCGCCCGTACACGGACGACCGCCCGAAGCCGCTGGTCGAGATCCCGGGGACGGGCACGCCGATCCTCGGGCACCAGCTGGCCTGGCTCGCCGCCGAGGGCGTCACCGACGTGGTGGTCTCCTGCGGGCACCTGGCCGACGTGCTGGAGGAGTGGCTGGCCAAGGCGGACCTGCCGCTGCGGGTGCGCACGGTGATCGAGGCGGAGCCGCTCGGGCGCGGCGGCGGGCTCAAGTACGCGGCCAAGGCGCTGCCCCGCCCGGACGAGCCCTGGTACGCCACCAACGGCGACATCTGGACCCGCTTCAGCCTGCGCGAGATGGCCGCCTTCCACCACGAGCGGGACGCCGTCGCGACGCTGGCGCTGGCCCGGCCGCGGATCCCCTGGGGCGCGGTGGAGACCGACCAGTTCGGCAACGTGCTGGACTTCATCGAGGCGCCGCCCTCGCCCTTCCTGATCAACGCCGGACTGTACGTGTTCAGCCCGGAGTTCGCCGAGCTGCTGCCGGACGTGGGCGACCACGAGCGCACCACCTTCCCCCAACTCGCCCGCAGCAAGCGGCTGGCGGGCTACCAGCTGCCGCAGGGCGTGTACTGGCGCGCGATCGACACCGCCAAGGACCTCACCGAGGCCGCCAAGGAACTCGCCGCGGGCGCCGGCCGCACGCACCAGTAGAACCGGCTCCGCACGCCCCGGCGACAAGCCGCCGACTGCGCACACGACCACACGACCACACGACCCGCGGACACGGCGGATCGGCCGGGTGCTCCCCCACGGAGCACCCGGCCGATCCGCCGTCTCAGGTCCGCAGCTCGCGGCCAGGCCTCAGGTCGCCGCCGGAGCCCCCGGCCGGGAGGAGCGCCCCTCACCACCGGACAGGTCGGCCAGCGGCGCGCTGCCCAGCACCCCGCCGAGCAGCCCGGAGCCGGAGCTGGGGCTGGACTTGGGCGCCGGGCCCGAACCGCCCGGGCCCGGGGTGCCGCGCTGGGCGGGCGCGGAGCCGCCCGACCCGGCGGACGGCGCGGCGGGCGCCGGGGAGGAGCCCGCCCCGGTCTCCGCCTTGCCGGAGTGTCCTTTGCCACTCGGGGTCGGGGTGGCCGGCTTGGACGGCGGTGCGGTGGACGGCGTGGTGGCGCTCGGGGTCGGGGTGGCCGGGCGCGGGGCGGTGGGCGAGGGCGAGGTGGACGGGCCCTTGCCCCCCGGGGCGCCGGACGGGCTGCCGGCCGGCCAGACCGGGGTGCCGTAGTCGGTGGCCGGACGGGTCGGTGCCTGGTGCGCGCGGGCGCCGGTACGGACGGCGGCGCCGAGCATCGAACCGAGCAGCAGGGTCAGGCCGACGACGACGGTGGTCACCACCGCGCCGCGGCGCAGCACCCGCCGGCGCAGCGCCCCGGGAGCATCCGCGCCGAACCGCCGCCAGGCCTCCAGGTTGAGCCGGCCGTCGAGCGAGGCGAACGGCGCCCCGGCGATCAGCAGCGGGCTCCAGGCCGCGAGGAAGATCAGGTCGGGCGTGTCGTAGACCGGTACGGCCCGCCAGCTGACGGTGAACAGCAGTACGGCGGAGAGCACCATCGCCGCCCCGGCCGCGAGCCGCTGCCAGAGGCCGAGGACGGTCAGCACGCCGACCACGATCTCGGTGAACGACACCACCAGGCCGGCGCCCACCGGGTGCGCCATGGCGAAGGCCAGCAGCGGCTCGGCGACCCTCCAGGGGTGCAGCGAGGAGAGCCAGCGCATCATCGAGCCGCGCTCACCGCCGTCGAAGTACACCGGGTCGCACAGCTTGCTGAACCCGGCGTAGACCGAGAGCGAGCCGAGGACGGCGCGCAGCGGCAGCAGCACCAGGCCGAGGTCGACCCGGCGGCCGGGGTACCAGGGCTGCTTGCCCTCGGCGTCGACGGCGGAGACCTCGGGCAGCTCGCCGCTCGGGGTCCAGCCGTGCGGCTCGCCGATCGGGCCGACGCCCGCGTGGGTGGCGGAGCCGTTGCCCTCGCGGGGCTGGCGCGGGACGGTCCGGGCGCCCGCGAGGGACGGGATCACCTGGGTGTCCGCCTCGGCCAGGCCGACACCGCCGCGCCCCGGCGCACCGCCCTGGCGCACCGCCTCCAGCAGCTGGGTGGCCGCGAGGTCCCCGGGGGGTGCCTGGCCGGTCCAGGTGACGGCGGTGACCCGGCCCTTGCGGCGCGGCACGCCGCCGGTCCCGGCCCCGGCCAGCGCCGGGACGGCGGAGGCGGGCACGACGACCTGCGGGGTGACCAGCGGACGGCGGATCAGGCCCTGGTTGGCGTACGGGTCGCCGAACGCGGCGCCGGTGGACAGCAGTCCGGCCGGAGCCTCGATCAGCGGCGCCACGGGAGCGCCGAGCCGGAGCCGGAAGCTGGCCTGGGTGCCACTGAGCCGCGCGGGGTCCGACTCCACCTTGACGGTGTTGAGGCCGGGGCCCGCGTCTATCCCGGTGCTGCCGCCGCCGAACAGGGGGCGCCGAGGTGTTCTGGTGTCCACGCCCGTCTAACCGGGTGACGGCCGCTTAGGACACTCTCCCGGGTGGATGTCCGGCGCACACTTGAAGTGATCATGAAAAAAGCGATCGGACCCGGTCGGGCCCGATCGCCTTTCACTCGATTTGCGGGCAATCCGGAAGATCGCCTGCGCCCCGCCCGTCGCGCGTGCTCGGCGCTCGATCAGCACAGCAGCGCAGGCACAGCCGACACCGCGACGTCAGCGCAGCACCGCCACGCCGACCCCGGCCTCAGCGCTTGGCACGCAGCCGAGCGGTCTCGTACAACACGATGCCCGCCGCGACGCCGGCGTTCAGCGACTCGGTCAGGCCGGACATCGGGATCCGCACCCGCATGTCGCAGGTCTCCGAGACCAGCCGGGACAGGCCCTTGCCCTCGCTGCCCGCGACCACGACGACCGGACCGGTCAGCAGCTCCAGGTCGCCCAGCTCGGCCTCGCCGTCGGCGGCCAGGCCGACCACCATCAGGCCGGCCTTCTGGTAGGCCTCCAGGGTGCGGGTCAGGTTGGTGGCCCGGGCGACGGGCAGCCGGGCCGCGGCTCCGGAGGAGGTCTTCCAGGCACCGGCGGTCATGCCGGCCGCGCGGCGCTCGGGGATGACCACGCCGTGCGCGCCGAAGGCGGCGGCGGAGCGGACCACGGCGCCCAGGTTGCGCGAGTCGGTGACGCCGTCCAGCGCGATGATCAGGGCGTCCTGACCGGCGTCGGCGGCCTCGACCAGCAGGTCCTCGGGGTGGGCGTACTCGTACGGCGGGACCTGGAGCACCAGGCCCTGGTGGTTGAGCCCGCCGGTCATCTGGTCCAGCTGCGGGCGCGGGGCCTCCATCAGCGGGATGCCGCGGTCGTTGGCGGCCTGGAAGGCGTCGCGCACCCGGTCGTCGGTGTCGATGAACTGCTGGACGTACAGCGCGTTGGCCGGCACGCCGCCCTGCAGCGCCTCGACCACCGAGTTGCGGCCGAAGACCAGCTCGGCGCTGCCCGCGCCGCCCCGGCCGCCGCGACCCGCGCCGCCGGCCCGCCGCATGCCGGCCCGGGCCTTGGCGTCGCGCTCACGCTTGATCGCGGCGTTGGCGGCCCGCTGCTTGGGGTGGCCCTTGCGCTCCTCGCCGGGCGGGGTCGGGCCCTTGCCCTGGAGCGACTTCCGGCTGTGCCCGCCGGTACCGACAGACGCACCCTTCTTTGATCCGGGGTTGCGGCGGTTCCTGCGCTGGCTGTTGCCGGCCATGGCTGTACTTCCTGTCTGTCCGGCATGCCCTGGCCGCCCCGCTCTGTCCGGCGGCGGCCGACGGCATGCGCTACGTCATGCGGGAGGGCCGCACCGGTCCGGTACGGCCCACCCATCACCCCGATCGTCAGATGGGGTTACTGGCTGTTGATCGTCCAGCGCGGGCCGGACGGGGTGTCCTCGATCGCCAGCCCGGCCAGGCCGAGCTGGTCGCGGATGGCATCCGCGGTGGCGAAGTCCTTGCGCTCGCGCGCCGCCTGCCGCTGGTCCAGGACCAGGCGGACCAGCGAGTCGACCACGCCGTGCATGCTCTCCAGTGTCCCAGCCTCGCCGCGGTCCGTTCCGGCCCAGTGCGGGTCGAGCGGGTCGAGGCCCAGCACTCCGAGCATCGCACGGACCTCGGCCAGTCGCGCCATCACGCTCTCCTTGTCGTCCGCGTTCAGGGCGCTGTTGCCCTGGCGGACGGCGGTGTGCACGACGGCCAGCGCCTGCGGGACGCCGAAGTCGTCGTCCATCGCCTCGGCGAAGGCCGGCGGCACCTCGGGCGCCGCGTCGACCGTGCCGCAGCGCTCGACGGCGCGCTGGATGAAGCCCTCGATCCGGCCGAACCCGGTCTCGGCCTCGCGCAGCGACTCCTCGCTGTACTCGATCATCGAGCGGTAGTGCGGGCCCGCCAGGTAGTAGCGGAGCACGATCGGACGCCAGGCGCGGACCATCTCGGAGACCAGCACCGAGTTGCCCAGCGACTTGCTCATCTTCTCGCCCGCCATGGTGACCCAGGCGTTGTGCACCCAGAACGAGGCGAAGTCGTCGCCGTAGGCCTTGGACTGGGCGATCTCGTTCTCGTGGTGCGGGAAGATCAGGTCCAGCCCGCCGCCGTGGAGGTCGAAGGCCCTGCCCAGGTACTTGTGGGCCATCGCCGAGCACTCCAGGTGCCAGCCCGGGCGGCCGCGGCCCCACGGGGTCTCCCAACTCGGCTCGCCCGGCTTGGCGGTCTTCCACATCGCGAAGTCGCGCTGGTCCCGCTTGCCGGTCTCGCCCTCGCCCTCGGGCTGGCGCAGGTCGTCCAGCTTCTGGTTGGAGAGCGCGAGGTAGTCGGGGTACGACTTCACGTCGAAGTAGACGTTGCCGTCGGCCGCGTAGGCGTGGCCCTTCTCGATGAGCCCCTGCATCATCTCGACCATCTCGGGGATGTGCCCGGTGGCCCGCGGCTCGACGGTCGGCGGGAGGCAGCCGAGGGCGGTGTAGCCCTCGTTGAAGGCGCGCTCGTTCTCGTACCCGATCTGCCACCACGGCGTGCCGAGCTCGCGCTCCTTGGCGATGATCTTGTCGTCGATGTCGGTGACGTTGCGGACGAAGGTCACCTGGTAGCCGCGGTAGGCGAACCACCGCTGCATGATGTCGAAGTTGAGGTAGGACCGGACGTGCCCGATGTGTGGCGCCGACTGGACGGTAGCGCCGCACAGGTAGATCGAGACACAACCCGGTACAAGCGGGACGAAGTCGCGTACCTGGCGGGTGCTGGTGTCGTACAGACGAATGCTCACAGCGTCAAGCGTAGTGGGCAGCAGGGGGTGCCCCGCCACATTCCCCGGGACAACGGGGAGGTGATCCCGGGGAACGGCAGGTCACGGGCGGGTGGATCAGATGCTGCCGACCACCTTGCGCGGACTGAGCCGCACCACCACGCGGACGTCGTCCGGGCCGTCCCAGGTGTACTTGTCCACCCCGCGGTACTTGGCGGCCAGCTCGTCGATCAGCTCCCGGCCGCCCTCGGTGGTCATGGTGATCTCCCCGCGCGCCTCCAGGTACTCGTACGGGCTGTCCGCCGGGTTGACCAGGATCGAGACGCGCGGGTCCCGCACCAGGTTGAGGTGCTTGCGGCGGCCCTGGACGGTGGAGAACAGGATGTCGTCGCCGTCCCGCTTGACCCAGACCACCGAGGACTGGGGGCTGCCGTCGGGCTGGATCGTGGAGACCACGGCGAAGCTCTTGCCGTCGATCAACGCCTTGGCACGGTCGGAGAGTTGGGTGGTCATCTGGCGAACCTCATCTCGTCGGCGGCGGTCACGGCCCGAGGGGATGCCCCGCGCGGGCCCGAAGCCGAACAGTATCGACCCGGGCACGCGCACCGCCGGGTGAACACCCGTCAGGCGGGGATTGTTCCCGGCCCGCTCACCTCACCGGCCCACCGACCACCGGCCCGACTCACCGGCCCGACTCGCCGACCCGCCGGTCACCGGCCCGCCGACCCGACTCACCAAGCCGCCGGCCTCAACGCCGCTCGTACACCAGGGCGGTGGCGATCGCGGCCAGCCCCTCGGCCCGCCCGGTCAGGCCCAGCCCGTCGGTGGTGGTGCCGGAGACGGAGACCGGGGCGCCGGCCGCCTCCGAGAGCGCGGCCTGCGCCTCGGCCCGCCGCTTGCCGATCTTCGGCCGGACACCGATCACCTGGACCGCGATGTTGCCGATCTCGAAGCCGGCCTCGCGGACCAGCCGCGCCGCTTCGCCGAGCAGCTTCACCCCGGAGGCGCCGGCCCACTCCGGGCGGTCGGTGCCGAAGTGCGCGCCCAGGTCGCCGATCCCGGCGGCCGAGAACAGCGCGTCGCAGGCGGCGTGCGCGGCGACGTCGGCGTCCGAGTGCCCGGAGAGCCCGACCCCGGCGTCCGGCCACTCCAGCCCGGCCACCCAGAGCGGGCGGCCGGCCTCGAATGCGTGCACGTCGGTGCCGATCCCGACGCGGGGGATCACGGGGGTCTGCGGGTCAGTAGGCATCGGCGGCCCTCCGGCGGGCGAGTACGGCCTCGGCGAGCACGAGGTCCAGCGGACGGGTGACCTTGAACGCCTCCTCGTGGCCGGGCACCACGACGACCCCGCCGCCGTAGCGCTCGACCAGGCCGGCGTCGTCGGTGACCGGCGGCGCGTCGGCGTTGCCCGCGCTCTCCTCGGCCAGCGCCTTGGCGTGCACCTCGACCAGGGTGGCGCGGTCGAAGCCCTGCGGGGTCTGCACCGCGCGCAGGGTGGACCGCTCGGGCGTGTCGAGCACCGGCTCGGGGTGGCCCGGGTTCGGCTCGACCCGCTTCACGGTGTCGGCCAGCGGCACGGCGGGCACCACGGCCCGCGCCCCGGCCCGGACGGCGGCCGCGACGGCGTCCACCACCTCGACCGGCACGAGCGGGCGGGCCGCGTCGTGCACCAGGACGATCCCCACGTCCTCCGGGATCGCGGCCAGGCCCAGCCGGACCGACTCCTGGCGGGTCGCGCCGCCGGCCACCACGCGGATGTCCTTGCCGTCCAGCCCGTGGCTGTCCAGCAGGGCGACCACCTCGGCCACCCCGTCGGCGGGGGCGGCGACCACCACCAGGCCGACCGCCCGGCTGCGGGCCAGCGCCCGGACGGCGTGCACCAGGAGCGGCACACCGCCCAGCTCCCGCAGGGCCTTCGGGGCCCCGGGCCCCAGCCGCTCACCCCGTCCGGCGGCGGGGACCACTGCTGCTGCGACTGCTGCTGACGCGTTCAGGTTTCACTCCTTCGGCGAAGTGGGTATGGCCATGGCGTGCCCGGCGGGCGCACCGGGCCCCTTCCGAAGAACCACGGTCCGCTGCCCGCCGCACAGCTCCGCGGAGTCCGTCTCGGCAGAGCCCGCTCGCCGCAGGATCCACGGCCGGGCGGAGGCAGAAACGGTCTTGCGGGCCGATGGTCTCGCAGACCCGGGCCGTCGTGCAGGCCTGGGTCTTCGTACAGGCCTGGCCCGGGTCCTCGTGCAAGCCTGGGCCGGCTCGGGTGGAGGGCGTGGTCCGGACACGCCTCAGCGCCCGGAGTGCCACTGCACCACTCCCGGACGGTAGGTCCGAGGAGCGGCGCGCCGGCACCGGGCGCTGTGAGCGTTGGGCGGCAGCCCGACCGCATGCGATGACGCGTGCGCTACGAGGCGAGGACCTCGTCGAGCAGCGTCTCCGCCTTGTCCTCGTTGGTGTTCTCCGCCAGCGCGAGCTCGCTGACGAGGATCTGGCGCGCCTTCGCGAGCATCCGCTTCTCGCCGGCCGAGAGGCCGCGCTCGCGCTCGCGACGCCAGAGGTCGCGCACGACCTCGGCGACCTTGATGACGTCACCCGAGGCGAGCTTCTCCAGGTTCGCCTTGTAGCGACGGGACCAGTTGGTCGGCTCTTCCGTGTACGGTGCGCGCAGCACCTCGAAGACCCGGTCCAGACCCTCCTGGCCGACTACGTCGCGCACGCCGACGAACTCCGCGTTCTCGGCGGGCACGCGGAGCGTCAGGTCTCCCTGCTGCACCTTGAGCACCAGGTAGGTCTTGTCCACACCTTTGATCTGGCGAGTTTCGATGGCCTCGATCAGCGCGGCCCCGTGATGGGGGTAGACCACCGTGTCGCCAACCTTGAACGTCATGTGACAGGACCCCTTCCGTGGCTTTCCAGAATAACACGCTTCTCGGCGCACCCGAAGGGCGTTTTCGCAGGTCAGGGCGGGTCTCGGGGCTTGACAAGCACCCCCATCACGTGCTGCGACCGGTGTTCGAGAGGGGCTTCCCGCAGGTCGGAGGCGGTTCCGGGGTTCGGTGAAACCCTTGCGCAACACCCCCGCAACCATGATTGGATCTTGAGCTTTCACTCTTTCTCGGGTCGCGACCCAATCGTTATTCGATCTTGGTCGAAGCTTGTCCGCGATGTGACCGGGGCATGACGGGCGTACCGCCGGACGGCCCCCGGCGGCCCCCCGGAGTGCGACACGGGGACCACCCCGTGAGGAGCGCATAAGTGAGGTCGATAATCTGAGACCTGACCTACCGACACGTGACTTAGGAGAAGCCGCCGCCGTGAGCCGCAGCCTTCGACGCGGCAGCATCGCCGCCATCGCCGCCATCGCCATCGCCTCGCTGTCCTCCTGCGCAGCCGGCAACACGCCGGACACCCTGCAGATCAAGCCGGACAACGCGGCGGCAACCCTCGGGACGAACCTTCGGCTGAACAACATCGTGATCGTCACCGGGGCGGGCACGTCGGGCGACTACACCGGCCCCGCCAACGTGGTCGTGAACATCGCGAACACCGGCGAGGTCCCGGCCGAGCTGCAGTCCATCACCGTCGACACGTCCGCCGCGGCCTTCGCGGACGCCGCCGGCGCCCCGCTGACCGGCATCGTCATCCCGGCCGGCGGCGCCGTGGCGATCGGTGGTCAGGGCAACCCGTCCGCCCTCGTCGCGTCCGCGGCCGTCCACGTCGGCGGGTTCGCCGAGACGACCTTCACCTTCAAGGACGGCCAGAAGGTCAGCGCCCAGGCCAGTGTGAGCCCGGACGGCAAGGGTCTGTACAAGGGCTACGGCCCGACCCCCTCGGCGAGCGTCACCCCCCTGAAGAGCACCACCCCGGCCTCGGCCGCCCCGACCGCCGGTGCCACCGCCCCGGGCGCCCCGGCCACGCCGGGCGCCACCCCCGGCGCCACCGCCACCGTTCCGGCCGTCCCGGCGGCCGCCACCACCCCGGCGGTCCCGGCCGCCCACTGACGGCCGCACACCGCCCCGGGCGGGCCCTCCCGGGCCCGCCCGGGAGCAACGCGAACGCCCCCTCCGGCCGCTGCCGGTGGGGGCGTTCCGCATGGGACGGGGGACCCGCGGTCTACGGCTCGAACTTGTAACCCAGGCCGCGGACGGTGACCAGGTAGCGCGGCGCGCCCGGGTCCGGCTCGATCTTGGCCCGCAGGCGCTTCACGTGGACGTCCAGGGTCTTGGTGTCGCCGACGTAGTCCGCGCCCCAGACCCGGTCGATCAGCTGCATGCGGGTGAGCACCCGGCCGGCGTTGCGCAGCAGCATCTCCAGCAGGTCGAACTCCTTGAGCGGCAGGTCGACCTTGGCGCCGTCCACGGTCACCACGTGCCGGTCCACGTCCATCCGGACCGGGCCCGCCTCCAGGGCGCCCGGGCCGTTGCCGTTCTCGCCCGCGCCGCCGTCCTCGCCGCGGCGGCGCAGCACCGCGCGGATCCGGGCGACCAGCTCCCGGGTGGAGTACGGCTTGGTCACGTAGTCGTCAGCGCCTATCTCCAGCCCGACGACCTTGTCGATCTCGCTGTCCTTGGCGGTCACCATGATCACCGGGACGTTGGAGCGCACCCGGAGCTGGCGGCAGACCTCGGTGCCGGGCAGGCCCGGCAGCATCAGGTCGAGCAGGACGAGGTCGGCACCGTTGCGTTCGAACTGCTCCAGCGCGTCGGGGCCGGTGGCGGCGACGGCCACCTCGAAGCCCTCCTTGCGGAGCATGTACGAGAGGGCGTCGCTGAACGACTCCTCGTCCTCGACCACCAGTACTCGGGTCACGATCAGGCCTCCGGGGCAAGCTGAGGGGTTGTGTCTGACAGGTGTTGTTCCCGCTCCCCGGCGGGGAGCGAACGGTCGGTACGGTCCGTGCGGTCCGTGCGGTCCGTGGTGAGGGTTCGGGGTGCCGCGGCGGGCGCGACGGCGTCCGGCCCGTGGGCCGGCTCGTCGTCGGCCGCGTCGTCGACGGGTGCCTGTCCGGCGGGCAGGCGGATGGTGAAGGTCGAGCCCTGGCCCTCGACGCTCCACACCGAGACGGTGCCGCCGTGCGAGGCGGCGACGTGCTTGACGATGGAGAGGCCGAGGCCGGTGCCGCCGGTGGCCCGGGAGCGGGCCGGGTCGACGCGGTAGAAGCGTTCGAAGACCCGCTCGCGGTCCTTCTCGGAGATGCCGATGCCCTGGTCGGTGACCGAGATCTCGATGAGCTCGCCGTCCGCCTCCCCGAGCGCCGCGGCGCTGGAGATCCGGCGGGTGGCGATCGCCACCCGGGTGCGGGGCGGGCTGTAGTTGACGGCGTTCTCGACCAGGTTGCCGAGCGCGGCGGCGAGCTGGCCGCGGTTGCCGTGCAGGTAGAGGCCGGCGATGCCGCCCGCCGCGATGAGGATCTGCTTGGCGGCGGCCTGCTGGCGGCAGCGGTCGATCGCCTCGGCGATCAGCTCGTCCACCGCGACCGGCTCCGGGTCGACCATCAGCCGGTCGTCCTGGACCCGGGAGAGGTCGATGATCTCCTGGACCAGGCTGGCCAGCCGGGTCGCCTCGACCTGCATCCGGCCGGCGAAGCGCTGCACCGCCTCCGGGTCGTCGGACGCGTCGGCGACGGCCTCGGAGAGCAGCGACAGGGCGCCGACCGGGGTCTTGAGCTCGTGGCTGACGTTGGCCACGAAGTCCCGGCGGACGGCCTCCACCCGGCGCCGCTCGGTCTGGTCCTCGACCAGCACCAGCACCAGCCGGGAGCCCAGCGGGGCGACCCGGACGGAGACCGCGAGCGGCTCGGCCGCGCGGGCCGCGCCCGGTCGGGGCACCTCCAGCTCGACCTGGCGGATCTCGCCGTCCCGGCGGGTGGAGCGGGCCAGCGCGAGCATCTGGTCCACGGCGACCGCACCGCCGCGCACCAGGCCCATCGCGTACGCCGCCGAGCTCGCCTTGACCACCTCGTCGCCCTCGCCCAGCACGATCGCGCAGGAGCGCAGCACGGAGAGCACGGTGTCGACCCCCGGTGGCAGGGGCGGCTCGGGGGTGCCGGTGCCCAGTGCCTGGTACCGGCCGTGGTTCCTGCCGCTGGTGCCGCTGTGCTTGCCCCTGGCCTGCTCGCGCTCGCTCCAACGGAAGGCGATGGAGGCGGTGAGGCCGACGCCGAGCCCGGCTATGGCGCAGGCAGCGGCGGCGGCCACGTTCACGTCCATGTGGCCAGCGTAAGCGCACGACCAGGCCACTCCCCAAGGTCTGGATCAAGGCATCGACCACGCGTTGCCGAGAATTCACCTTCACGTGGCTGCCGATTCACCGCACTGGCCGTACACCGTCGCCCTGACGGCGGAAAGTTGGCCAGGCAGCCCGTGTGGGAGAGATCGGTGTGCCGAACAGCGGGCACCGGCTCAGGTGTGCGCGTACGATGCGCGCCACCAGCAGCGGTCACCCGAACGCCGGAACGACGGCCGGACGGGCTGACCGGTCGGCACCGCCACCGGCACAGCTTCTGAGGAGAGAACATGCGCGACGCGTACCACGAGGAACTCGATGCGATCGGCGACAGCCTGATCGAGATGGCCCGGCTGGTCGGCTCCGCGCTCGGCCGCGCCACCACCGCCCTCCTCGACGCGGACCTGGCGCTGGCGGAGAGCGTGATCGCCGCCGACGAGAAGATCAACGAACTGCACCACGAGCTGGAGGACCGGGCGATCGACCTGCTCGCCCGGCAGCAGCCGGTCGCCACCGACCTGCGCATCGTCGTCACCTCGCTGCGGATGAGCGCCGACCTGGAGCGCTGCGGCGACCTCGCCCGGCACGTCGCCAAGGTCGCGCGGATGCGCTACCCCGACACGGCCGTGCCGCGCGACCTGCACGCCACCGTCCTGGAGATGGGCCAGCTCGCGCAGCGCCTGGTGGCCAAGGCCGGCCTGGTGATCGCCACCAAGGACGTCGACAAGGCCCTGGAGATGGAGCAGGACGACGACGCCATCGACACCCTGCACCGCGAGCTGCTGTCGCACCTGATCGACGACCGCTGGCACCACGGCATCGAGACGGCCGTCGACATCACCCTGGTCGGCCGCTACTACGAGCGCTTCGCGGACCACGCGGTGTCGGTCGCCAAGCGCGTGGTGTACCTGGTGACGGGCGAGCACGTGGCGGAGTTCGTGGCCGCCACCGAGGCCGCCGAGTCCGTGGAGGCCGGCGCGGCGGAGTGAGCTCCGTCCCGGCGCTCGTCCCGATGCCGGGCCGGGCGCTCGTCCCGAGGGGTGGGTAAACCTGCGGCGGGGGTGGTGCGGGCGCACGGGTTTCCGTACGTCCCACCACTGCGCGCCCGTTGACGCTCCCTCCGTTCGGCGGTTTCACTCGAAGCATCGGGCGCCGGAGTGTGCCCGCTTCACGGAGGGACCAGCTCGATGAAGGCCAACCCGACCCGCCCGGCACCCGCCCGCGACAGCATCGAGCCGCCTGCCCCGAAGCTGCTGCCCGTCCTCGCCGCCGGCTGCGGCTGCGGCCCGGGCTGCGGCTGCGGCTGCCAGTCCGGCGCGCCCTGCCAGTGCGGCGGCGCGGACGGCGGCTGCTGCGGCGGTCACTGAGCACTCCCGAGGTGCACGGCGTTCCGGCGGCCGTGCACCTCGTTCGTTTCCGCGTCCTCGTCCTCGTCCTCGTCCTCGTCACGCCTGGGCCGGCCCCTGCGAGCCCGGCGTCAGAACCTGACGTCGGTGCAGGAGTAGAAGGCGTTCCCGGTGTCGGCGATCGTCCAGACCGCGACGACCACCTGGTGACCGGTGCGCCCGCCCGGGACGGCCGCGGTGTGGCTGAGCGTGCTCGGCACCTGCTTCCCGCCGTACGGGACGACCAGGAAGGGCGTCAGGTCCAGGTTCGCCCGGGTGATCGGCTGGCCGGCGTCGTAGCCCGGCTTCGTCAGGTAGTACCGGAAGTCGGTGGTCGCGTGCCGGGCGGTGAACGTCCAGGTGAAGGTGAGCGACCGGCCCGCCGTCACCTGGGTGGTCGGCCAGGCGCCCGCGTGCGGGTCGTCCAGCTCGGCGAAGCGCGCGTTGCCGCCGGAGCAGATGGTGCCGTCCGACGGGCCCAGCGCCGGGAAGCCCTTGGGGCCCTCGACGCTCTGCGGCTCCCACTGGATGTCGCCGCAGTCCCAGGGGACGCCGCTCGTGTGCACGTCGCAGAGCGCGGCCCTGCTGGGCGGGGTCGAGATCCAGCCGTGGGACGAGGCCGGGAAGGCGAGCGTGAGCGGTACCGCCAGCGCGGCGACCACCGCCCCGACGATGTGACGTGTGCGCATGGTGCTCCTCCGTGGGGGTGGATGGAGAGTGCACCGGGGCGCGGACGCGCACGTGGGGGTGCGGGCCCGGACGGGGTGATCCATGGCATGACCGCGCCTCGGCCCGGTGCCCTCACCGTAGGAGCGGCCGCCACCGCCCGTCAATGGTCTGAACCATTTTCACAGAACCCAACTCACCCACCAGGCAAGCAAGTTGAACGGAAAAGGCCCCGCCCCCGGCGAACCGGGTAACGGGGCCTCCACGCACTGCGGGCCGACTGCTCGCCCTCCCGGGCTTACTTCTTGCCCTGGTTCTTGACCGCCTCGATGGCCGCCGCGGCGGCGTCCGGGTCGAGGTAGCGGCCGCCCGTGGTGACGGGCTTGAAGTCGGCGTCCAGCTCGTACAGCAGCGGGATGCCGGTCGGGATGTTCAGGCCGGCGATGGCCTCGTCGGAGATGCCGTCGAGGTGCTTGACCAGCGCGCGCAGGCTGTTGCCGTGGGCGGTGACCAGGACGGTCCGGCCGGAGGCGAGGTCCGGGACGATGGCGTCGTACCAGTAGGGGAGCATCCGCTCGACGACGTCCTTCAGGCACTCGGTGCGCGGACGCAGCTCGCTCGGGATGTCGGCGTAGCGGGCGTCACCGGCCTGCGAGTACTCGGCGTCGTCGGCCAGCACCGGCGGCGGAGTGTCGTAGGAGCGGCGCCACAGCTGGAACTGGTCCTCACCGAACTCGGCCAGGGTCTGGGCCTTGTCCTTGCCCTGCAGCGCGCCGTAGTGGCGCTCGTTCAGGCGCCAGCTGCGGCTCACCGGGATCCAGTGGCGGTCGGCCTTGTCCAGGGCGATCTGGGAGGTGCGGATCGCGCGGCGCAGCAGGGAGGTGTGCACCACGTCGGGGAACAGGCCCTCGGCGGCCAGGAGCTCGCCACCGCGGGCGGCCTCCTTCTCACCCTTCTCGTTGAGGTCGACGTCGACCCAACCGGTGAACAGGTTCTTCTGGTTCCACTGGCTCTCGCCGTGGCGGAGCAGGATGAGTCGGTACGTCGTGTCAGCCATGGGCCCCAGCTTAGTGGAGGGCCCGAAAACCCCTGGTGGGGGCCTTCGGCCGCCATGTAATGTGCACAGAGCGCATCTGACACTTACATGCGTCGCTGACCGGGCCTGCCCGCGCCGCTCAGCGGACGCCTGCCCTCGGGAGCCCCCACATGCTCGTCACCGCCCGGTTCAGAACAATGGTGCAGGAGACGGCGGGCGGACTGCCGCGCCGGTTCTGGTGGCTCTGGGTCTCGACCCTGGTCAACCGGCTCGGCGCCTTCGTGGTCACCTTCCTCGCGCTCTACCTCACCAGCAGCCGGGGGTACTCGGCATCCTACGCGGGCCTGGTCGCCGCCCTGTTCGGCCTGGGCTCGGCGGTCTCCTCGATCGTGGCGGGGGTGCTGACCGACCGGATCGGGCGCCGCCCGACCCTGCTCGCCGCGCAGCTCGGCACCGCGCTGTTCACCGCCGTGCTCGGCTTCACCAACGGCCAGGCGGCGATCGCGGTGGTCGCCTTCCTGGTGGGCTTCTGCAACAACGCCACCCGCCCGGCCATCTCGGCGATCATCGCGGACATCGTGCCGCCCGCCGACCGGGTCCGCGCCTACTCGCTGAACTTCTGGGCGATCAACCTGGGCTTCGGCCTCTCATCGGCGGTCGCCGGCCTGATCGCCGCCCACGGCTACCTCACGCTCTTCCTGCTGGACGCGCTCTCCACGGTGCTCTGCGCGGTGGTGGTCTTCGTCCGGATCCCGGAGACCAAGCCCGACGCCCCGGCGACGAAGGCCGAGGAACCGGCGGTCGGCTTGGGCACGGTGTTCCGCGACCGCCGCTTCATGGCCGTGGTCGGGCTCACCCTGCTGCTCGCTCTGGTGCTCCAGCAGGGGGCCACCACCCTCGCGGTGGACATGGGCCGCCAGGGGGTCACGTCCACCGAGTACGGCCTGGTCATCGGCCTGAACGGGCTGCTGATCGTGCTGCTGCAGCTCCCGCTCACCCGGTGGGTCGAGACCCGCAGCCGGTCGGCCATGCTGGCCGCGGCCTCGCTGTTCATCGGCTGGGGGTTCGGGATGACGGCCCTGGCCGGGTCGTCCGCCTGGCTCTACGCCCTGACCGTGGCGGTCTGGACGATCGGGGAGATCCTCTACACCCCGACCCTCATGGGCCTGATCGCCGAGCTGTCCCCCACCCATGCGCGCGGGCGCTACCAGGGCGTCTACTCGCTCTCCTGGTCGATCGCCCTGTGCCTCGGCCCGGCCGCGGGCGGCGTGCTGCTGGAGCGGGCGGGCGGCGGGGTGCTGTGGGGCGCGTGCGGGGTGTGCGGCACGGTCGCCGCGGTCGGGTACGTGCTGCTGGGGAGGCGGACCGGCGCCGCGACGGGCACGGGGGCGGTCGCGGCCGGCGCAGTCGGCGCGGCTACCGAGGCGGGCGGAGCCGCTGGGGCTTCTGGGGCCGTCGAGGCCGTCGAGGTGCCGACGCCCGCGGCCGGGCCCGCGGAGGCTCCGGCGCGCGCCTGATCCTCAGTCTGCCGCCGGCAGCCGGCGGTCGGCTGCCGTCAGTCGGCGTTCGGCGGCCCGTCGGCCACCGGGGCCGCCAGGTGGGCGAAGGCGGCCAGGTTGCGGGTGGACTCCCCGCGCTTGGTCCGCCACTCCCACTCGCGCCGGATCGCCGAGGCGAAGCCCAGCTCCAGCAGGGTGTTGAACGGCTCGTCCGCGTTCTCCAGCACCGTCCCGAGCAGCCGGTCCACGACCGGCGGGGTGAGCGCCTCCAGCGGCAGCCGGCCGGCCAGGTAGACGTCACCGAGCGCGTCGATCGCGTAGGCCACGCCGTAGAGCCTGGTGTTGCGCTCCAGCAGCCAGCGGTAGACCGCCTCGTGGTTCTCGTCCGGGCGGCGGATCACGAAGGCGTTCACCGACAGGGTGTGGTCGCCGGCCCGCAGGGCGCAGGTGGTGCTCAGCTTCCGGGTGCCCGGGAGGGTCGCCACCAGGGTGTACGGGTCGGTGGCGGCCGGCTCCCAGGCCACCCCGGCGTCGTCCAGGGCGGTGCGCAGGAGGGTCAGGGCCTCGTCCTTGGTGCGGATTGCCATGGGGTTGACGTTACTCGTCGGTACCCGCCGGACGCAGCCCCGGCCCGCCCGAACCGCCCCGCCCGGGCCCCGGCCTCAGGTGAGCCGGCGCCGGGCGGCCAGCCGACCGGCCGGGCGGGCCAGGCTGCCCGCGTACACCTCGGCCGTGGTCGCCGCGGCGGTGTCCCAGCCGAAGGCGGTCGCGTGCCGGGCCGCCGCCGCGCCGCGCCGGGCCACCAGCGCCGGGTCGGTGACGTACGGCTCCAGTGCGTGCGACCACGCCAGCGGGTCGTGGCCGCGCACCAGGCTGCCGGTCTCGCCGTCCCGCACCGCGACCGGCAGGCCACCGACCGCGGCCGCCACCACCGGCGTGCCGCAGGCCTGCGCCTCCAGCGCGACCAGGCCGAAGGACTCGCTGTACGAGGGCATCACCAGGGCCGTCGCCGCGCGGTACCACTCGGCGAGCCGCTCCTGACCGACCGGCGGGTGGAACCGGACCACGTCGGAGATGCCGAGCTGGGCGGCGAGCTTGTGCAGGCTCTCCGGCCGGGCCAGGCCGGTGCCGGACGGGCCGCCGACGACCGGCACCACCAGGCGCTCGCGCAGCTCCGGGCGGCGCGCCAGCAGCGCGGCGACCGCCCGCAGCAGCACGTCCGGGGCCTTGAGCGGCTGGATCCGGCCGGCGAAGAGCAGCACCGCGGCGTCCGGCGGCAGGCCCAGCCGGGCCCGGGCGGCGGCGGACGCCCCCGCGCTGCCGGGGCGGAAGACGTCGAGGTTGACCCCGGGGTGGACGACGGCCAGCTGGTCCGGCCGGGCGGCGTAGTGCAGCGCCAGCTCGGCGGCCTCCTCGGTGGTGTTGGCGATCAGCCGGTCGGCCGCCTCCACCACCTGGGTCTCGCCGATCACCCGGGCGGCGGGCTCGGGCGTGTCCCCCTCGGCCAGCGCGGCGTTCTTGACCTTCGCCATGGTGTGCATGGTGTGCACCAGCGGCACCCCCCAGCGCTGCGCGGCCAGCCAGCCGACCTGCCCGGAGAGCCAGTAGTGCGAGTGCACCAGGTCGTAGTGGCCGGGGCGGTGGCCCGCCTCCGTGCGCAGCACCCCGTGGGTGAAGGCGCACAGCTGGGCCGGCAGGTCCTCCTTGACCAGGCCCTCGTACGGCCCGGCGGTGACGTGGCGGACCAGCACGCCCGGGGCCAGCTCGACGGTCGGGGCGTCGTCCGAGCAGATCGCCCGGGTGAACACCTCGACCTCGATGTTGAGGTCTGCCAGGCGCTTGGCCAGCTCGACGATGTAGACGTTCATCCCACCGGCGTCCCCGGTACCGGGCTGGTGCAGCGGCGAGGTGTGGACGCTCAGCATGGCTATCCGGCGCGGGCGGCGGCGGCCCGGGACGAGCGACTGGAGCCGGCCGAGCGCGGGTACGGCGGGCTGGGCACGACGTACCGAACGGACGGGGTGCTGGATCACCTGGCTGAAGCCTCCTCTGTGCGGCCCGTCTAGGCGGTCCGTGCCGGGCCGCCCGTAGTCCGGTGTGCGCTGCCCCGTCCGGGCACACATCACCACCAGTGTGCCAACCACGCGGGCGGCATCCGGCATTCCCGGTCCGGCCCACGAGCATGACCGGCCCGGCCGAGCGGCACCGGCGGACCCGGCGCACGCGCACCGCCGATCCGGGCCGGCAGCACCGCAGGCCCGGTCCAGGCGCCGGGCGGGCCGGCATCACCCCTGGTCAGCGCGGTGCCGTCGACGCCCCGACTACCCTTCTCGGCATGGCCGCCTCCTTCGACCCCGCCACTGCCGCGCCCTCCCGTGGGCGGACCGGGCGCCCGGTGGGGACCGTCACCCGGGGCACCACCAACACCAACCGGCTGCGCCGGATGGACCGCTGGATCGCCCACACCCTGGGCCGTGCGCTGCGCGCCGCCGAGCACCCGCCGGTCGCGGTGGACCTCGGCTACGGTGCCGCGCCGTGGACGGCCGTCGAACTCGCCGCCCGGCTGCGCGCGGTGCGGCCGGACGTCCGGGTGGTCGGGATCGAGATCGAACCGGAGCGGGTCACCGCCGCGCTGCCGTACGCCGAGCCGCCGCTGCTCACCTTCCGGCGCGGCGGCTTCGAGGTCCCGCTGGACGGCGGCGCGCCGGCCCGGCTGATCCGGGCGGCCAACGTGCTGCGGCAGTACGACGAGGCGGCGGTGGCCGGGGTCTGGGAGCGGCTGTGCGCGCGGCTCGCCCCGGACGGGCTGCTGGTCGAGGGCACCTGCGACGAGATCGGCCGGCGGCACGTCTGGGTGGCGCTCGGCCCGGAGGGGCCCCGGACGGTGACCTTCGCGGCCCGGCTCGGCGGCCTGGCCCAGCCCTCCGACCTCGCCGAGCGGCTGCCGAAGGCGCTGATCCACCACAACGTGCCGGGCCGGCCGGTGCACGCCTTCCTGACCGACTTCGACCGGGCCTGGGCGGCCGCGGCGCCGTACGGGGCGTTCGGGGCGCGGCAGCGCTGGGTGGCGGCCTGTACGGCGCTGGCGGGCAGCTGGCCGCTGGTGGACGCGCGCGGGCGGTGGCGGCAGGGCGAGGTCACCGTGCCCTGGTCGGCGCTCGCACCGTAGCGGCCGCAGCCACCGCACGGCGCGGGGCAGTTCCGGGCGGTTCCGGCGGTACGGGCAGTGCGGGCCGTGCGGGCCGCATGGGGCCGTTCGGGCGGGAGCCGGCGAGCGATCCGGCGCATTCACTCGAACGAGTTATCGAATATCTCTGGCGTGTTGACGCCTCGTCACGCCACGATGGACGCGGCCGGGCGGCGACACCACACGCCGCCCGGTCCGCACCACGCCCAGCCGTCAGCCGTCCCGCCCGAGCAACTCCCGCCGGGCCTGTTCGAACACCCCGTACATCTCCGCCCCGAACAGCACGAACCGCACCTCCACCGGCTCCGCACCCGCCTCCGCGCCGCCGCCGTCCAACACCCGGGCGACGGTTTCCAGCGCGATCCGGGCCGCGTCCGCCGGCGGCCAGCCGAAGATCCCGGCCGACACGGCCGGGAAGGCCACCGTGCGCGCGCCCAGCTCCGCCGCGACGCGCAGCGACTCCCGATAGCAGGAGGCCAACAGCTCCGCCCGCTCCTCGTACTCCTCCTCCAGGTACACCGGCCCGACGGTGTGCACGACCCACCGGGCCGGCAGCAGCCCTGCCGTCGTCGCCACCGCGCGCCCGGTGGGCAGCCCCTTGCCCCAGTGCGAGGCGCGCAGCCGGCGACAGTCCTCCAGGATCTGCGGCCCGCCCTTGCGGTGGATCGCACCGTCCACCCCGCCACCGCCCAGGAGGGACGAGTTCGCGGCGTTCACCACCGCGTCCACCTGCTGTTCCGTGATGTCACCCTCGACCAGGGTGATCCGTGTCACCACTGCTTGCCCCCTTCACCGCCCCGTGCGGCCGAAGCCGCGACGGGCATCCGTCGTCATCCGAGTCCGATCGCCACACCGCCACCGGCGTGGCAATAACCACAACGGCGCCGGTCGGCCAGAGAAATCCCCGGAGATCACGTTATGGTCGCGAGAAGTTCCCCGACGCACGGTGCCAGGCGGGCACTGCGGACGGACGTCGACCGTTACGCAGTCGGGGAAAGGGAGGAACCACCGATGCCCGCAACGGGAGACGGGCGGGCACCTGGTGCCGCGGACCTGCCGGGCGCCCACAGCGCCCCCGTCGGCCATGCCCGCAACCGCCCGGTCACCACCGGCCCGGCGACGGCGACTCCCCCGATACCCCACCCCCGTTCGCAGGCGGTGCGGGCCGCGCACGCCGTCCACCCGTCGCACGTCACCGAGGTCCCGCCGGGGCCGGGCCCCGACAACCCCGCCGACGGCGGGGCGCCGCTGCGGCTGCTGGTCATCGAGGACGACGCCTCGGACGCCCAGCTGATCAAGGCGGCGGTGGCCGACAGCGGCACCTCGATCGAGATCCACTGGGCCCGCGGCCTCGACCAGGCCGCCACGCTGCTCACCCAGTCCGCGCTCTCGGCCCGGCGCGGGCGCTCCCGCGGCCCCGGCTTCGACTGCGTGCTGCTCGACCTCGCCGCGCCCGCCGACCTGCCGCACCCCTCCGACGCCTCCGACGGGCTGGAGGGCCTGCACGAACTGCTCCGCCGCGCCCCGCACATCCCCGTGGTGGTGCTCACCGACGCCGCCGGGGCCGAACTCGGCGCGGCCGCCGTCGCCGCCGGCGCCCAGGACTTCCTGATCAAGCACGAGACGGACGGACCGCTGCTGGCCCGTGCCCTGCGCTACGCCGTCGAACGCAAGCGCGCCGACGAGTCCCAGCGCCGCCTCGTCGAGGCCGAGCTGCGCGGCCAGGAGAACGCCCGCCTCCAGCGCCACCTGCTGCCCACGCCGCTGCTGGACGGCGCCGGGCTCTCCTTCACCCGCCGCTACCGCCCCGGCCGCCGCCGCGCCCTGCTCGGCGGCGACTTCTACGACGCCGTGCGCACCGACGACGGCACCGTCCACGTCGTGATCGGCGACGTCTGCGGCCACGGCCCGGACGAGGCCGCGCTCGGCGTCGCGCTCCGGATAGCGTGGCGCACCCTGGTCTTCGCGGGCCTCACCGGCGAGGCCCTGCTCACCACCCTCCAGCACGTCCTGGAGCACGAGCGGCGCAGCGACGAGATCTTCGCGACGCTCTGCATGCTCGTCATCGAGCCCGGCGGCACCGGTGGCGACCTCGACTCGCTCGGCAGCGGCGAACGGGCCCGGCTCTACCTGGCCGGGCACCCGGCCCCGCTGCTGCTCGGCCGCGACCACGAGCCGGTCTCGCTGTCCGCCGACCTCGCCGGGCCCGCGCTCGGCCTGCTGCCGTGCCACGACGGGCAGGCCGCCTGGCCCGCGCACGAGGTCGAACTCCGGCCCGGCTGGCGGCTGTTGCTCTACACCGACGGCCTGATCGAGGGGCGGGTCGGGGCCGGTTCCCGGCGCCTGGGCCAGGACGGGCTCGCCGGGCTGATCGGCGACCACCAGGCCGCCGGGCTGACCCGGGGGCGGCTGGTGGACAGCGCCATCGCCGAGGTCGAGGAGCTGAACGGCGGCGCGCTGACCGACGACGTCGCGGTGCTGCTGCTGGAGCGCAACCCGGTGCAGCTGATCCTCGGCTGACGGACCGCCGGGGTGACCGGGCCGGGTCGGGCCGGTCGGCGGAGGGCATGCTACGGCCCGGGCGGGTGAACTCCCCGCCCGGGCCGTCGCGTTGTCCGCTGCCGGACCTACCAGGGCCCGTACGGGCCGGTGTTGCTCCGGCCTCCCCGGCCGCCGCCCCCGGTCAGCGCCCGGATCGCGGGGCGGACGTCCACCACGTAGACGATCGAGGCGACCAGGCCCGCCAGGGTGCCGATGCCGGTGAAGAAGTTGACCCCGAACAGGAAGTCCCAGCCGAAGGAGATCGCGAGGATCGCGACCCAGAACCCCTTGGTCTTCTTGTCCGCCGCCCGGTACGCGTCCTCCCGACGGGTGGCCGCGTCGGCCAGGGCGAACAACTTGTAGGCGAGGATGGCGATCGTCGCCCACCAGATCGGGTTCAGGTAGGAAAAGGCCAGAATCTGGAGCACTCCGACCATCGCGATCTCCTCTGTCTCTCGATTCCCGTGCGTGGACCGCCGCCCATCCTGGCACGGCGGCCGTCCGCACCGGTGTCAACGTTCCATGGTCACCGGATGTGCCCTCACCGGAGGGCCACCGCTCACTCCCCGGCGGTGGAGCCGGACTTGCGGGCCCGGGCGGACTTCTTCGGCACCGGCGCGGCGGCACGGTCCGCCGACGGCCCGGCGTCGACCGACCCGGCCTCGACGGGCTCGACCTCGACCAGTTCGGCCTCGACCACCTCGACCTCGACCGGCTCGGGCCAGGTCGGCTGCTCCGCCGGATCGACCGTCCCGGCGGGGGCGGCGGGGCGGGTCTTCTCCACCACGACCTTGCCGCGCTCGGCCAGCTCGTCGTACGTCTCCTTGGCCTTCACCGCCAGCTCCACCGCGCGGCCCACCTGCTGCAGCGCGAAGCCCTGGGCCCGCTCCTGCAGGGCCTTGAGGTCGGTGGGCAGGGCGTTGACGGCCTCGCCGACCTTGGCCGGAGCCCCGGCCAGCAGCGACTGCGCCTCCTGGAGCCTGGCGGTGGCCTTCTCCTGCGCGCCCTTGCGGTCCGCCGCCAGCGCCTCGACCCTGCCCGGCACCTCGCGCAGCTTCTCGTACGCGAGGTCCCCGGCACCGGCCAGGGCGTACAGCGGGGTCGGGTCGCTGAGGGTCTTCTTGATCTCGTCGGTGATCGGCATGGTTACCGGTCCTCCCGGTTGTTCTGGGTGGCTGAGCCGTCGGTCGTCGCACCGGGGGCCGGAGCGGCGTTCTCCTTGAGGAAGGCGTCGTAGACCGCGAGCAGCGCCTGCTTCTGCTGCTCGTTGATCAGCGGATCGGCCAGGATCGAGGCCCGCAGCTCCAGGCCCTCGCCCCGCCGCTCCTCCAGGATCCCGGCCTGGACGTACAGCGTCTCCGCCGAGATCCGCAGCGCCTTGGCGATCTGCTGCAGGATCTCCGCGCTCGGCTTGCGCAGCCCGCGCTCGATCTGGCTGAGGTACGGGTTGGACACGCCGGCGGCCTCCGCCAGCTGCCGCAGGGAGTACTGCGCGCTGCGGCGCTGCTCCCGGATGTACTCGCCGAGCGAGCCGACGTTGAGTGAGGCCATGCGGACAGCCTGCAGCACCCTGCTTGCAAATGCAAGCAGGGTGCTAGCGGGAGCAAACGTGTCGGGCCGGCGGGCCCGGTCGGTCAGGGCAGGTGGGCGAGCAGCAGCCCGGTGAGCCGTTCGGGGGTGCGCAGCGGGAGGTAGTGGTCGGCGGCCGGGAGGAGGCGGGCCCGGGCGCCGGGGATGTCGGCGGCGAGCCGCTTCGCGATCGCCGCGATCTCCGGGTGGTCCCGGTCGCCGTGGACGACCAGGGTGGGAACGGCGACCTCGCCGAGGCGGGGTTCGGCGGGCCGCCCGGGGGCGCCGGCGAGGAAGTGCTCGCTGACGATGCGGCGGGCGGCGTTCTCCTCGACCATCGTCGCGATCAGCTCGCCGCCCGGTGCCGTCCGGCCCAGGGCGGCCCAGACGGACAGTTCCAGCTCGGCCAGCGCGGCCGCGTCACCCCGTCGGCGGGCCTCGGCGTAGGCGGTGGTCTCCGGGGTCGGCGGCCAGTCGTGGCCGCTGACCGAGGAACCGATCAGGCCGAGGGCGGTCACCCGGTCCGGGTGGGCGAGGGCGAAGTCGAGCGCGGTCTCCCCGCCCAGGCTGAGGCCGACCAGCGCGGCGCGGGCCAGGCCGAAATGGTCCAGCACGGCGCGCAGGTCCTCGACGTCGTCGAAGGGCCGCTCCGGTTCGGCGGAACGGCCCAGGCCCCGGGCGTCGTAGCGGATCACGTCGTGGTGGTGGGCGAGCTCCGGGAGGACCGCGTCCCACAGCCGGGAGTCCATGCCGGAGCCGTGCAGCAGCACCACCGGGCTGCCGGAGCCGACCCGCTCCGCCCACAACCGGCCGCCACCGGGCGCGGGAACGTGGAACTGAGCGGGGACGTGGACCTGGACCTCGGACCCGGGACGACCGGTGGGCTGGCTCATCCGGCGATCCTCGCAGAGCCCTCGCCGGGCGGGCCGGTCAGGCAGGGTCGGGAGACGGGTCAGACAGGGACGGGAGGCGGTCAGGGGAGGCGGACGGGCATCAGGACGGAGAAGGTGCCCGTCCGGCCGGGGGTGCGGATGGCCAGCGGGGCGATGGGGCCGCCGAGTTCGAGGACGAGCTGTTCGGGCCGCCCGGCGGCGAGGGCGTCGAGGAGGAAGTCCCGGTTGACGGCCAGTCGGACGTCCTCGGGGGCCGGGTCGGCGGCGACGGTCAGCCGGCCGTCCCCGGTCAGGGTGAGGACGGTGACCTCGCAGTCCGCGCCGTGCGGGCCGGAGGGCAGGGTGCGGGTGGCACCGGTCTCGACGGCGGCGCGCAGGTCGGCGGCGGGGAGGGTGACCCGGTGTTCCGGTTCGAGCCTGGCGACGGCCCGGTGGTCGGGGTAGTCGAGGTCCGGGGCGGCGCCCTCGACCCGGTGTCCGCCCGCCTCGGCGCGGACCAGGCCGCCACCGAGGGTGAGCGCGACCTCGGTGGCCCCCGGGCCGAGCAGGGCGCGCAGCGCGTCCACCAGCGGGGTCGGGACGATCGTGCCGGCCACCGGCTGCTCCGGCGCGTCGCCGGTGGCGGGCGCCTCGGCGAAGGCCATCCGGTAGCGGTCGGTGGCCACCAGGCGCAGCACCGGGCCGTCCGGCTCGAACAGCACCCCGGCGAGGGCGGGCAGGTCGGGGTCGTCGCCGACCGCGAAGCGGACCGCGTCCAGGGCGGCGGCCAGGCCGTCGGCCGGGACGGTGAAGCGCGGGACGGCGAAGCGCGGGACGGTGCGTCCGGGGTCGGCGGGGTCGGTGGTCATCGGCTGCTCCCTCTGGTCGGCCATCGCGCGGATCACGGAGAGTTCGCGGCGGGCGTCGACCAGGCCGTCCTCCAGCCGCCGCAGGTGCGCGTCGAGCACCCGGGCGGCCTCGCCGCCACCGGGGGCCGCGCCGAGCACGGCGCGGATGCCGGCCAGCGGCAGGCCGACCCGGCGCAGCCGGGCCAGCAGTCGGGCGTCGGCGAGCTGGCCGGGCCGGTACCAGCGGTAGCCGGTCCGCGGGTCGACCCAGGCGGGGGTGAGCACCTCGGCGCCGTCGTAGTAGCGCAGGGTGCCGACGCCGAGGCCGCTGGCGCGGGCCAGCTCGCCGATGCTGTGCAGCTCGCTCTCCATGCCGGTGACTCTGCGGGCTCGACCGGGTCGAGGGTCAAGCCCGCACGGCGGCGGGGGCGGGAGCGGTCAGGTGGGTGAGCTTGTGCGGGTTGCGGACGGCGCGGATCGCGGAGATCAGGAGCGTGCCGTCCGTCCCCGCGACGAAGTCGAGCACCGAGACGGAGTCGACCGCGCCGCCCACGGTGACCAGCAGGCCGGGCTCGCCGTTGACCAGGACCGGATGGGCGGCGCCCTCGCGCAGCTGCCGGAGCACGCCGAGGGTTGCGCGGGCCACGCTCTCGGCGCCGGTGACCGGCCACAGCGCGGCGCCGACCACTCCGCCGCCGTCGATCCAGGCGGTGACCCCGGGGGCGAGCAGTTCGAGCATCCGGCTGATGTCGCCGCCGACGCAGGCCATCAGGAACTCGTCGGTGGCGCGGCGGCGCAGCTCGGGCGGGGCGTCGGAGCGGGGCCGGGCGGCGCGGACCTGCGCCCGGGCCAGGCTGCCGACCTCGCGGCAGGCGCTCTCGGTGTGGCCCAGGGCCTCGGCGATCTCGCGGTAGGAGAAGCCGCAGGTCTCCTTGAGGACGAACACCGCGCGCTCGTCCGGGGAGAGGCTTTCCAGCACCGTCAGCAGGGCGAGCGAGGCGGTTCGGGTGCGCTCGGCGCCGTCGGTCACGTCCGGCCCGGTGGGCGGCAGCTCGGTGGGCCATGACTCGGTGGGCGACAGCTCCGTGACCAGCGGCTCGGGCAGCCATGGGCCGACGTACGCTTCGCGGCGGACGGCGGCGGCCTCCAGCCGGTCGAGGGCCAGAGTGGTGACCGTTCGGACGAGGAAGCGACCGGGGTCGGTGACCGGGTCGGTGAGCCCGCTCCAGCGCCGTCGGGTGTCCTCGACCAGCTCCTCGGCGTCGGTGACGCTGCCGAGCATCCGGTAGGCGATGCCGAGGACCGTCCGCCGGTGCCGCTCGAAGTCGGCCGGCCGGGTGTCGTGGGTGTCGGTCATCCCCGGGACGTTACCGCACGGTAGCCGCGGCGCTCAGTCGCGGAAGGCCTCGTAGGCGGGGGCGAGCAGGGTGGCGAGGTCGCGGCCGTGGACGGTGATGCCGGAGCGGCCGAGGCGGCGCAGCGAGGGCTCGTCCGGCTCCTCCTCGGGCGGGGCGGGGCGCAGGGTGAAGTCGCCGCGCCAGTAGGCGGCGACGTTGACCACGGGCTGCGGCTGCTCGGTCACGCGTCCTCCTCCGCCACGGCGTCCTCCCGGGTGAGGGCGACCAGTTCGCGCAGCGCCTCGCCGGGCAGGTCGGTGAGCCAGTGCTCCCCCTCCCCCACCACCGTCTCCGCCAACGAGCGCTTGGCGGCGAGGAGTTCGTCGATCCGCTCCTCGACGGTGCCGACGCAGACCAGCCGGCGGACCTGGACGTCCCGGCGCTGGCCGATCCGGAAGGCGCGGTCGGTGGCCTGCTCCTCGACCGCCGGGTTCCACCAACGGTCCAGATGGATCACCTGATTGGCGGCGGTCAGGTTGAGACCGGTGCCGCCGGCCCGCAGCGAGAGCAGGAACACCCGTGGCCCGTCCGGGGACTGGAAGCGCTCGACCAGTTCCTCGCGGCGCCCCCGGGGCAGTCCGCCGTGCAGGTAGAGCACCTCCTCGCCGAGCCGGCGCTCCAGGTACGGGCGGAGCATCGCGCCGAATTCGGCGTACTGGGTGAAGACCAGTGTCCGGTCGCCCTCGGCCAGCGCCTCCTCCAGCAGCTCCGCCAGCCGGGCGACCTTGCCCGAGCGCTCGCCCAACGAGGAACCGTCGTGCAGCAGTTGGGCCGGGTGGTTGCAGACCTGCTTGAGCTTGCCGATCGCGGCCAGCACCGTGCCGCGCCGCTCCACGCCCCGGATGCCCTCGACCCGGCGCAGCAGGTCGGCGACCACGGCCTGGTAGAGGCCGGCCTGTTCGGCGGTGAGGTTGCACCAGACGGTCATCTCCTGCTTCTCCGGCAGCTCGGCCGCCACCACCGGGTCGGACTTGAGCCGGCGCAGCACGAACGGGGCGGTGCGGCGCCGGAGTTCGGCGGTGCGCTCGGGGCTGCGGTGCAACTCGACCGGGATCGCGTAGCGCTCCTTGAAGCGCTCGGCCGGGCCGAGCAGGCGGGGGTTGGCGAAGTCCAGGACGGCGTGCAGCTCGGCGAGCCGGTTCTCGACCGGGGTGCCGGTGAGCGCGATCCGGTGGCGGGTGACGGGCAGCGCGCGGATCGCCCGGGACTGCGCGGTGCCGGTGTTCTTGATGTGCTGGGCCTCGTCGGCGACCACCCGGCGCCAGCGGATCGCCCGCAGGGCGGCGAGGTCGCGCTGGACCAGCCCGTAGGTGGTGATGACGAGGTCCGCTCCCCGTACGGCTTCGGCGAGCCGGTCGGCGCCCAGCCGGCCGGCGCCGTGGTGGACGTACCGGCGCAGGGCGGGGGCGAAGCGCTCGGCCTCGCGCTGCCAGTTGCCGACCAGGGACATCGGGCAGACCAGCAGGGTGGGGCCGGGGGCGTCCTGCGCCGGCTCGGACGTCACAGCGAGCTCGGCGGCCCGGTGGTGCTCGGCCTTCTCGACGGCCAGCAGGGCGAGGGTCTGGACGGTCTTGCCCAGGCCCATGTCGTCGGCCAGGACGGCGCCCAGGCCCAGCCCGGACATCGTCCGCAGCCAGGCCAGCCCGCGTTCCTGGTACGGGCGCAGCACCGCCCGGAAGTCCGGCGGCAGCACCGGCGCGGGGGCGACGTCGGCGCGCCCGGCGAGCAGGTCGCCGAGCGGGCCGTCCGCGTGGACCGACGTGACCGGCAGCCCGGCGACGGTGGCCTGCGGGTCGAAGGCGAGCCGCAGCAGGTCGGCGGCGGCCGACACGCCGTCGCGGCGGTCGGCGAGGAAGGCGAGCGCGGCGGCGATCTGCGCCGGGTCGGCCTCCAGCCAGGTGCCGCGCACCCGGACCAGACCCTGCTTGGCGGCGGCCAGTTCGGCGAGTTCCTGCTCGGTGAGCGGGGCGCCGTCCGGGCCGAGCGCGGCCTGCCAGCGGAAGGCGACCACGGCGTCCCGGTCCACCTGACCGGTGGCCGCGAGCGAGCCGGGGGCGGGCGGGGTGGTGGCGCGCAGGGCGAGGCCGAACCGGGGGCGGCGGCGCCACCAGGCGGGCAGCAGCACCCCGAAACCGCCCTCGGCGAGCGCCGGCGCGGCGGTGCGCAGGAAGTCGAGCGCTCCCGCCCGGTCCAGCGGCAGGGCGGACGGGCGGGCGCGGTGGCGCAGCCCGTCCAGGGCGGGCCAGCGGTGGGCGGCGCGGGCGAGTTCGGCGACCAGGACGTCGGCCGGATCGGCGGCCTTGCGGGCGAGGGCGGCGTGCGCGGCGCCGCCCTCGTGCAGGTCGGCGGCGCGGATCAGCAGGGACGACTCGTCCACGGCCTGGAGCAGGAACTCCAGCTGCCAGGCGTCGTCGGAGGGGCGGCCCTCGGGGTCCTCGGCGTCGGGGCCGAGCGGCTCGACCAGGCGGAAGCAGAGGCGCAGTGCGGGGTCGGTGGGCTCTGCGGTGGCGTACCAGGCGGCGACCCGGCGGCACAGTTCGGCGAAACCGTCGGGCGGGGCACCGTCGGGGAGCTCGTCGGGCGGGGCGCCACCGGGGAATCCGTCGGGCGGGGCGCCGTCGAGGAGTCCGTCGGGGGTGGTGAGCGCGTGCAGCCAGCGCTCGGCGACGGCCTCCCCCGGTTCGGGGAAGGCGGTGTCGGCCAGGGCGGCACGGGCCTCGGCGTCGACCAGCGCGCCCAGCGCGTCCGCCAGCAGCGCCTCCCCGGTGCCGGCGCCGTGCGGCCACTCCCCGAGGAGGACGGGCGGGCAGCCCGCCGCCAGTGCGGCGGCCTCCCGGCGCCCGGCCGGGGTCGGGTCCGGCCGCCAGCGGGCCTGCGGGCGGCCGTCGGCCGGCACGGGCAGCGGCAGCACCCGGCCCCGGCCGACCGTCCGCCAGGCGAGGTCGTGCACCCCGGTGAGCCAGCGCAGCGAGGGGCCGTGGACGACCTCGACCCGGCCGGTGCCGGGCAGGTCGGCGCTGGTGACGGCCCAGTGCGGGTCGAAGACCTCGCCGAGCAGCTGGGCGGCGGCCCCTGCGTCGAAGAGCAGGGCCGGCACCCGCCAGGGGGTGAGCACCGCACCGCCGCGCGGCGGGGTGACCGGCAGATCGGGGGAGGGCGCGGGGACGGCGCCGACGGTGGGCAGCAGCAGGGTGGCCCAGCGCTCGGGGGCCTGCCCGGCGAGCCAGCCGAGGCCCGGGCCGATGCCGCCGAGGACGGCGGCCAGCCCGGCGGCCGGACAGGCGTAGGGGTGTGCGCGCGGGGCGGGCCGGTCGGGGTGCGGTTCGGCGGCGCCAGGGTGGGCCCGGGCGTCCTCGGCCCAGAGCGCCAGCTGCCCGTCCGTCCGCCAGAGCGCGTGCAGGACGAACATCGGGGGCCTTCCGGGCGGGTGGGGAACCGTCCTTCGAAGCCTAGTCGGGAGGACCGACAGCGGCCGTCGGGCCGGGTTTCCGGTCCGATCGGGCGAATCGGGCAGATCAGTAGGAAGTGCCCGGAACTTGTGGTTGAAATTTGAACGACAGGGGCGTACGGTGGAGCCCAAGAAGTTGAAGCCTAAACAAATGGCTTCGAACCCGAGGAGGAGCCATGGGCCTGTTCAACCGCACCAAGACCACCGCCACCACCGCGACCGCCGTCGCCGTCCAGGCCCCGGCCGGCCCGGACCTGTCGCACCTGACCGGCGACTGGGCGATCGACACGACGCACAGCGAGATCGGCTTCTCGGTCCGCCACGCGATGGTCACCAACGTCAAGGGCCGCTTCACCGAGTACGACGGCAAGCTGCACCTGGACGGCGCCACGCCGCACAACTCCTCGGCCGACCTGGTGATCAAGGTCGCCAGCATCGACACCAACCAGGCCCAGCGCGACGAGCACCTGCGCACCGGCGACTTCTTCGCCGCCGACACCTTCCCGGAGATCCGCTTCCGCAGCACCTCCACCGAGCAGCTCGACGCCGACACCTACCGGATGACCGGCGAGCTCACCATCAAGGACACCACCCGCCCGGTGGTCCTGGACCTGGAGTTCACCGGCAGCGCCACCGACGCCTACGGCGCCGAGCGGGTCGGCTTCGAGGGCAAGACGGTCGTCGACCGCACCGACTTCGGCCTGACCTACAACGCGGCCCTGGAGACCGGCGGCGTGCTGATCGGCGAGAAGGTCAAGCTCAGCTTCGACATCTCCGCCGTCAAGGCGGCCTGACCGGGTCGGTCCGACCGCGCCACCGCCACGAGCCGTCGCCCCTGCCCCTCTCCCCCGAGGGCAGGGGCGGCTTCGTGCACGGCCCGGAGCCGTTCGTGACCTCGCGCTCCACCCACGCGCCTCCGCCGCCCGGCCGGGGCCGGCGCCGCGTCCGCCACCCGGCCGGGAGCAGCGCCGTGTCCGCTACCGGCCGGAAGCAGCGCCGCGTCCGCTACCGGCCGGAAGCAGCGCCGCGTCCGCGTCCGGCAGCCAGCTGCCGGGCGGGCGGCGCAGCCAGCCCTCGACCGCGCCCAGTGCGCCCGCGGCAGCGGCCAGCGCGCCGAGCCCCGGATGGCGCTCGCCGGGCCGGTGCACCAGGCTGACCAGGCTCAGCGGCACCGGATCCACCAGCGGCACGTTCACCGTCCCCGGGATCCTCGACCCGCCGACCGTGGTCAGCATCGGATCGCCGTGCCGGGCGAGGTAGCGGGCGGTCTCGTCCACACCCACCGGCGGAACGTACGGGTCCGCCGCCGTCAGCCCGTGCTCGCGCAGCAGCCGGGTGCCGAGGTCGGCCCACTCGGTGGTGGCCGGGTTGCCCGCGCAGATGTCGACGGGGTGCCCGGCCAGGTCGGCCGGACGCAGCGCCGACCGGCCCGCCAGTGGGTGGGTGTTCGCCATCATCACCGAGATCCGCTCCAACCGCACCGGCAGCTGGACGAGTTGGCCGCGCACCGGGGCGGGCAGCCCGGCGAAGCGGCCGAACGAGGCGTCCAGCCGGTGGGCCAGCAGTTCGGCGGCGGCCGCGGCCAGACCGCCGTGGAAGCGGGCCAGCAGGTCGCCCTCGGGCCAGGCGGCGCGGGCCCGTTCGAGCACCCGGCCGGCGGTCAGGTCCGGGCCGGTGACGTCGCTGTTGAGGTCGAGCAGCAGTGGCCGGGCGGCGGCTCCGGCGCCGGCCTCGGCGAGGATCTCGTCCTGCAGGGCGAGGAGTCGGCGGGCCTTGGGCAACAGCTGCTGTCCGACCGGGGTGAGGTCGACGCTGCGGGTGGTGCGGGTGAACAGCGCGGCGCCGAGCAGTCCCTCCAGGGCCCGGACGTCCCGGCTGAGTGCCTGCTGGGCGATGTGCAGCCGCTCGGCGGCCCGGCCGAAGTGCAGGGTCTCGGCGGTCGCGACGAAGCCGCGGAGCAGGCGGGGGTGCAGGTCACGGGGCATGGGCGGCAGATTAACAACAGCCTGTTGTCAGTGTTCCGGAACAGGTGTTGGACGGCGGCCCGCCGGCGCGGCGAGGCTGTGGGCATCCCCCTTCTTCCTGTTCAGGAGCCCGAGTGCCCCCGCGCGCCTTCCTCACCTCCTACCGGCGGCTGTTCACGGCCCCCGGCGCCGCCGCCTTCACCCTGGCCGGGCTGCTCGGGCGGGCCGCGCTGTCGATGACCGGCGTGTCGCTGGTGGTGCTGCTCTCGGAGCGGCGCGGCTCGTACGGCCTGGCCGGGACGGTCTCGGCGGCGGGGCTGGTCACCGGGGCGATCGGGATGCCGCTGATCGGCCGGCTGGTGGACCGGTACGGACAGGCCCGGGTGACGGTGCCGGCCGCGCTGTACAACGCCGTCCCGCTGGCCGGCCTGCTGCTCTGCGTCCGGTTCGGCGCGCCGGACTGGACGCTCTACCTCTGCTCCGCGGCCTGCGCCGCCGCCCCCAACCTCGGCGGCATGGCCCGGTCCCGCTGGGCGCACCTGTACCGGGACGACCCGGCCGCCCGGCACCTCGCCAACTCCTTCGAGCAGGCGCTGGACGAACTCTGCTTCATGGCCGGGCCGGTGCTCGCGATGCTGCTCTGCACGACGGTCGCCCCGGAGGCCGGACTGATCACCGCCGGCACGCTGGGCACCACCGGCGCCCTGCTGTTCGCCGCCCAGCGGCGCACCGAACCGCCGCTGCCCGCCGTCGCGGCGCCGGGGCCCGGATCGGCTCAGGGACGTGGATCGGCTCAAGGGCACGGGCCGGCGCAGGAGCGTGGGCCGGCCGGCGCTCCTGCGCCGCACGGCTCCCCGCTGCGGGTGCCCGGGCTGCGGGTGCTGGTGCTGACCTTCCTGGCGTCCGGCATGGTCTTCGGCGCGACCGAGATCACCACCGTGGCCTACGCCGACGCGCTCGGGCACAAGGCGGTGGCCGGCCCGCTGCTGGCCCTGTTCGCGGCCGGATCCTGCGTGGCGGGGCTGCTGTTCGGGCTGCTGACCCCGCGCCGGACTCCGGGGGTGCGCTTCCTGACCGGGGCGGCGGCGATGGCCGGGGTACTGCTGCTGCCGCTCGCCGCCGGGCTGGGCGGAGCCGGGCTCGGGCTGCTCGGGGTGCTGCTGTTCACCGCGGGAACGGCCACCGCGCCGACCATGGTGACCGGGATGACGCTGGTCCAGGAGCTGCTGCCGCAGCGGCAGTTCAACGAGGGCATGGCGATGGCGGTGTCCGGCATCGTGGTCGGGATCTCGGCCGGTGCGGCCCTCGCCGGGACGGTCGCCGAGCACGCCGCCCCCGGCACCGGCTACGCGCTGCCGGCCTCGGCCGCCGCCCTCGCGCTGCTGATCGCGCTGGCCGGGCAGCGGCACCTGCGGGCAGCCGGGCCGTCGGCACCTGAGTCCGCGTCAGGGTCGGGTGCCGGGACGGGGTCGGGTACCGCGAGGGGGTCGGGTGCCGGGACGGGAACGGGCCCGGCGGAAAATGCCGAGCGGATTGTCAGTGCCTCCGTCTAACTTCGAGTCATGGCGGAAATCACCTACGTCCGAGGCGATGCCACCGCGCCCCTCGGCAAGGGCGTGAAGGTGATCGCGCACATCTGCAACGACCTGGGCGGCTGGGGCAAGGGCTTCGTGCTCGCGATCTCCAGACGCTGGCCCGAGCCCGAGGCCGCGTTCCGACGCTGGCACCGGGAGCGGGCGAAGAACGACTTCGGCCTCGGCGCCCTGCAAGTGGTGCGGGTCGCGCCGTACGTCTGGGTGGCCAACCTGGTCGGCCAGCGCGGCATCCGGACCGGGCGCTCCACCGGGGTGCCGGTGCGGTACGAGGCGATCGACGCCGGGCTGGCTGCGCTGGGCGACCGCGCGCTCGAACTCGGCGCGTCCGTCCACATGCCGCGGATCGGCTGCGGGCTGGCGGGCGGGCGCTGGGAGAAGGTCGAGCCGCTGGTCACCGCCCGGCTCACGGCGCGCGGCGTGCCGGTGACCGTCTACGACTTCGGCTGACCCGACGTCCGGCCCGTCCGGCCGGCCCGTAGCCGACCTGGCCGATCCACATCCGACCCGTCCACGTCCGTCCGGCCCGGATCCGACCGGAACTCCCTCCGACCGACCCCCAACCGACCTACGACGTCGACCGGCCCGGCCAGGCGTACACGTACTCGGGCAGCACGAACCCGCCCGGGAACACGCCCTCCTGCGCCCGGACCCGCACGGCGCCCTCGCGTTCGTAGAAGGCGATCGCCCGGGTGTTGTCGCGCAGCACCTCCAGGAACAGCTCGGCCCCGGGGTGCCGCTCGGCGACGAAGGCACGGGCCGCGGCCAGCAGCGCGCGGCCGATGCCGCCACCGGTCAGACCGGGGCGCACGTGCAGGTTGTCGATGAGCACCCGTCCGTCCGGCTGCGGGACGAGGTAAACGAAGCCGTCCGCCTCCCCGTTCCGTTCGGCGACCAGCAGCTCGGGCGTGTTCTCCGGCTCGCCGTAGTCCGCGTCCAGGCGCAGCCTCCACAGGTCGCGCCGCTGGTCGGCCATCCCGTCACCGAGCCCCTCCTCCGGGACGATCCCCCGGTAGGCGGTGCGCCAGCTGTGCGCGTGCAACTCGGCCACGGAATCCGCGTCCTGCGCGCCACCGCGCCGAATGACGGTCTGCCCTGAACTGATCATCCGACCAGCCTCCCACAGAGATGGAGTTGAACATGTTCAACCGAAGCGCCTACAGTTCTGCCAATGTTTTGAACGCGTTCGAATCACGGGGGGTGGTGTGCGTGGCACCGGGTGTGGAGGGGACATCCGGTGCCACGAACACCGACACCGGCTGGAACCTCGTCTCCGGCTAGGCTCGTTCCCGTGGACGACCTGGCAGCGACGAACCGCACGGACGACGAGAACGGCACGGCCGAGGATTCGGCTGCGCCCGGAGCGGAGGGCGGGCCCCTGCCCGGCGGCCGGGCGCAGCCGAAGACCGACAAGAGTGAGGCGACCCGGGCCCTGATCCTGGAGACGGCCATGCGGCTGTTCCAGGAGCGGGGCTACGAGAAGACCACCATGCGCGCGATCGCCACCGAGGCGGGCGTCTCGGTCGGAAACGCCTACTACTACTTCTCGGCGAAGGAATTCTTGATCCAAGGGTTCTACGACCGGATGACGTACGACCATGCGGCGGACGCCAGGAGCCGCATGGCCGGTACGCGGGATTTCGCCGAGCGACTGGAAATGGCGCTGACCTCCTGGCTCGACACGGCCGCCCCGTACCACGAGTTCGCCGCCCAGTTCTTCCGCACCGCCGCCGACCCGACCAGCTCGCTGAGCCCGTTCTCCAACGAGTCCCACCCGGCCCGGGCGACGGCGGTCGAACTGTTCCGCGAGGTCCTGCAGGGTTCGGAGCTGGCGCCCAAGCTGGACGCCGAACTGGTCGAGCTCCTGCCCGACGTGCTCTGGCTGTACCTCATGATCGTGGTCCTCTACTGGGTCTTCGACCGGACCGAGGACACCGAGCGGACCCGGGAATTCGTCCACCGGTCCACCCCCATGGCGGCCCGGGTGATCAACCTCTCGCGGTACCGGGTGTTCCGGCCGATCGTCCGCGACGCCAAGGGCCTCATCCAGGACTTCATCCTGCCGACCATCGGCAAGACCGCGGTGAAGTAGCGGAAGCGGTAGAAGCGGCGCCCGGCGGAACGCGCTCCGACCCGGCGCGGGCCGGCCCCGAGGTGGGGCCGGCCCGCGCCGGGTCGTCCGTGCGGATCCGGTCGGCTCAGAACCCGTCCGGGTTCCAGGCCTGCAGCGGGGTGCGCAGCAGCAGGTCCGCGGCGGCCGCCGCACCCGGGCGCAGTTCGGTGACCAGCGCGGCCGCGGCCAGCCTCGGGACCGTCTCCGCGCCGAGGTAGAGCGAGCCCAACTCCGAGGCGCCGAGGGCGAGGTCGGCGTCGTCCGTGCTGCGGGTGCAGCGGCCGGTGCCGTCCGGCGCGACCTCCAGCGCCCAACGGCCGGACGCGAAGCCGAGCTTGTCGTCCACCTCCAGCACCACCCGGCCGGGAGCGCCGTACGTCCGCGCGCCGAAGGCGGCCTCGACGTCCAGCACCCGGAGCCAGGTGAAGTCGGAGTTCTCCTCGTGCGGGGTGGCCGCGCGCCGGTCCTGGAGCAGCAGCGGCAGCGGGTCGTCCGGGGAGGCGTTGCCCACCGCGATCCTGGCCACCCAGTCGACGGACAGCAGGAAGCGCCAGAGCTCGACCGTGGTCGGCAGGTCGAGGGCGGTGAACTCCTCGACGGTGAGCGTGCAGTCGGGGTAGGCGCCGTCCCACTTGTCGTCGATCCGGTAGACCACCAGACCGGTGACCACCCCGTCGGCGTCCCGGTGGACGGCCGCGAACGGCTCCTTGAAGTCGAAGCCCGGCACCTGGACCTCACCGCTGGTGCGCTGCCACCACAGCTCACTGCGGTCGATCGCGCCCGGCTGGGTGCGCCGCCAGCGCTCGTGCAGGCCGGGCCCGAGCTCGCGCAGCTCCGCCATGGTCACGAAGTCGATCCGGCCGCCGGGGACGCCCGGCAGGCCCTCGCGCAGGCCCCGGGTGCGGCGCAGGTCGACGCGCCAGCCGGCGTTCCGGGTGGCCGGGCCGAAGCCGAAGCGGCCGTAGATGTTGTACTCGGCGGCGATCAGGATGGCGACCGACGTCCCGCGCGCGGCGGCGGCCGCCAGGTCCCGGCGCATCATCGTGCTGAGCAGGCCGCGGCGGCGGTGGGTGGCGCTGACCGTGACGTGGGTGACGGCGTCGGCCGTGATGACGGCCCCGCCGGGGACGGTCAGCTCCGCGTCGTAGCTGCGGAAGGTGGCGATCTGGCGGTCGCCGTCGAAGCCGGCCAGCAGCCGGCCCGGCTCCCACTGCCGACGGCGCACGTCCGCCGCGCTGCTCACGTGCGGGCGCATGAAGCCGAGGGTCAGCGCGCGGTCCCAGGCCGCCACCTCGTCCTCGGAAATCGCCCGCACCAGGAGCCCGTTCACGGTGTCGACGGCCGTGTGATCGTTGCTGTTGCCCATGGGGCCACGGTACGGCGGTGCCCCGGCCGGGGCACCCGATTTATTCCGTGCCCGACCCGACGTGCTCCCCCGGCACCACCACCCAGTGGTTGGTACGCAGGACACGGCCCGCGAAGCCCAGGCTCCGCTCGCCGACCAGCCGGAAGCCGAGCGCCCGGCAGATCCCGTTGGACGGGCCGTTGCCGACCCCCGGGTTGGCGTGCACCTCGCCCCAGCGGCCGTCCGCGGCGGCGGCGTCCAGCACCCGGCGGACGGCCGCCTTGGCGAGCCCGCGGCCCTGGTACTCGGGCAGCACCATCCAGCCGATCTCGGAGACCGTCCGGCCGTCCTCCTCGTCCGACCAGAGGGTGACCGTGCCCGCGACCTCGCCGTCCTCGGTGCCGTCCGGGACGATCACCTTGACCCAGCAGCGGTCCGCCGCCACCTCGACCACGTCCTTGCGCAGCCGGGCCTCCACCCGCTCCCGGGGCAGCGGCCCGCCCAACTCGGCCATCATCACCGGGTCGCAGCGCATCCGCACGTACGCCCCGACGTCCCCCTCACGAACATCGCGCAGCAGCATGACGCCTCCTCAGAACGGTCCGGGCGGCCACGCTACCGCCGACCACCGACATCGGCCCGGGGGTGCCCGTACCGCCGCCCTCGTGGACGGCAACCGCCTCCGCAGGCCGGAGGAGCGCGCGGGCCGGAACCGGCCCACGCACCCGCCACGGGGAGTTCGGCGCCCGGCTCGACCGGTGGCCTGCGGACGGATCCGATGGACGACGGGGGAACGACATGGGAGTCGCGGAGCTGCTCGCGGAGCAGGACGACAGGGCGCGCCGGAACCAGGAGTGGTGGGGCGCGGCGTCCGGATCGCCACCGGGCTGCCGGTCCTGGCCGGCTGGCTCCGGACGCTCCAGCCTGGCCGAGGCCCGGTCCGAGCGGTAGCCGGGCCCGGACGATGAACCGGGGTGGGGGCCCGGGGCTCACGGCCGGGCGTAGAAGTCCGGGGTGCCCATGATCCAGAGGCTGGCCTGCTTGATCGGCATGCCCGCGCGCGGGGCCTCGATCATCTGGTCGTCGCCGATGTAGAGCCCGACGTGGTAGATGTCGGCGGCGCGACCGGTGTCCGTCCAGAACACCAGGTCCCCGGGGCGCAGCTCGCGGTAGCCGATCCGGGAGCTCTGGGCGTACTGGTCGGCGGCGAAGTGGTTGAGCTGTCGGCCGCCCTCGCGCCAGGCCATCATGGTCAGCCCCGAGCAGTCGTAGCCGGCCGGGCCCTCGCCGCCCCAGACGTAGGGCAGGCCGATCTTGGACTTGGCGAAGGCCACCGCGGCGGCCGCGCCCTCGGCGGACCACGGGCGCACCGCGGCCGGCACGGCGGGCGGTGCGGCGGAGGCCCTGGCGGCGGCCGCCGCGGCTTCGGCGGCCTCGGCCTCCCGGGCGGCCCGCTCGGCGGCGGCGCGGGCGGCGGCCTCGGCCTCCTGGGCGGCGATCGCCTCCAGGGCCTCGCGGCGCTTGCGCTCCAGCTCGACGGTGGTGTTCCGGGCGGCGGCCAGCTCGGTGAGCAGCTGCTCCCGGTGCCGGGTGGCGGCGGCCACCTCGCCCTGCTGGGCGGCCAGTCGCTGCTCGGCCCGCGCCCTGGCCGCGCCGACCTCGGCGGCGGCCCGCTCGGCGGCCCCGGTGGCGGTGCGGGCGGCGGCGGAGGCGCTCCGGGCGGCGGCGGCCGTGGAGGTGGCGGCGTCCAGGATCTGCCGGGTGCGCCCGCTGACCTGGCCGATCGCGACGGCGCGGTCGCCCGCCTCGCGCGGGCCGTGGGCACCGAGCAGCGCGTTGAGCGCGGACAGTTCGGCGCCCGCGCCCTGGCGGTACGTCTCGGCGGCGAGCCGGGCCGCGTCCTCGGCGGCGGCCGACCGCTCGGCCTCGGCGGCGGCGGCGTGCCGCACGGCTGCGCTCTCCTCGGCGCGGGCCCGGGTGAGGGCGAGCTGGGCACCGTTGTAGGCCTCGACGGCCTGTTCGGCGCCGCGCCCGGCCCGGTCGAGCTCGGTCCGGGCGGCGGTGAGCGCGGCCTCCAGGGCGACGGCCGAGGAGGCCTTCCGCTCGGCCTCGGCCCGGGCGCGGTCGATCTCCTCGGTGCTCGGGTACGGTTCCTCGCCCCCGGCCCGGCCGGCCACCGGTTCGCCGACCGCCGAGGCGGCCTGGGCGGCGGGAAGCAGCCCGAGCAGGGCGGTGAGCGACAGCAGGAGGGTCGGCAGGAGCCGGCGCGCCATGCGGCATCCCTTCTCACGGGTCCGGAGGGGACGGCGGCGGACGGCGCGCGGCGCACCCGGGCGAGCGGTGGCCAGGCGGGGAATCCGGCGGATCATCCCATCACGTGACAGAACGGTCACATGACGCCCATGGTCTCAATTCCGGAGGCCCACACAACCGGAAAGCGCTCCGCCGGTCGGGTGACCATCGGATGATCCGACTAGGACTCAACTCCGGTGGGACGCAGCGGGCCTACGGACTACCGGTGGATCCGGTGGGTGTGCGTCCGCAGCCTGGGGTGGCGCTCGGGCCGGCGCTCCAGCCCGGTCGGGCCGACGGCGTAGGTCCGGCTGCGCCCCGCCCGGACGGTACGGCGGCGCTGCTGGGCCCGGTGGGAGCGGCCCGGTCCGGCCGCGGCCCCGAACACCGGGCCCTCCGCGGCCGGGGGCCTGGCCGTCGCCCCGGCGGCGGCCGCCGAACGGCGGTCGGCCAGCCGGGCCTGACGGCGGGCCAGCGCCCGGGCGGCGTGCGCGTCGAGGTGGGCGGTCGCCCGGGCGGACATCCGCTCGGCGACCCGGTGGGCGGCGGGGTGGTTGACGGGCACCTTGTCGGGGGCACCGGCGATCAGGTCGAAGAGCCAGGTGCGGGCCCGGTCCGCACGCCGGTGCAGCAGGCGCTCGCGCCGCAGTGCGCGCGCCCGGCGCCGGGGGCGCGTGGTGTACCGCCAGCGGGCCCAGGGGCTGCTCGGCCGGGCCAGCCGGATCGCGCCGATCCAGGACAGACCGGGGACCATGATCCCGAGCAGCCCGGTCCACACCTTGCCCTTGAGCAGGGTGATCACCGAGGCCAGCGCGTTCACCGAGATGACCGTGATCAGACCCCAGCGGGTGTTCTCGCCGGGCAGCGCGGCGAACGGCACGTACCCGATCAGGAGCAGTGCGGTGAACAGGATCCCGAAGATCACCGCGTCCACCGACTTGCGGCCCTGCTCGCCCCAGTACACGTCGTCCAGGTGCAGGATCAGCGCGAACTCGTCCAGCACCAGGCCGCAGCCGATGCCGAAGGCCAGCCCGAACAGGTTCATCCACGGCTGCCCGCCGTAGGTGGCGAACACCCCGATGCCGCCGAGCAGCAGGAAGCCCAGACCGAACACCATGTGGTGGATGTGCAGGCCGCCGGGGGTCACGTTGCCGGGCCACCAGCGCACCTGGGCGCGGATCATCCGGACGCTGAACCGGATGCAGACGAAGGACGTGATGAAGCCGACCAGCAGCAGGAACAGCGGTTGCTTGTGGGCGTTGACGATGTGCTCGCGGTAGCCGTCCAGCAGTGTGGTCATGCGTCTTACCTTCGTTCCTGGTCCTGCGTCCTGCCTGCCGTCACGTGGCCCGGGGCCCAACGGGCCGCCAACACGGGTCAACGCGCGGTCAGAACCCTCGGGTGCGCTTGGCCGCCCGGCGCGGCATCGCCGGGTACAGCGAGGGGAGCTCGGCGCCGACCGGCAGTTTGAGGAACAGCCGGGCGATCTCCCCGCCGAGGTTCACCCCGACCGCCAGCGCCATCGCGATCGCCGCCGCCCGGAACACCGACACCAGGCCGGCGCTGGAGTGCCCCTGGGCGAAGGCGAGCATCCCGAGGTAGAGCGCCGAACCCGGCATCAGCGGGCCGATCGCGGCGGTCACGTACGGCAGCGCCGAGTCGTTGCGGTAGCGCGCCATCAGCTGGCCGAAGAGGCCGACCAGGCCGGCCGCCACCCCGGTCGCCGCGATCGGGTTGACGCCCGCGTTGTAGACCAGCGCGCCGTAGCTGGCCCAGCCGATGCCGCTGTTGGCCGTGACCAGGGCGAGCGAGCGGCGGTCGGTCTGCAGCAGGGTCGCGAAGGCCAGGGTCAGCAGCATCGCGGCGAGCAGCTGGACCGGCGGGGTGCTGATCCCCACCAGGCTCTCGTCCGGCCGCAGCTTCGCCTCGAAGCCGACGCCCAGGTAGAGGATCACCATGACGCCTATCACGATGCCCGCGACCAGGTAGATCACCTCCAGCAGCCGGGCCGCGGCGGTGATGTAGAAGCCGGTCAGCCCGTCCTGGACGGCGGCCACCAGGGCGCGCCCGGGCAGCAGGGCGAACAGGCCGCCGGTGATCACGACCGAGCCGCGCAGGCCCCAGTCGTTGAAGGACAGGATGATCCCGGACGCGGCGGCCGGCATCGCCGCCGCCACGAACTGGTAGAACTCGGGCAGCCGGCGCCGGGCCAGCGCGGAGGCCAGCCGGTCGCCGAGGACGGCCGCGATGAAGGCGCTGGCGAAGACCAGCCAGGCCTTGTCGTCGATCCGGCCGCCGACCAGGAAGGTCGCCGCGCCGGCCAGCAGACCGGTGGTCAGCGCGAGCACCCAGGCCGGGTACGGGTGCCGGTTGCGGCGGATCAGGGCGAGCCGGCGGTAGGCGTCGTTGACCGTCACCTTCTCCGCGGTGATGTCCGCGACCAGCTCGTACACCGCGTTCAGCCGGGTGTAGTCGGAGGTGCGGCGGCGCACCACGCGGTCGGCGGTGACCGGCGGCTCGACCAGCGAGGGCTGGTGCGAGATGCCGATCAGGGTGAAGGTCACCTGCGGCTCGCAGCGGTCCAGCCGGTAGGCGTGCGCGATGCCGAGCATCGCCGCCTCGACGTCCTCGGCGGCCTCGCCGCTGGCCAGCAGCAGCTCGCCGATGCGCAGGGTCAGGTCGAGGATGCGGGGGACGTTGCGGGCGGTGCCGGCGGAGGGGTGCAGCTCGCGGGCGGTCCGCTCGAAGGCCGGGCGCTCGGACATCGGGGTGCGCAGCAGCGTGCGCATCCGGTCCGGCCAGGGCGCCTCGCCGGGGGCGCCGGCGGTCAGGTCGGTGATCGGGATGCCGGTCGGCGGGGTGTAGCCGGCCGCCCGCCACTCCTCCGGGGTCAGGGTGTCCTCGGCGGTCGAGCGGCGGCGGGCCGGGCGGGCGGGCCGGGGGCGGGCCTGGACGGCGAGCTCGGGGTGCGGCCCGGGCTCGGGCAGCGGCTCGGACTCGGCCGGCGGCTCGGGCTCGGGCGCCAGCAGGCCCCTGGTCTCCGGGACGGGCGGGGCGAGCGGGATGACGACCGTGGGCTCGACGGGCGGGGCGGGGTGGCCGAGCAGGCCCTCGGTGGGCGGGGCCTCGGCGGGGTGCACCGGCGTCGGGGGTGTCTGCGGTGTCCGGCGGACCGCCCGGCCTCCCCTCGCCCGCTTGCCCGCACCCGGTCGGCCCCGCTTAGGCACTTCCGCTCCTTGCCGCCCCTGGTGGCCGCCGGCCACCGCTCGATCTCGGGTTACACCTTGCCTGATCGAACAGCCGGACGCACATGTACGTGACGTCCCGCGGCCTGGGCGGCGGGCGCCTACCCGGCGGGGTGGCGGACGGTGCGGTCCCCGCCGGACCGGCGGGCCCGCAGCAGTTCGACCACCACCGGGACCGCCGACACCAGCACGATGCCGACCAGGATCGCCTCGATGTTGTCCCGGACGAACGGGATCCGCCCCAGGAAGTAGCCGAGCACCGTGACCCCGCCGCCCCACAGCACGCCGCCGACCAGGTTGAACAGCACGAAGCCGCGGTAGTTCATCCTGCTCACCCCGGCGACGATCGGCGTGAAGGTGCGCACGATCGGCACGAAGCGGGCCAGCACGATCGCCTTGGGCCCGTGCCGTTCGAAGAAGGCGGCGGCCTTCTCGACGTTCTCCTGCTTGAAGACCCGGGAGTCGGGCCGGCGGAACAGGCTCGGCCCGACCTTGCGGCCGAAGAGGTAGCCGACCTGGTCGCCCGCCACCGCCGCGGCCACGATCAGCGCGCAGACCAGCCAGAGCGGCTGGTGCAGGTAGCTGCCGCCGGCCACCAGCAGACCGGTGGTGAACAGCAGCGAGTCGCCGGGCAGGAAGAAGCCGATCAGCAGGCCGGACTCGGCGAACACGATGGCCAGGATGCCGAGCAGACCGAAGGTGGAGATCAGGGTGGTCGGATCGAGCCAGGACGGGCCGAGGGCGAGGCTGGTCACGGTGCGGGCACTCCGGGAGGTCGAGTCTTGGCAATGAAAAGGTAAAGCATTGACAAAGACTCGCCCCCGGCCCGAAAGGTTCCCGGCCGGGGCGCCTCGACCCCGGCCCCGGCCGGCACGCGCCGGTACCGACCGGGGCGGGCGCCGACCGGGGCCGGTGCGGTCGGCAGCCGCCGGTTCGCAGCCGCCGGTGATCGTCGGCGGCCGTCAGAGGCCGTAGCGCTCCACGATCTCCTCGTGCCGGGCGACGTCCACGCCGGCCGCCTCGGCCAGCGCCGGCCAGGCGAGCGGGTGCGGCCAGTCGCCGGTCAGCCGGTGCAGCAGCGCGTCGGCCTCGGCGGCCGAGGCGGTCGGCGGCACCCCGACCGCCGCGTAGATCCCGGGCAGCGTCCCGTCGTCGTCCGCCGGGTCGGTGATCCGGTACTGCTCCCCGCTGTACGCCCAGACCGCGTAGCCGGCCTCCTGCAGCCGCTCGCGCAGGGTGCCCCACGGTTCGTCGCCGGGCCAGCCGCCGTCGATCCAGTAGGTGGTGTACCCCGCCGGGTCGAGCAGGGTGAGCAGTTCGAACGCCGGGCGCCAGCGGCGCCGCTCCTCCTCGGGAGCGTCCTCGGCCGGCGGGCGCTCCAGCAGCGCCGGGGCGAAGACCACCACGTCACCGTGGTTGAGCGTCAGGTCCTCGCCGAGCACCGGCAGGATGCGTGCGGTGGCCGGTCCGGTCCGGACGGCGGGCAGGTCCGCGGTCGAGCCGTTGGTGCGGGTGGCCCGGACGGTGACCAGCTGCCACTCCTCGTCCACCGGGCCGTCCGGCTCGTCGAACTCGATGCCCAGCAGCGCGCCGGTGGAGCGGACCACGGCCCAGTCCCGGTTGGCGCTGGCCGCGGTGATCAGGTGCCAGAGGTCGGGCTCCTGGACCGCCCGGTGCCCCTCCTCCTCCGGTATCTCCCCGGCGGGCAGCGCGCGCTCCAGCACCTCCTGGTGGAACCGCTGCGCGGTGGCGTGGTCACCCAGCTCGGTGGCGGCGCGGGCGGCCAGGCGACGGGTGTTGAGCACCGCGTCGTCCAGCGCGAGGATCGCCTCGCACTGCTCCAGCACCTCGGCCCAGCGGCTCTCGGCGGCGGCCCAGCGGGCGCGCATCCAGTGCGCGTCGGCGGGCGCCGCGCCGGCCAGCCGGTCGGCCAGGCGGCGCACGCCGTCGGCGTCCCGGGCGTCGATCAGCATCTCGCCGAGCGTGCCGGTCAGCTCGCGGTCCGCCGGATCGGCCTCCAGCCGCTGCCACAGCAGGTCGGCCGCGGCCCGGGCGTGGCCGAGGCCGCCCAGCACGGTGGCCAGGAGCACCGTCGGCCCGGTGGCGCCGGCCTGCTCACCCCGGTACCGGTCCAGGGCGACGGAGAGCAGGTCGGCGCCGGTCTCGAAGGGCACCTCGACCTCGGCCAGGTACGCCGTCAGCTCGCCCGGCGGGACGGGCAGCTCGGGCTCCGGCAGTGCCTCGGCGGCCGCGCGCAGGGCCGCGACCTCCTCCGACACGCCGTCGGTGCGACGCAACCGGGTGAGCTTACGCTCCCCCGTCGCGGCGAGGGTCAGCGCCACCGTGCGGGCGCCGCGGGCGAGGGCGAGCCGACCCGCGGCCAGCAGCAGGTCCACGCACGGGCGGTGCGCCCCGGCGGTGTCCAGGTAGCCGGCCCAGCCGGCCAGCACGGCGCCCAGCTCGGCGTCGTTCTCCCACGCGCCGGCCGCGACCAGCAGCTCGACCGTCTGCGTCCAGGCGGGCCGCAGGTCGGCGTGCAGCTCGGCCTCGGCACGGTCGGGGAGCAGGGCGAGCGCCTCCTCCGTCCGGCCGAGCGCGGCGAGCGCGCGGGCCCGCAGCATGGCGCCCCAGCGCTGGTCGCGCTCGTCCAGCCGGTGCCCCTGCGCCTGCTCGGCCCGCTCGGCGGTGTCCAGCAGCTCCAGCACCTCCTCGTACCGGCCCAACAGGTGCAGGGTGCCGGCCCGGGCCTGGTGGAAGCGGAGCGAGATCCGCTGACCGGCCGCCAGCATCCGGTTGGCGGCGGTGTCCAGGTGGTCGAGCGCCTCGGCCGCCCGGCCGTCGTCCTCCAGGGCGTCGGAGTACTCGCGGGAGAGGCAGTCGTAGCACGCGCGGCCGGGCTCGATCCGGGCGAGCGTCTCGCCGACCACGTCGAGCCGCTCGGCCACGTAGCCGGGCCCGTCGACCCGGGCGTGACAGATCGCGAAGTCCTGCACCACGCAGACGGACTGCGGGCAGCCGGCGGTCTCCTCCCGGTGGGCGAAGTCCAGCAGGTCGATCGCCTCGGGCATGACCGCCTCGCCCTGCTGGCGCTTGTTCAGCAGGTTCTGCATCCGCCAGTGCCGCAGGTAGACCTCGACCCAGGGCAGGCCGAGCGACCGCGCGGCGGCCAGCGCCTCCGGGTAGAGCGCGTCCAGCTGGTCGTTGCGGCCCTCGGTGGCGTGCTCGGGCAGCTCGACGATGGCGTCGGCCAGCCGGTGGTGGCCGGCCTCGGCCAGCTGCTGGTGGGTGTCCCGCACCCAGGACCAGATGTCGGTGGTCATGCTCGTTCCCCCTGCGTCGTGCTGATGAGTTGTCTACCGCGGACCACTGACAATGCGTCCGTCACGCTCCCTCCGAGAGCGCGCCGGGGCTGTCCGGGACGTCCGGCAGGCCGGCCGGGACGGCGGCGGTCAGGGCGGAGACCGCGGTGCCGACACCGGTCAGCGCGGCGGTGAGGTCGCCCTCGGCGGGACCGGACGAGGCCGCGGCCATGATCACCTTGAGCGAGCGGAGCAGACCGGCCGCGGTGGCGCTGCCGGTGTGCCCGGTGCGGTAGGCGGCGAGCAGGTCCTGAACCGCCGGGCAGGCCAGGTTGAGGTAGAGCCGGGCCCTGACCTCGCCGTCGGTACGGGCGGTGAAGGCGCGGGCCAGCCGCAGTGCGGCGGACGGGATCCGGGCGTCCGCCTGGTCGTCCTCGATCCGGGCCTTCAGCTCGGCCTCGCGGTCCGGGACCAGCACCAGCGGCAGGCCCGGCGGGTCGAAGCGGGCCGGGACGAGCTGCTCGCCCGGGTCGGCGAGGGCGCCGGCCAGCCAGGCCGCCTCCCCCTCGGGCAGCGGCCGCTCCGGGTCGCGGAACAGCTCGCGGTTGCCCTGCTCGCTGCCCAGCTCGACCAGTCGGCAGCCGCGCAGCTGGGCGTAGCGGCGCAGGAAGGGCAGCACGGCGTAGCGGTCGCCGCGCGCGATCGGCACCCGCATCGCCCGGTACAGCATCTCCTCGAAGCCGCCGCCGCTGCCGAGCGCGACGTGCACCGCTCCGCCGCCGGCCGCGCGCAGCGCCCCGGCGGTGAGGTCGCCCTGCGAAGTGGGCACCGGGACGTCGTCGGCGAGCAGGGTGAACAGCCGCTCGTCGCAGAGCGCGGCGCCGAGCAGGTCCTGGCCGTGCCGGGCGAGGATCCGGCGCCAGGCGGCGGGCCGCAGCCGGGCCGTCTCGTAGAGGCCGTCCACGATGGCGTCGGTGAGGGCCTTCTGCAGCGCGCGGTAGTGCTCGTCGCGCTGGAGGTCCTCGCGGCTGGCGGTGGGGGTGAGCCGACTGGACTCGACCACGCCGCCGATGAACCCGGCCCAGCCGGGCAGCAGTTCGCGGGCGTCCTCGGCGAGCAGCATGCCGCGCAGGTAGACGGCGAGGTCGCGGTTGTCGCTGCTGCCGTAGGTGCCGCCGTCCTGGACCCAGAGCAGGCCGACCGCGTCGGTCGCGCCGTCGACCGGGTGGACCGGGAAGGCGGTGAGCGGCTCGAAGCGGCGGCCGAAGGCGCCGGCGAAGCGCATCCGGGCGGCGTACTGGTCGCCCGCCACCGCCTGGCGCCAGGGCACCTCGACGGAGTTGACCGGCTGCTCGTCCGCACCGACGTAGACCGGGATCGGGAGCAACACGCAGTAGCGGCCGAGGATTTCGCGCAGGGCGTCCTCGTCGGCGAGCTGGGCGTGCTCGGCCTTGAGCGCCAGCTCGACCACGGTGCCCGGGCGCGGCCCGGCGGCCACCGGCTCGACCCGGTACTGCTCGCCGCCGCGGCTGCGGTAGCGGTGGCCGAGCGTCGGCTCGCGGTGCGAGGTGGTGGTGACGGTGACCTCGTCGGCGATCGAGAAGGCGGACAGGAAGCCCAGTCCGAAGGCGCCGATCAGCTCCTGGTTGCCGGTCAGTTCGCGCAGCATGCGGGTGTAGCCGGTGCCGACGGTGGCGAGGTAGGAGTGGATCTCCGGCTCGGTGAGTCCGGCTCCGGTGTCCTCGATCGCGACGGTGCGCCGGGCGGCGTCGGCGCGCACCCGGATCAGCGGGCGGTGCTCGCCCTCCGGGTCCTCCAGGAGCCGGCGGGTGTGCGAGTCGTGCGCGTTCTGGACCAGTTCGCGCAGGGCCACCAGGGGGGTGGAGTAGAGGTGGGTGGCGAGGACGTTCACCAGGCCGCCGAGATCGACCTCGGTCGTCCGCAGTTCCTCGGCGGGAGTGGGCTCGGGCGGGACACCTTCAGACATGGGTCCCCAGTGTGCCAGTGCGACAATCCGCCCACCATTTCTTTCCTCTTGCCGGAATGACGGATTGCGGTCAACTCGCAATTGACCCGATCGCCACCATCGGGGGAATTGCCACCCGTTCGGTGGATTCGCCCGCACCGCTGGTCAATGCTGGGCGGGCGACGTCAGGCCACGGCGCTTCGGAGCGGCCACTCCGGCGAGCGCCACCATTCGCATTTCCAGTCAGGGAGACCAGCGTGTCCCGTATTCGCGCAGCCGCCGCCGTCACCGCCCTCGGGGCGTTCCTCCTGGTCGGCTTCGGCGCCGCCACCGCGCACGCCGACAACGGCGCCGTCGCGGTCGACCACTCCAACGGCAGCGTCGTCGGCAACACCGGGTCCGGCAACATCATCGGCAACGTCACCGGCAGCGTGGTCAACACCCAGCAGACGGCCACCGGTTCGGGCGGGAGCAACCAGAACAACGGCCTCGCCGTGGCCGGCAACGGCGGGAACATCGGCGCCCTGCAGGGCAACGGAAACGTCGACGCCCGGGTGTACTACCCGCACGTCCTCTACTAGGCGCTCCCGGGCCGTTCCTCCGGGCCGGGTGCCCGTCCCGTCACCACGGGGCGGGCGCCCGGCCCGCGCCGCGTCCGAGGACCCGCGCCTCAGGACAGGCCCAGCACCGCCCGGCCGAGCCGCAGCAGGCAGTCCCCGAGGTCCGGCCGGGCGCTGTGCGGGCGGTTCCGCACGCCGTCGTTGACCAGCGCGAACAGCGCGTGCACCCGGATCCGGGCGGCCGCCGCGTCGTACTCCGGGCGCACCTGCCGCAGCAGACCGACCCAGGTGCGCAGGAAGTCCCGCCGGAAGTCCACCGCGGCCCGCCGGTCGGCCGGGGGGAGCCGCTCCGTCTCGCTGAGCATCGCGCCCAGGTAGTCGCCGTTGCCCAGGGCGAACCGGACGTACGCGCCGAGCCCGGCCGTCAGCGCCGCCCCGGGCCCGTCGGCCGCCGCGATCGCGCCGTCCACCTCGTGGCGGAGCCGCTCGCGGCCGCGCACCAGCGAGGCGGCGAGCAGGTGGGCCTTGCTGTCGAAGTGCCGGTACACGCTGGGGCCGGAGATGCCGACGGCGGCGCCGATCCGGTCGGTGCTGACGTTGTCGAAACCGCGCTGGTGGAACAGCCGGACGGCGGCCGCGAGCAGTTCCTCCCGGCGCGTGAGCGGCCCGGGTTCCCGCGCCGGCCCGGGCTCCGGCACCGCCCCGGGTTCCCGCACCGACCCGGTTCCCGGCGCCGGTCCGGCCGCGGGCCCGGGGCCGGGGCCGAGGTCCGTGCCGTCCAGCGGGACCGCGAGGACGGCCGACACCAGCTCGCGCAGCAGCGCCTCCGCGCGGCGGGGCTGCGGCGCGGCCGACTGGTAGGACAGCCCGGCGCAGGCCGAGAGCGCCGACCAGCAGAGCAACTCGGCGTCCCTCTGGGAGAGTTCGGAGCGCTCGGCACCCAGCACGGCGGCCATCAGCGCGACGTCCGCGCGCAGTTCGCGGCGCAGCGCGGCCCGCCGGGCCGGCGGCAGCAGCCGGGCGTCGCGCTGCACCAGGGTGCCGAGCGGACGGTGGCCGACCGCGACGGCGGCCAGCGCGGCGCCGACCTCCTCGGTGGTACCGGCCGCGCGCAGTCCGGCGGCGAGGTCGTCCAGGCCCAACCGGAGGGCGCGGTCGAGCAGTTCGGGCTTGCCCCGGAAGTGCCGGTAGAGCGCGGGCGCGGTGATGCCGACCCCGGCGGCGACCTCGGTCATCGAGACCTGGTGGTAGCCGCTGCGGTGGAAGCGGTCGGCGGCCACGGCGAGGATCTGGGCACGCCGCCCGGGCGGCCGTCGGACCACCATGGCGCGCCTCCCTCCCGACCGACCGGACACCGGCCGAACCTCGGCCGAGTACCCCGACCGAGCGCCGACCGGACCCCGACCGAGCGCTCGCCCGGTCCCGACCAGGCCTCGGCCGGACCTCGACCGAAGGCTAGCAAGGATTCACTTGACACCCCCGCCGGCCGTGTCCGCCAAGCCTGCCGACGCTGGACAGCCGAAGCTACCCGGGATTAACTTGTGAGGCCATCACCTGGCACGTTCCGCCCGGCCGGCAGCTCCGGCCGGCACCGTCGAAGGGAGCGCCGCCGTGCGCCGCACCGTGTTCACCGAGGACCACGAGGCCTTCCGGGAGACCATCCGGGACTTCGTCGCCAACGAGGTCGTCCCGGTCTACGAGAGCTGGGAGGCCGAGGGCCACCCGCCGCGCGACTTCTACCGGCAGCTCGGCGCGCTCGGCGTCTACGGCATCGAGGTGCCCGAGGAGTACGGCGGCGCTGGCGAGAGCGGTTTCAAGTACCAGGCGGTGATCGCCGAGGAGACCGCCCGGGCGGGCGTGAGCTTCGGTTCCTCCGGGGTGCACACCGGGCTGGTGCTGCCGTACCTGCTGGAGTACGCGAACGAGGAGCAGAAGCGGCGCTGGCTGCCCGGCTTCGTCTCCGGCGACATCATGACCGCGATCGCGATGACCGAACCGGGCGCCGGCTCCGACCTCGCGGGCATCACCACCACCGCGCGGCTCTCCGAGGACGGCACCCACTACGTCCTGAACGGCGCCAAGACCTTCATCACCGGCGGCGTGCTGGCCGACCTGGTCCTGGTGGTCTGCCGCACCGCCCCGTACGACCCGGAGAACCGCCGGGCCGGCCTGTCCATCCTCTGCGTGGACACCGACTCCGCGGGCTACACCGTCGGCCGCAAGCTGCAGAAGATCGGCCTGCGCACCTCGGACACCGCCGAGCTGGCGTTCAGCGACGTCAGGGTGCCGGTGGAGAACCTGCTCGGCGAGGAGGGCATGGCCTTCTCCTACCTGACCCACAACCTGGTGCAGGAGCGGCTGGCCATCGCCGTCGGCGCCTACGCGGCGGCCGCGGCGGCGGTGCGGTTCGCGGTGCAGTACGTCAAGGACCGCAAGGTGTTCGGCAAGGCCGTGGCCGAGTTCCAGAACACCAAGTTCACCCTGGCCGACTGCGAGGCCCAGGTGGTGGCCCAGCAGTCGATGGTGGACCGCGCTCTGGAGCTGTACCAGAACGGCGAGCTGACCGTGGCCGACGCGGCCGCGGCGAAGCTGTTCTGCACCGAGTCGGCCTCCACCGTGATCGACAAGTGCCTCCAGCTGCACGGTGGTTACGGCTACATCCTGGAGTACCCGATCGCCCGGCTCTACACCGACAACCGGGTGTTCCGGATCTACGGCGGCACCAGCGAGGTCATGCGGAGCATCATCGCGAAGTCGCTCGGGCTGTAGGTCCGTTCGGGTCCCGTCCGGGCCAGGTCCGGGCCGCGTCCGGGCCCGAGGGAGCGGCGGGCCGCACTTCCGTGGCGGCCCACTGCGCCTTCCGGGGTGCGGTCAGTTGGGCGAGGTCTGCTCGGCGCGCCAGGCCTCCCAGCCCGCGGTGGACGCCGCCTTCGCCCCGTGCAGCGCCCGGTGGGCGATCACACTCGGTGGGGCGTCCATCCCCCGTACCCAGTTGCGGCCGGCCGTGGCCAGTGCCGCGCACATCATCACCGTCCCGGCCGCACCGAGTGCCGCACCGATGCCGGTGAGCACCACGCCACCGGCCAGCAGCGAGCGGTTGACCTGGAATCCGCTGAACAAACTCTCGTTGGTCGCCATGTCTCCACGATGAGCGCAGTCGGCGCGGGCTGCACGTCGAACGCCTCCGGGTGCGCGACCCGGGTCCGTCCGCGACCCTGGCAGCAAAGGCCAGGAGGACGCGCGATGCCCGATCTCGAACAGCTCGCCGTGGAGCACGCCGCCCTCGCGGCCGAGAGCCCGCACGGGCGCAGCGCCCATCTGGTGCTGCACGACGGCGTCCTGCGGCAGACCGTGATCGCGCTGACCGCCGGGACGGCGCTGGACGAGCACAACCCGCCCACCGCCGGAAGCGTCCAGGTGCTCCGCGGCCGGGTCTCGCTGACCATCGCCGGCCGGCGGCTGGAGCTGCCGACCGGCCGGCTGGAGCCCGTCCCGCAGGAACGGCACGGGCTGCTGGCGCACGTCGACTCGGTGGTGCTGCTGACCGCCGTCACGCCCTGACGGCGCCCCGGGGGCCGTGCAGGCGGGGTTGAGCACGGCCGTTCAGGCGGGGTCGAGCACGCCCGTTCAGCCGGGGTTGAGCACGCTGCCGCTGACCAGCCGCAGCCCGCGCAGGAACTCCTGCCCGCTGGGCGCGAGTTCGGGCGCGGCCAGCCACTGGGCGGCGTAGCCGGCCAGCAGGGTCTGGTAGAAGGCGCCGCGGGCGATCTGCTCCTCGTCGTCCACCACCTCGGGCAGCCCCTGGAACAGCGCGGCGAGCCCCAGTCGGCCGTCCTTCTGCGCCCCCGCGAAGGCCTCCGCCAGTTCGGGGGCGTGCTCGACCTGGGCGAGCGCCTCGAACTGGGCCGCCCAGAGACCGCGGTGCTCGACGAAGACGTCCCGGAGGCCGTCCCAGACGGCGGCGAAGCGCTTCTCCGGATCGTCCGACACCTGGTTGGCGACGATCACGACCTCACCCAGGGCGGCACCCATCTCCCCGATCGCCTCGATCATCGCCGCGTTGAGCAGCGCGTCCTTCGAGCCGAAGTGGTAGCCGATCGCGGCCAGGCTGACACCGGAGGAGCTTGCGATGTCGCGGGCGGTGGTGCGCCCGTAGCCCTTCTCGTACAGGCAGCGCTTGGCGCCGGCCATCAGGTCTTCGCGGTTTCCCATGGCCTTGATCCTACGGAAGGACTGCACAGATGTCTTGCACGATCGTCTTGCACGTAAGTCTTGCACGTTCGATTTACACAAACGTACTAGACAAGCGTCTGACACGTCCGTACTGTCGTCCCCATGACCGCAACCACCGGCCGCGCGGGCCGTCGTGAATGGATCGGCCTGGCCGTCCTCCTGCTCCCGACCCTCGTCCTCTCCATGGACATGGGCGTGCTCTTCTTCGCCGTCCCGTTCATCTCCACCACGCTGGCGCCCAGCGGCACCCAGCAGCTGTGGATCATGGACATGTACTCGTTCCTGCTGGCCGGGCTGCTCATCACGATGGGCGCGCTGGGCGACCGGATCGGCCGCCGCCGGCTGCTGATGATCGGCGCCGCCGGCTTCATCGGCGCCTCGCTGCTGGCCGCCTGGTCGCACGACGCGGACCAGCTGATCGCGGCCCGGGCCCTGCTCGGCACCGCCGGGGCCACCGTGATGCCCTCCACCCTCGCGCTGATCCGCACCATGTTCCACGACCCCAAGCAGCGGCAGATCGCCCTCGGCGCCTGGGGCGGCATCCTCACCGCCGGGGCCACCCTCGGGCCGGTCGCCGGCGGCCTGCTGCTCGACCACTACTGGTGGGGCGCGGCCTTCCTGCCCGCCGTTCCGGTGATGGCCCTGGTGCTGCTGACCGCGCCCGTCCTGCTCCCCGAGTACCGCTCCCCGGCCCTCCCCCGGCCTTCGGCCGGGGGGACCTCCATCGGCCGCTTCGACCTGCTCGGCGCCGTGCTCTCGCTGGCCGCGATCCTGCCGCTCGTCTACGGCGTCAAGACCGTCGCCGTCGAGGGCTGGAGCCCGCTCCCCGCGGCCGCCGTCCCGGCCGGCCTGCTGCTCGCCGCCGCCTTCGTGTGGCGCCAGCGCACCGCCGCGCACCCGCTGATCGATCTGAGCCTGTTCCGGATCCGCACCTTCAGCGGCGCCATCAGCGTCAACACGATCGCGATGTTCGCGATGATGGGCTTCGCCCTCTTCACCTCGCAGTACCTGCAACTGGTCAAGGGCATGAGCCCGCTGACCGCCTCGCTCTGGTCGCTGGTGCCGAGCGTGGGCGTCGGCGCGGCGGTCGGGATCGGCTCGGCGCTGGCCGGCAAGGTCCGCCCGGCGGTGCTGATGGGCGGCGGGTTCCTGATCGGTGCGACGGGCTTCGCGCTGATGACGCAGGTCGGCGCGCACTCCCCGCTGGCGCTCGTCCTCACCGCGGCGGGCGTGCTGGCCGCCGGCACCGTCGGCACCATGACGATGACCGCCGAGATGGTCGTCTCGGCCGCCCCGGTCGAGCAGGCCGGCGCCGCCTCCGCCACTTCGGAGACCGCCGTCGAGCTCGGCAGCTCGCTCGGCATCGCCCTGCTCGGCGCGGCCGGCGCGGCGGTCTACCACCACCGGCTGGACGGCGCCCTCCCGGCGGGCGTCGACGGCGAAGCCGCCCGGACCGCCCAGGACACCCTCGGCGGCGCGGTCACCGTCGCCGCCCACCTGCCCGGCCGGCTCGGCGCCGACCTGCTGGAGACCACCCGCACCGCCTTCACCGACGGCCTGCACGTCGCCGCCGGCGTCGGCGGGGTGCTCGCCCTCGGCGCCGCGCTGCTGGCCTACCGCCTGCTGCGCCACCTCCCGGCCGCCGCCCCGGCCGCCGAGCCCGAGGCCGTCACCGTCTGACCGGCCCCGGCCCGATCCGCGCGAGTCGTCGAGAGCCCCCGCCCACTGGCGGGGGCTCTCCGCCGTTCCCGGGCCGGGCGGTCCCGGCCAGGGGCCCTTGCGCCCGGGCGACCCGGGGGCGGTCGCGGCCACGAGCGGTCCCGGCGGGCGACGTGATCGTCCACCCGCGGGTGGACGGCGGCAGCTCCACCCGCGGGTGCGTGTTCCGGCCGCCCGGCGGGAGGACCGTGGAGGGGTCCCTCCGACCGCTGGGAGCCGCCACATGTCCCTGTCCGCCCTCCTCTCCCTCCTCGGTGTCCTGTGCTGGGTCGCCTACGAGCTGCTGCTGCGCAGACGCGAGGACGCCGCCGCCGGTACCTGGCGCGCGGACCGCCGGGACCGCGGCTCGACCCGGCTGCTGCTCGGCTGCTACCTGGCGTCGGCGCTGGTCGTGGTGGTGTTCGACCGCGGCTCGATCGGCCGGCTGCCCGGCTGGGCAGGCTGGTTCGGCGTCGCGGTGGTCGCCGCCGGGCTCGCGCTGCGGGCCTGGGGCATGCGCACCCTGGGCGCGTACTACACCCGGACCCTGCGCACCGTGGACACCCAGCACGTCGTCCGCACCGGCCCGTACCGGCTGATCCGCCACCCCGGCTACGCCGGCAGCCTGCTGGTCTGGATCGGCTACGCCGCCGGCACCGGCAGCTGGGCGGCCGCCCTGGTGGTCGCGGCGCTGCTGTTCGCCGCGTACGGCTGGCGGATCGCCGCCGAGGAGCGGCTGCTGCTGGACTCGCTCGGGGCCGCGTACGCGGACTACCGCCGGATGTCGAAGCGACTCGTGCCGTTCGTCTACTGATCGCACCGGGACGGACCGAGGGCCGGGCGCCGCCACCAGGCAGCCGTCCCCGGCCCCGGCTCCGGCACCGGCCCCGGCAGCCGTCCCCGGTCTCGCGATCCGCTCGAACGGCACCTGGTTTTCGGCCAGCGTTTCCCGGCCGGTGTATCCGTTCGCCGTGAGGGCCAGGCATACTGGCCAGCACGGGCGCTAGCCCGCCATGACTCTAGACAAGAAGGGACCGGTGGCCAGGGATGCTGCGGAACGGTCTTGAGCCCTGGCACATCTTCGTGGTGCTGGCGGTCGTCATCCTGCTGTTCGGTTCGAAGAAGCTGCCCGAGATGGCCCGAGGCCTGGGCAAGTCGATGCGCATCCTGAAGGCCGAGACCAAGGCCATGCGCGAGGACGAGACCCCGGCGGACGCCGGCACCGCGCAGAGCACCGCCGCTCCCCAGCAGAGCGCGGACCGCCCGGCCGTCACGCCGACCAACGTGACCAAGGCGACCGAGACGAAGCGGCCCGAGACCGCCTGAGTCTCCCCTCTCCTCCGGAAAGCCCCTGGTGAACCCACCGGGGGCTTTCCGTCGTTCCGGGGCCGGGCCCGATTCGTCCGGACGGCGCAGGCGGACGGGCGCCCGGAGTCCCGTCGGCACAGGCTTGGCGAGATGTCCGAGAACTCGCCACCGCCCGCCGACGTCAGGGCCTGGTGCTGGCTGTTGCTGGCATTCACGCTGCTGATGGCCGGGTACTTCACGCTGCCCCTCGGATGGCTCGGCGACCGCCATCCGGTCATGAGCTGGACGGCCTTCGTGGCGGCACTGGGCGGGCTGACCTGGCTGATGCTGGCCAAGATCGTCGGGGTGCTCCGGGGGACGGCGAAGCGGCCGGTGGTCTGGCTGGTGTTCCTGATCGGACTGGCGGCGACCATCTTCTCGGCCACGTACTACGTGATGGGTGCCCACAAGGCGGAGTTCGCCGGGCTGGAGACACGGCTGGACGCGCTGTACTTCACGGTCGTGACGATGGCGACGGTGGGGTACGGGGACATCACGCCGGCCGGGCAGACGGCGCGGCTCATCGTGGTCCTGCAGATCCTCTACAACTTCGTGTTCCTGGCGGCCGCCGCCGGGGCGGCGTCCCGGGCGGTCCGCAGCAACGTGGAGCGGCGGATCCACAAGCCGGGCTGAGGCCCGACCGAGGCGGGACCGAGGCCGGGCGTGGCGCACAGGGTTGTCCACAGGGTGTGGACAACCCTGTGTCATCCCTTGGACGTGCCGATGACGCGGCAGCGGTCGCCCTCACCGAGGACCAGGGAGCCGATCGTCGGCACGGGCCCATTCTGGCGCAGCGTCAGCGGTGGGTGTCAGCGGCGGGCGTCAGTCGTCCTGGAGGTCCGCGGCGGTGTGCAGGGTGGCGAACAGGGCCGAGAGGCGGGCGTTCCAGTTGGCGTAGGTGGGCGCGTCGACGGCCCGCCTCCTGCCCAGGTCCTTGATCACCTTCTGGGCGCCCTTGAGCTCCTGCGCGGCGGCGTCCGGATCGCCCTCGTTGAGGCGGGCGGAGGCGGCGTCGAGGATCCTCAGCAGCTCCAACTGGTGGTCCCGGTCCTTGCCGACCTGGGTCTGGGCCACGGCCTGGCGGAAGGACTGGATCTGCAACGCCGCCGGCTGGTTGCGCGGGACGCCCTGGGTGGGCAGCGGGGCCGCCGACGGGGTGGCCGAGGAGGGGGACGCGGAGGGGACGGTCGCGGTGGACGGCGGGGCGGTGGTGGGCTTCGCGGCCGAGGTGGAGACCGCGCCCGGCTTGGCGGCCGCCGCGTTGCCCGCCGGCTCGTCGAAGGCGGTGAGGGCCAGGGCGGTGACGCCGGCCAGGGCCGCCACGCCCAGCGCGCCGAGCACCAGGGGCTTGCGGCGGCTGCCGCGGGCCGGAGCGGGCGCGGGAGCCGGGGGCGCGACCGCGATCGGCGCCATCACCGAGGTGGCGGCCGGGGGCTGGGGCGGCAGCAGGGTGGTGTGCTGCTGGTCGGGGTGCGACGGCTGTCCGCCGGGGTGCGGCGCCCCTGCGGGGTGCGCCGATGCGGCAGGATGCGGCGACGCACCGGGGTACGGCGACGCGCCGGGCGCGACCGGCGGGAGCACCTGGGTGGCGGCCGCGGTGGTCGCGAGGAGCTCGGCGGTCGGATCGCCCACGACCAACCCCGGTACCGTGCCGAGCAGTTCGGCCCGGGCGGCGGAGGCGTCGGCCGGGCGGGCGGCCGGGTCCTTGGCGAGCAGGCGCAGCACCACCGCGTCCAGGGCGGGCGGCAGGCCGGGGCGCCGCGCGGACGGCGGCAGGGGCTGCTCGCTGACGTGCTTGAAGGCGATCGCCACCGGGGTCTCGGCGGTGAACGGGGTCGCGCCGGTGAGCATCTCGGTGAGCACGCAGCCGACCGCGTACAGGTCGGTCCGTCCGTCCAGCGCCGAGGCGGTGGCCTGCTCGGGCGAGAGGTAGGCGGCCGTACCGAGCACGCTGGCGGTCTGCGTCAGGTTGCTGGAGGAACCGGCCCGGGCGATGCCGAAGTCGACGACCTTCACCCCGCCGTCGTCGGTGATCATGATGTTCCCGGGCTTGATGTCCCGGTGCACCAGCCCGGCCGCGTGCGCGACCGCCAGCGCCTCGCAGACCGCCGCCGCGATGCCGACCGCCCGTTCCACCGGCAGGGCGGGCTGCTGCGCCAGCACGGCCGCCAGCGAACGGCCGTTGACCAGCTCCATGACGATGAACGGGGTGCCCTGGTCCACGCCCGAGTCGAAGACCATGACGATCCTCGGGTGCACCAGCATCGCCGCGTGCTGCGCCTCGCGGCTGAAGCGCTCGGCGAAGCGGGGGTCGTCGGCGAGACCGCCGTTGAGGACCTTCACGGCCACCTGACGGCCCAGCACGTGGTCCACGCCGCGCCAGACGGTGGCCATGCCGCCGACGCCGAGCATCTCGACGAGTTCGTAACGCCCGTTCAGCGCCCGTCCGATCACCTGGAGCTCCCCTCACGTGCCCTGCCCGGGGTCCCGGACCGCCTCGTGCACCTGTGCACGATAGCCGTACGGCCTTGCGACCCGGCCGGGGGCGGAGGGTGGCGGTCGGGGGACCGGGCAGCGGTCCCCCGGCCGCCGGCGCGGGGGTGCGGCCCGCCCTGACTGCGGGAGGGCGGGCCGCACGTTCCGGACCGGCCGGGCCGGCGACGCGTCCGGGGGAACGCCTGCCGGTCCGGCCGGGGCCGGCCGGGTGGACGGTGGGCACGGGGGAGCCGACCGGCCACCCGGAGTCTTCGGGTGGTACTGCTTCCTGCTGGTAGCGACTGCGGGGCGGTACCGGGTGGTGCTCGGTGGAGCGGGTGCGTGGTGCGGGTGGTTCGTTCCGGGTGGGCGGCGAGCCCGGGGGGAGTCGCTCGCCGCCCACCCGGAGTTCAGGGGGTCACCGTCCGGACCACTGGTCGTTCCCGGAGCGGTCGGGTTTGCTCGGTCGGACGTCCGGCACGGTGGGTGCCGGCGGGGTCGGCAACGGCACTCCGGTCTTCCCCGGCTTGGTACCGCTGCCGCCGGTGTCCTGGCCGTTGCTGCCACCGCCGTCGGCGTTGCCGCCCCCGCCGTTCCTGCCGCCGTCGGCGTTTCCCTTGCCGAAACCGGAGCCCGAGCCGGAGCCCGTGCTCGGCGCGGCACCGGTCCGGGCGGGGTCGCGCGGCTGCGCGGTGGTGCCCTGGCGGTCCTCGTCCCCGGTGGCCAGCGCCTCGACACAGAAGTCCGCGACCCGGTCCGCACCCCCGGCCGCCGTGACCAGCGGGCCGTAGAGCGGATCGGTGGCCAGTTTGCCCGGGCGCTCGCCCTTGGCCGTCCGGTCGCCGAAGACGCGGCAGAGGCCGAGCAGCGCGGGCGAGGCGACCGGATGGTCACCGCGGCCCTCGGCCGACGGGTTGCCGGGGGTCGCGGTGCCGGACGGGGCGGCCGTCTGCGGGCCGGTGGAGGTGCCGCCGGACGGCCGGGCCGAGCCGGACGCCGGGGCGAACGGCGCACCGGCGGCCGGGGAACGGGCCGCCGACGCGCCCGGCGAGGTGCCGGAGGCGCCGCCCTGGGCCGCGAGCGCGTGCTCCGGCTCGGTCGGGCCGCCGCCCAGCGCGGACGGCAGGGTGCCGGTGCCGGCGGCGACCGCGACCCCGCACAGCGCGGTGGCGCCGAGCACGACGGCAACGGCCTTCGTGCTGAAGGCCCTGGCCAGCGCGGCGGTCGCCATCGGTCGTCTCCGGACGGGGGTCACTACGGGTGCGGGGGTGAGACTCGCCTCCCGGAACGCGGCCAGGGCGGCCTCCTCCCCGGCCAGTTCACCGGCCGTCGCGGGAGCGGCGGCCGCGGCGAGCACCCGGGCGAGCTGCCCGGGACCGCCGTCCGGTCCGGTGAGCGAGGCCTCCTGCCCGGCCGACGGGGCGGCCACGGCACCGCCGAGCAGCTGCTCGGCGGCATCACGGTCGATCCGACGGGATCGGTTGGTGCTCATCTCATGTCCTTCAGCGTCGCGGCCGGGCGTTCTGTCACACCCTGCGGAGAACTTTTTCTCGCGGGTTTCCCCGCGGGCTGCCCGGAGTCCTTGCCCGCGCTCCTTCCGGTGGTCCTCCCTGCGGTGCTTCCGGTGCTCCCGGTGCTCCCGGCGCTCCCCCCGGCCTGCCGGTCCCCCGCCGACCGGTCCGCCGCGGAGCCGCCCGCCGGCTCGACCGTCGCCCCGCCCGGCCGCGCCGACGGGATGCCGCCCGTCCTCCCCGGCGGGACCCCGCCCCCGGACGCGAAGGGCTGCTCCAGCAGCTTGGCCAGCCGCCGCAGCCCCCGGTGGGCGGCCATCCGGACGCTGCCGGCCCGCTTGCCGAGCACCCGGGCGGCGCTCTCCGCGTCCAGCTCCATGACCACCCGCAGCAGCACCGCCTCGGCCTGGTCGCGCGGCAGCCGGGAGATCAGCGCCAGCGCGTCGGCGGTGCCGACCGTGGTCAGCGCGGCGCCCGCGGTGTCGTCCCCCGCCGCCAGTTCGACGAGGTACTCGAAGGGCAGGTCGGCGACCGGACGGCGGCGGCGGGCACGCAGGTGGTCGAGCGCCCGGTGTCGGGCGACGGTGGCCGCCCAGCCGCGGAAGCCGTCCCCGTCGCCGGAGAAGCCCCGCAGGTCACGGGCGATCTGCAGCCAGGTCTCCGAGGCGATGTCCTCGGCATCCTGGACGTCCTCCGGCCGGCCGCCGACCAGCACCCGCAGGTAGCGCAGCAGGCCCGGCTGGACGGTCCGGAACAGCAGCCGGAAGGCCTCCTCGTCCCCGGCCTGCGCGGCGCGGACCGCCTCGGTCAGGTCCGCGGCAGCGGGGGCCGGTCCCGGTGGTGGGCCGGTGGTCGGTACTGGTCCGGACCGGCCGACGAGGCTGCCGGTGCCCGCTCCGGGGCGCTCTGCACTCTGCACCCGCCACATGATGCGCCATTCGGGCCGACGGCTCGGCGCCGGTCGGAGGACCGGCCCGCCCGGGGCGGAGGCCCCGGGCACCGCCGCCGGTCGGCCGCGGCCCGGGCGGGCCCTCCCCGCCTGCGTCGTCCGTGAGCGAAGCAGTCCGGGGCGCCACCGTGCCCCGGTTCGCCACGGCTCCGACCACGGGGACGCCACGAGGACCGCGCGGCGGACCCCGGGGCGGACCCCGGGGCGACGCCGGCGCCCGGACCGTCCCGGCCGGAGCCGCCCGGGGCTTCCTGCCCGCCGGGGACGAGCGGTCCGGCACCGTCCGCCGCCGGAGCAGCCCGGGCCGCGAACCGCGGGCCTCCCCGGCGCGCGGCCGGGAAACCGCAGGTCGGAGGCGGTGTCACGACGCGCACCATGACAACTGTCACGCGGATCCCGCAACGGACGGCACTGCTCTGACGGAGGGTCGGACGGAAAGACTGGAGGCACGACGCGGGCAGCAGCCCGCGGCCACCAGCCGGGGAGGAACCCACCGTGAGCCAGACCGTCAGCGCCGCCGCCGTCACCGCCACCGTGCGGATCACCACCGACGGCGCAGCCCCCGCCAAGGCCGCCAACCCGCTGCTCTCCGGCCTCCGCCCGCTCGCCCTCGACGTGGCCGCCCCGCTGGCCGGCTACTACCTGCTGCACTCGGCCTGCGGCCTGAGCGAGTTCGCCGCCCTGGCCTGGAGCAGCGCCTTCCCGGCCGTCCGCACCGTGGTCGGCCTGCTGCAGGAGCGGAAGCTCAACCTCTGGGCCGCGCTGATGCTGACCGTCAACCTGGCGGGCCTGGCCCTGACCTTCGTCACCGGTGACGCCCGGCTGATGATCGCCAAGGACGGCGCGCTGAGCGGCACCGTGGCGCTGGCGATCCTGGTCTCCGCGCTGATCGGCCGGCCGGTGATGAGCCCGATGCTGATGCCCTTCCTCACCGAGGGCAAGCGGGACCGCGCCGCCGCCTGGCAGCGGCTGGCCGAGGGCCGGGCGGCCGCGTCGCGGTCCTTCCGCCGGCACGAGCGCCTGTTCTCGGGCATCTGGGGCACCGCGCTGCTGGCCGAGTGCGTGGCCCGGGTGGTCGGCGCCTTCACCCTGCCGGTCTCGACCATGGCCTGGCTGTCCACCGTGTTCCTGATCGGCGCGATCGCGGCCGGCGCGCTGCTCGGCCGGATCGCCACCGAGCCGATGGAGAAGCTGGTCAGCGCCGAGGCCGAGGCCCCGACCGCCGCCTGAGCACGACCCCGACCGGCACCTGCGGACTCGAACAGCCAGGAACCATCCGGATCTCCCGGGAGTCCTTACATAACGAGGGGGTAACGGGACCCCCGATGAGGAAACGGGAGCCCCATGAACCGGACGACGGACGCGCTGACCACCATCGAGGACCGCACCCTCGTCTGGGACGGCTGCCTGAACGTCCGCGACCTGGGCGGGCTGCCCACCGCCTCCGGCCGGCTCACCGCCCGCCGCACACTGGTCCGGGCGGACAACCTGGACCGCCTCACCACCGAGGGCTGGGACGCCCTCCTCGACCACGGCGTCCGCACCGTGATCGACCTGCGCGACGCCGAGGAGTACAAGCCACTCCTCCCGCTCCCCGAGGGCATCGACCTGGTCCGCGTCCCGCTGGACGAACTCGCCGGCCCCGCCTGGTGGGAGGCCCACGGCCGACTGGACGGCACCCCGCTCGCGCTCCGCCCGTACCTGGACCACTGCCCGCACGCCGCCGCCGCGCTGATCGACGCGATCGCCGGCGCCCGCCCCGGCGGAGTGGTCGTGCACTGCGGCGCCGGCCGTGACCGCACCGGCCTCGCCGCCCTGCTGCTGCTCGCCCTGGCCGGGGTGGACCGGGCCGCGATCGTCGAGGACTACCTGCTGAGCGGCCCCAACGTGCGTCCGCTGTACGGGATGCTGGGCCTGCCCGATCCGTACCACCGCATCGACACGGTGCTCGCCGAGGCCGGCACCACCGCCGAGGCCGCCCTGGAGGCCGCGCTCGACGGCTTCGACCCGGCCGGCTACCTGCTCGCCGCCGGCGTCACGCCCGCCCGGATCGCCGCCGTCCGCGACCGGCTGCTGCCCGGCGCGTAGGACGGGTCGGCGGAACCTCCGCGACAATCGTCAACCGATGGTTGACGACCTTCGGGTCGACAACCTACGGTTGACGCATGGAGAATCCCGTTGTTCCCACCAGCACTCCGCTGCGCCTCGACGACCTGATCGCCGCGATCAAGCAGGTCCACCCCGACGCGCTGGACCAGCTCTCCGACGCGGTCATCGCCGCCGACCACCTCGGCGAACTCGCCGACCACCTGATCGGCCACTTCGTCGACCAGGCCCGGCGCTCCGGCGCCTCCTGGACCGACATCGGCCGCAGCATGGGCGTCAGCAAGCAGGCCGCCCAGAAGCGCTTCGTCCCCAAGGACCCGGCCACCCCGGCCGACCTCGACCCCAGCCAGGGGTTCAGCCGGTTCACCCCCCGGGCCCGCAGCGTCGTGGTGGCCTCGCAGGAGGAGGCCCGGAAGGCCGGCAACGCCGAGATCACCACGGAGCACCTGCTGCTCGGCCTGCTCGCCGAACCCGAGGGCATCGGGATGAAGGCGCTCGCCGCCCAGGGCGTCACTCCGGAGGCCCTGCGGGCGGCGGCCGCCGCCGCCCTGCCGGCCGGCGTCGACGAGCTGCCCGCGCTGATCCCCTTCGACGCCGGGAGCAAGAAGGCCCTGGAACTGACCTTCCGCGAGGCGCTCAAGCTCGGGCACAACTACGTCGGCACCGAGCACATCCTGCTCGCGCTGCTGGAGCAGGACGACCGCCGGGGCGTCCTCACCGCACTGGAGGTGGACAAGTCCGAGGCGGAGACCTTCGTCTCGGAGGCCATCGCCGCCCTCATCGCCGCCCGCACCGCGGAGTCCGGGCAGCAGGGCTGAGGACCCGCGCCGTACTCCGGGCAGAACTCCCGCCCGGGGCAAGGCACTTCGCGCTAGAAGCCGGAGACGTGGGTGGTGACGATCCGGACCCGGCCGTCCCCGGCCGCCTCCAGCGCCGCCCGCAGCCGGGCCGAACGGGCCGGGCCGAGCAGTTCCAGCGCCTCCTCGACCGGCGCCCACCGGTGGGCGTCCAGCTCGCCGGCCGGGACGGTCACGGGGGTGCCGTCCGGGACGGTGCCGAAGTCGAACATGAAGTGCTCGGCGGGGTGGTCGAGTTCGCCCGACGGGTGGGTCCAGGAGATGGCCAGCAGCTCGCCCGCCTCCCGGACCAGGCCGGTCTCCTCCTCCAGCTCCCGCACGGCGCACTCGACCGGGCCCTCGCCGAGGTCGATCGTGCCTCCGGGGAACTGCCAGTGCTCGCGGTACCCGGCCTTCACGATCAGGACCCGGCCGGACTCGTCCCGCAGCAGGCAGCCCGCCGCCGCGTAGATCCGGGGCAGGGACGCCAGCCATTCCTCACGGGACTTCAAGGGCTCGGCCGTCACGGGGCTCCTCCTGGGGTGGGGCGGATGGGTTCGACGCCCCCACTCTGCCACCGGAGTTCGGGGCGGGCCGGTCCGCGCCGATCCGGGCCACACCGATCCGATCAGCACCGATCCGGGCCACAGCGATGAGTCGGCGCCGTCGCGGCGGTCCAACCGGTATGACGACCACCACCGGAAGCACCACGGGAACCGCCACCGGGGCCACCACCGGGGCCACCGACGGCACCACACCGAGCACGGCCGTACTGACCTGCGACCTGGGCGCACTGACCGCCCCCGACCTGGCCGTCGTGGACGCGCTCGCCCGCTTGCGGCTCGCCGCCGGCCGGCACGGGATCGGCGTGGTGCTGCTGAACACGAGCGGCCCGCTGCGGGACCTGCTCGCGTTCAGCGGGCTCGCGGCGCTGCTGCCGGGCGCGGCCGATCCGCTCGCCCCGGACGGGCTACTCGGCGTCCGGCCGTCCGAGGCCCGACCCGCCCCCGCCCGACTGCCCGGCGTCCAGCCGGGCCGGCAGGCCGAACAGCGGGAAGAGCACGTCCGTGTCGAGGAAGTTGGTGAACCCGGCGATCCGGCCCGCTGACACCTCCGGCACGATCAGCGCCCACGGCTCGTGCCCGCCCGCCGGACTCGGCCGGTACTGGGCGAAGGCCGGGCCGCCGTTGGCCGTCACCGGGATCAGCCGGGAGCCGCGGCAGCCGCTCCCGGGGCCGAGCATCCAGGCCCGGAGCTCGTCCTGCCCCTGCAGCCACATCGCGAACGGCGGCATGTTGAGCGTGACGTCCTCGTGCAGCAGCGCGGTCAGGCCGTCCATGTCGTAGGCCTCGAAGGCGCGGACGTAGCGCTCCAGCAGCGCCCGGTGGTCCTCGTCCAGGGGGGCGGCCGGCCGGGCGGGCCGGGCGTCCGCGGCGAGCACCGCGCGGGCGCGCTGCAGCGCGCTGTTGACCGAGGCCACCGTGACGCCGAGGAGTTCGGCCACCTCGGCGGCCTTCCAGCCGAGCACCTCGCGCAGGATCAGCACCGCGCGCTGCCGGGGCGCGAGCCGCTGCAGCACGGCCACGAAGGCCAGCTTCACCGACTCGCGCTGGGCGGCCACCTCGGCCGGGTCCTCCGTCTCGGGCAGCACCCGGCCGTCCGGGGCGGGGCCGATCCAGGTCACCTCCGGCAGTTGGGTGTCGTGTGCCGCGGCGACCGTGACCGGGCCCGCCAGGTCCATCGGACGGGCCCGGGCGTTGCGGCCGTTCAGCGCGTCCAGGCAGACGTTGGTGGCGATGCGGTACAGCCAGGAGCGCAGCGCGGCCCGGCCCTCGAAGCCCCGGTGCCCGCGCCAGGCCCGGACCATGGTCTCCTGCACCGCGTCCTCGGCCTCGAAGACCGAGCCGAGCATCCGGTAGCAGTAGCCGGTGAGTTCGGTCCGGTACCGCTCCAGTTGGAGCTCGACCGGCTCCTGCGTGATCGCGTCGGCCATGGTGCGCCCCCGTCGTCCTGCCGTGCCCTGGTGAACGGGACGAACCTAGCGCAGAGCACCGACGGCCCGGCCCGTCGCCGCCGTTCGGCTCACTGCGTCCCGCACACCTGGCCGGAGCCGAAGCCGGTGGTCACCGGCTTCCACAGGGTGGGGAACTCCTGACCGGTGATGCCGGTCGGGTCGAGCCCGACGACCACGGTGCGGGAGAGGTCGCGGGTGGCGAGGACGCCGCTGCTGTGACCGGGGCGAGCACCGTTCTCGCTCCGGACCTCGGTGCCGTTCGGGAGTCGGACCGCTGTCCGGCGAGCCGCCCGATCGGCGGTGACTCCGACGGGAGATCGCCTTCGGGAGGTCTACCGGCGACGGCATCCGGGAACTCCCCCGAACCGGCCCGGAGATGATCCCTGGCCCGATTCCCGAGACGAACCCCGAGAACGCCCCTGACCGCGCGTCGGGGGCGGGCGCCGGTGCTTCGGCGCCCGCCCCTCGACGGGAGCTGCGTGTCGGGCGGCGGCTCAGTGGGCGGAGTGCTTCTCCGCGCCGCGGTGCCGGTGCCCCTTGAGCTCGGTGTGCATCGCCGGAGCGGCGTGCGCGGCAGCGGCGGGCGTGTCGCGTCCGCCGTGGCGGAACGCCTCGCCGGTGCCGTACCCGGCGCCGGTGGCGGACATCGCGCCGGTGCGCAGCTTCGGCGCGATCCGGGTGGGTGGGTTCGCCATGCCGCGGCGTTCCAGCAGTTCCTGAGTGCCTCGGCGGAGCTGGGCGGTGCTGCCCGGTGTTCGCTTGGTCATCGTCGGCCTCCCTTCGGCGGTCACCGGCCGGACGGATGTCGACCGGAGGGGCCGCGCGGGCGTTATGTCCGGATTTTATCCGGCCGGCGCGCCCGCGCCACCGGGCGGGCCCGGGCGGGACGCGAGCGGGGCACCCGCCTCAGCCCATGACCTCGTGGACGAAGCACCAGCGCCAGTCCTCCCCCGGCTCGTACGAGCGGATCACCGGGTGGGAGGTGTTGTGGAAGTGCGCGGTGGCGTGCCGCTGCGGCGAGAAGTCGCAGCAGCCGATGTGGCCGCAGTCCAGGCAGATCCGCAGGTGCACCCAGTCCCGGCGGCCCTGCGCCAGGCAGTCGGCGCAGCCGTCGGCGGGCGGGAGGGGCTCGATGTCCTGAGGGGCCAGAGCGAGGTCTTCGCAGGCACTCATGAGTGCAGGCTAAGCCGCCCCGGGCCGTCCCGCCCGCCCACCGTCCGCTCTCCCCGGCCCGCCCACCCTCCGCTCTCCCCGGCCCGCTCGCCGCCGCTCACCGTCGGCCTGATCAGTCGCAGCGTCGGCCGCCCCGGCACGTCAACCCGGGCCACCCGGTCGTCCGACCCGCCCGGGAGACCCGCCCGGGAGACCCGCCCGGGAGGCGTGACCGGCGGCACGACCGGCGGCACGGCCGCCCCTACGGCGGGCCCTCCGGCGTCTCCGCTCCGCGCCCGCGGACGACATGGGAGCATGCCATCCGTGGCGATCGTGACGGGGAGAACGAACGGCGACACCGACGGGGGCGACACCGGCGGTGCGTCCGCGCGACGGGACGGCGTGGCGGGAGCGGTGGGCCGCGGCTCGACGGACGTCCGTACCGCGGACGTCCGTACCGCGGGCAGCGGCACCGCGGGCAGCGGCACCGCGGGCGACGGCACCGTCGGCACACCCGGGCAGGCCGGCCCCGGCCGGTCCCCGGCCCATCCGGCGCCCGCCACCGGCCGGCTCCGGCAGCCCGTCGCGCTGATCCGGCTGCTCGGCGGCCTGTTCGCGATCGCCCTCACCCTGCTGCTCGCCGACTACGCCCGCGCCACCACCGGCGGCATCGCCGCCGACGTCGCCGAGGCCGCCGCCCTGGTGCCGCGGCCGCTGGCGGGCCTGGCCGGTGGGCTGACCACCGCCGCCGTCCTGCTGCTGCCGGTCGGCCTCGCCGTCCGCCGCCTGCTCGGACCCGACCGGCGCCGCGCCCTCCAGCAGGTCTCCGACGGGCTGCTCGCCGCCGTCATCGCGTACGGCGCCACCCTCGGCACGGACCTGTGGGCCGACGGCCTCGCCCCGAGCTCACTGCTCACCGCGCTCACCCAGCCGCTGCCGGGCGACGTCCTCGGGCACACCGAACCGGTCTACGGCTACCTCGCCCCGGTCCTCGCCTTCATGACCGCCTCGGGCAGCCGCGAACGCCGCCTGCCCTGGACCGTCCTCGCCCTCTACGGCCTCGCCGGACTGGCCGGCGGCTTCGCCACCCCCACCGCGCTGCTGCTCGGCCTGCTGATCGGCTGGACCGGCGCCCACGGCACCCTGTACGCCGTCGGCACCCCCGACCCCCGCCCCCTGCCCGGCGAGGTCCTGCGCGCCCTGCGCGAGAGCGGCCTGCGCCCGGTCGAGGCCCACCCGACCGGGCCCGACCGCTACCGGGTCCGGCAGGCCGACGACCGCCCCGACCTCGACGTCCAGCTCCTCGACCGGCAGGCGGTCACCGCCGCCGCCGTCCGGCGCGCCTGGCGCCGGCTGCGCCTGCGCACCGCCCCCGACCCCCGGGTCCTGCGCTCCCCGCGCACCGGGCTGGAGCACGAGGCCCTGGTCACCTACGCGGCGCTGGCCGCCGGCGTCCGCACCCGCGGCATCGCCGCCACCGCCGGCCTCGGCCTGGACACCGCCCTCATCGCGTACGAGCGGCTGGCCGGCCGCACCCTGGACCAGCTCGCCGACGAGGAGATCACCGACGGGCTGCTCACCGCGGCCTGGGGCCAGCTCGCCCTGCTCCAGCGCAGCGAGATCGCCCACCGCGCCCTCGTCCCCTCCTCCCTGCTGGTCGACGACTCGGGTGCGGTGCACCTGGTCGACTTCGCCGACGGCGACATCGCCGCCACCGAACTCGTCCTGCGCTGCGACATCGCCCAGCTCCTCACCACCCTCGCCCTGCGCACCGGCGCCGCCCGCTCCGTCCGCACCGCCACCGCCGTCCTCGGCCCCGATCCCGTCGGCGCGGCCCTCCCCCTCCTCCAGCCCATCGCCCTCACCCACACCACCCGCCGCGCCCTCAAGCGCCACCCGGGACCCACCGGCGCACCGGCCGGCGCCGTCCCCGCGCCCCGGACCGGGGCCGCCGACGGGCCCGCCACCGTCGCCCCCGACAGCCCGAGCGAGGACAACCCCGCCCCCGTACCCGGCGGGCTGCTGGAGGAGATCCGGGCGGAGGTGCTGCGGGCGCGGCCCCAGGTGGTGGGGCGCCCGGTGCGGCTGGAGCGGGTGCGGCCGCGGACGCTGCTGGCCGTGGTGGGCGGGGTGGTGGCCGGGTGGCTGCTGATCCCGCAGCTGTTCGCGGCGGAGGACAACCCGGTCTCCGCCCTGGCGGACGCCGATCCGTGGTGGCTGCTGCTGGCACTGGCCGCGGCGGCGGCGAGCCACGTGGCGGCGGCGATGGGCTTCGTCGGCTTCGTGCCGGAGCGGCTGGACTTCCGCAACGCGGTGCTGGCGCAGGTGGCCGGGTCCTTCGTGAAGCTGGTGTCGCCCGGCGGGGTCGGCGGGGTCGCGCTGAACACCCGCCTGCTGCAGCGGGCCGGGGTCCCGACGGCGCAGGCGCTGTCCAGCGTCGGCGTGGGGACGATGATCGGACTGGTGCTGCACCTGCTGCAGCTGGGGGCCTTCGTCTACCTGCTGGACCTGCAGCCGGGCGGCTCGGAGCTGGACGCGCTGCCCGCCGTGGTGGGTGGGCTGGCGGGGGCGGCGGCGCTGCTGGCGGTGGTCTGGGCGATCCCGGTGGCCCGGCGCTGGCTGGCGGCCCGGCTGCGGCCGTTGACCACCGAGGTGCTGCCCCGGCTGCTGGACCTGCTGCGCAGCCCGACCCGGCTGGCGGTCGGGGTGACCGGGCAGCTGATGGTGTCGATCTGCCTGATCTCCTGCCTGTACTGCTGTGCCCGGGCGATCGGCCGGGAGCCGTCCTTCGCCTCGGTCGCGGTGGTGTTCCTGGTGGGCAACGCGGCGGGCAGCGCGGCGCCGACCCCGGGCGGGGCCGGCGCGGTGGACGGGGCGCTGATCACGCTGCTGCAGCAGACCGCGTCGATGGAGAAGGGCGGCGCGTTGGCGGCGGTGACGCTGTACCGGCTGCTGACGCTGATCCTGCCGGTGCTGCCGGGCTGGGCGGCGATGGCCTGGCTGCAGCGCCGCCGCGCGCTGTGAGCCGTCAGCCGTCAGCCGTCAGCCGTCAGCTGAGCGGACCGGCGCGCGGGCCGGCTCACTCCCGGTACTCGTCCTCGTCGAGCTGGACGACCCTGGACTGTTCCGCGACGTCGGCGACGTCGGTGGCCGGGTCGGCGCCGAGGGCGCGACGCTCGGCGACCTCGTCGTACTCGTCGTGTTCGTCGGCCCCGGACGCCTCCTCGTCGGACTCGACGGTCTCGGCGGTCTCGTCGATCAGGTATTCCTCGTGATCCTGCGGCATGGCGTCCGTCCTCACTGTTCGGAGGCTCCCACGGGCCCGGGTGGCGGTACTGGCAGTATCCGCCGCCCGCCGCCCGGACGCGAAGCGCCCGGGTCGCCCCGGCGTGTTGCCGGAAGCCCCGGGCCGCCCGGCCCGACCCCTCGACCCGCCCCGTGGAACGCGCGGCCGACGACCCGCCGGGCGGGGCACCGCACGCGGCACCGGCCGGTGGCCCGCGCGGAACGCCGCCCAGGCCGCCGGGGGTACGATCGGTGCCGTACAAGGGCTTACCCACACCCACCCGGTGGCCCCGAGGCCCATACGAACGACGGGGAAATCATGTCCGGCTCGCACTACTTCACCGGTGCACCCGAGGTCGCCAGCGACCGCCGGCCGATCACGGTCTCCCTGCCGGACCTGACCCTGGAACTGACCACCGACGCCGGGGTGTTCTCCCGTGACCGGCTCGACCCGGGCACCCGGATCCTGCTGGAGAACGCCCCCCAGCCGCGGGTGCGCGGCCCGATCCTGGACGTCGGCTGCGGCTACGGCCCGATCGCGCTCACCTGGGCGACCCGGCGCAAGCGCCTGCCGGTCTGGGCGGTGGACGTCAACGAGCGCGCCCTGGAGCTGGTGCGGCTGAACGCCGGGGCGCTGGGACTGGGCAACGTCCAGGCGGCGCTGCCCGACGACGTCCCGGAGGACGTCCGGTTCGCGACGATCTACTCCAACCCGCCGATCCGGATCGGCAAGGCGGCACTGCGCCGCCTGCTGACGCACTGGCTCGGCCGGCTGACCCCGGACGGTTCGGCGTTCCTGGTGGTGCAGAAGCACCTGGGCTCGGACTCGCTGCAGAAGTGGCTGAACGACCAGGGCTACCCGACGACCCGGGTCACGTCGGTCAACGGGTTCCGGATTCTGGAAGCGCGGCCCCGTCCCGAGGTGGGCGAGGGCTCGGAGAATGGACGAGGTACGACGTCGTGAAGCAGCTGCGCGGGACCGAACTGAAGCGTCTGCACCGCTCGTGGCGGCGCAGCAACGAGTTCCGGCTCGCGATGATCCTGGAGAACCTGCAGTCGCCGTTCAACGTCGGCTCGGTGGTCCGGACCGGTGCGGCGATGGGCGCCGAGAAGCTGTACCTGGCCGGGGACACCCCGTCGGTGCGCTCGTCCGGCGCGCAGAAGGCCGCGATGGGCACCGACAAGTACCTGAAGGTGGAGCACTTCCCGACCATCGCCGAGGCGGTGGCGGCGGCGAAGGCGGACGGCTTCAAGGTGGTCGGCCTGGAGCTGGCGGACGAGGCGGTGCCGATGTTCGCCGCCGAGCTGACCCCGGCGGTGGCGTTCGTGCTCGGGCACGAGGACCGCGGGATCACGCCCGAGGCGCTGGCGCTCTGCGACCAGGTGGTGTTCGTGCCGCAGCTGGGCCGGGTCGGCTCGCTGAACGTGTCGGCGGCCGCGACGGTGGCCTGCTACGAGGCGCGCCGGCAGGGGTACGCGATCAGCGGCACCCCGGACGGCGACCTGGGGAACGACCTCGGCGGCGACGAGGACTGAAGCGGGTGAACGCCGGGAGGGGGTGCCGAAAGGCACCCCCTCCCGGCGTTTCCGCTCGGAAACCCCCGCGCATCTCTGCCGAACGGCACATGTGCGGACGGCGCCCGTGCGAAGTGCCGGCGGCCCGCCGGCCTTGCCGCCCCTCGCACCACCCCGGGCCTCCCCGTCCTGCTGCTCTCCCAGTGCGTCGAGTCCCTCTACGCCCGCGAACTGCTCGCCGGGAGCGTTCGTGACGGCTGGTTCCGTGCCGTGCTCCGTGATGCCGTTGTGCCTGATCTGAGTACGTGCAGCTCGTCAAGGTCCGACACCCGATGTCACCTCGTCCAGAGGCGTCCGGCCGCACACCGGCAGCACACCGGCCGCACATGGCCGCATTGAGGCTACCGGTGCGGCCAACACGTGGCAGGTGGGCACTCCACAACCGGCACCCGTGAAGCCGTCCGCGTGGATCAGCTCCGCCCGCGCAGCCGCCTCCCCACCTGCACTCCGCAGGTCCCCCGGGGTGCGGGATGTGCCGATCGGCCGGGCGGGCGGGTTGACGGGCATGTGAGAGGTCGCCCGGTCGAACGGTCGTGGTGGCGGGGGCGCGTGCGGTTCTCCCCGCTGTTCGTGGCCGGGGTCGGGGCGGCGCTCCGCGGGTGTCGGGCCGGGGATGACTCCGTTGCCGGTCGACCGCAGTTGTTCGAGTTCCTTGCGCAGGGCCCGGTTCTCTTCCCGCACCCCTTCGAGTTGTCGGCACAGCTCATGGTGGTCGGGGCAGGAGTCCCCCCGGCGTCGGCGGCCTTCCCGGCGATCGGGGCCCGGGAAGGGGTCCGAGGCTTCCGCGGCCCGGGGGGCCGCCCTGGGGGAGGGGACTGCGCGGGCGGCGGGGCGGCTCCCTTCCGTCGCACCCGCACCCGCACCCGCACCCGTGCCCGTGCCTGCCCTGCGGCCGAAGCGCCGCCAGAGCTCCTCCTCGTCGTCCGCCCGCATCCGGAAGGCGCTGGCGAACAGCTGCAGGGTGTCGGCGGAGAGCGACTCGCCGCGCAGGGCGCGGGACACCCGGTCGCGCAGGGCCCGGGCCGTGTCGCGGTCGTCGGGCACCTCGCCCTGGGACCACAGCCATTTCGCCAGGACCCGGGCAACCGCGGCCTGGTGCAGCCGGCCGGGCACGCTGCGGTCCACGAACCGGAGCCACACCGACCGGTACTCGAGCCGCGTGGTCAGCAGCGCCGCGAGATGGCTGCCGGCCGCGAGCGTCGCCGCTTCCGCGCGGCGAGATCGTGAAGCCATCGCCATGATCCTCCCCACCCATGGGGCGCGCCCCACCGGGCGCGGCCTGTTCGCCCCGTCCGTCCGTAATTCGGACCCAGCTGCCTCCCTCAGGAAGGCTTGGTGACGGTGCGACATAAGCGCGACATTGAGGCCCTACATTCCTCTCGCATCGGGCATTGGTCCAGACCATATTTAATCACCCGAACGATCTCCATCCTTGTGCTGCCGCCCGAAGTGCCCTTGCAGCAACGGGCCCTTCGTCATCCCCAGGAGCCCGCCATCAGACCGTCGACCAGTGCCCTCACCGTCCTCGATCTCCTGGAGGCGAGGGCCCGGCTGCACCCCGACTCCGTTGCCGTCACGGTGCGCGACGGCTCCGCCGTCACCTACCGGCAGTGGTCCGAGCAGGCCCGCACCGCGGCTGGCGGCCTCCTCGCCGCCGGGGTCCGTCCCGGCGACCGCGTCGCCCTGCGGTTCCCCAACCGGCAGTGGGACCGGTACGCCGTGGCCTGTCTGGCCGTCCACTACGCGTGCGCCACGGCCGTCCCGATGCGCGAGGACCTCGCCGACGCGGAGGCCCTCGCCCTGGCGGAACTGTGCGGGGTCGGGCTGGTCCTGCGGGCGGAGGGCAGCGCGCCGCTGCCGGGGTTCGACGACCTCACCCTCGACCGGGCCGCGGCCGCTGCCGACCCCGCGGCCCCGCTCCCCACCCGGCCCGCGCCCCACGACCCCGCCCAGGTGATCGGCACCTCCGGCACGACTGGCGCGGCCAAGGGCGTGCTGGCCAGCCACGCCAACCTGACCAGCGGGTGCAGCCTCACCCCGAGGCCTCGGCCCTACGCCCACTCCAAGCACGCCGTGCACGCCTTCCCGATCGGGACGAACGCCGGCCAGATGATGCTGATCGGCGCCCTCACCGGGGCGCCCACCACGGTCGTCCTGCCGCGCTTCGACGCCGAAGAGTTCGCCGAGACAGTCGAGACCCTCCGTGTCGGCACCGCCTTCCTGGTCCCGTCGATGGCCGTCGAACTCCTCAACTCGGGCGTGCTCGCCCGCCGGGACCTGTCGTGCCTGCGGCTGCTGAGCTCCTCGGCCGCCGCCCTGCCACCGACGATCGCGACCGCCCTCGCCGCCGCCCTGCCGACCACCACCCTGGTGAACGTCTACACCTCCGCCGAAGCCGTGCCCGCCCAGGTGTCGACCGTCGTCGACCCTTCCCGCCCCGGCTCGCTGGGTCGGCCCGCCGACCCGGCCGACCTGCGGATCCTCGCCGAGGACGGAACTCCGGCCGCCCCCGGGCAGACCGGCGAGGTGTGGCTGCGCCAGCCCGGCCCGGCCCGCAGCTACATCGGGGACGCGGCCGCCTCCGCGAAGGCCTTCCGCGACGGCTGGGTGCGGATGGGCGACCTGGGGAGCCTGGACGCGGACGGCTACCTGTACCTCGCCGACCGCGAGAGCGACATCATCAAATCCGGTGCCCTGAAGGTCTCCACGCTGCGGATCGAGGACGCCCTGCACGAGCACCCGCAGGTCGCCGACGCCGCGGCGCTCGGCGTGCCGCACCCGGTGATGGGGTCGGCGCCCGTGGCCGTGGTCGTCCCCGGGGCCGGGGGCGTGGACCTGGACGCCCTGCGGGTCTTCCTCGCCCGGCGGCTGAGCCGACCGGAGATACCGCTTCGGATCCTGCTGGCCGAGGACCTGCCACGCAACGCCACGGGCAAGGTGGTCAAGCACCGCCTCCGGCCGCTCTTCGACGCCCCCGCCGCCCCGGCGGCCGCTGACCGGCGACCCGGCACCGCCACCGAGCTGTGCATCGCCACAGCGTGGAAGCGCGTCATCAACCACGACGTGCGGGACGTGGCCGAGGAGTTCTTCGCCGTGGGCGGGGACTCGTTCCGGGCTGTCCAGCTCGCCGCCGCCCTGTCCGAGGAGTTCGACCTCCCCGTCGGCGCCGGGGTGATCTTCGAGAACCCGTCGCTGCGCGCCCAGGCCGGATGGATCGAATCCGCCCGGACCGCGAACTCCGCGCCGGAGGCCGCGCCCGCCGGAACGGAGACCGTCAGCCCGTTCCTGGCGTCCCTGCGGGCACAGCCGCACGACCTCCCGCTCACCGCGCAGCAGGAGAACTTCCTGCGCTGGATGGCGGAGGCGCCCGGCCGGGACGCCGGCTCGGTCACCGCGCTGTTCCGCGTCACCGACGACCTCGACGCGCCCGCCTTGGCCGAGGCCGTACGGGCGGTGGCCGACCGGCACCCCGCCCTGCGCTCCCGGTTCGTCCCCGCCCCCGGGGAACCCGGCACCGTCCGGCTCGTCGAGGACCCGCGGGCCCGGGTCCGCACCGTCCACACGGAGCTGCCCGGCGCGAACGACGCGGACGTCGACGCCGTGCTGATCACCGAACGGGACCGGCTCACCGACCTGGCCACCGACCCGCTCACCCGGCTGCTGGTGGTCTCCCGTGACCGGCAGGACCACGTCGTGCTGCTGGCGGTGCACCACATGGTGGTGGACGGATGGTCGATGGGCGTCCTGCTGCACGAGATCGCCCTCGCCTACAGCGCGATCCGCCGCGGACGGCCCGTCCGGCTCCCCGAACCGGTCCTCGGCTACCGGGAGTTGGCCAGCTGGGCGGTCGACCGCTGGCCCGCCGCGCGAACGCACTTCGGCCGCGCGCTGGCGGACGCCCCCGCATCGGTGACGCCGTTCCCCGGCCGCCGTGCGGTGGAGCGGGTGCTCACCCGGGGCCACCCGTTCCGGATACCCACCGCGCAGGCCGACGGACTGCGGCGGCTCGCCGCCGAGCTGCGGGCCACCCCGTTCATGGTGGTCGCCGCGCTGTGGACCTCGGTGCTCGCCCGCCGAAGCGGCGCCGAGGACCTGGTCATGATGACCCCCGTCCCCGGCCGCACCCACCCCGAGGCCGAGCGGGTGGTCGGCTGCTTCGTCCAGTCCCTGCTGCTGCGGGTGGATTGCGCCGGGTCCCCCGGCTTCGCCGAACAGGTGGAGCGCGTCCGGCTCGCCGCGACCGCCGCGCTCGACCACCAGCTCTACCCGTTCGCCGAGTTCAGTCCGGCCGTTCCCTTCGCGGCCTGGTTCCGCTACGAGAACTGGGCCGCCCCCGCTCACCTGCCCGGCCTGGCCTGCGAACCGCGGGACCTGCCGCGCGGCAGCACCGTGCCGTGGCCCATGCCCGGCGGCGACCACGGCGTACCCGAACTGACCGTGGTCGAACAGCCTGACGGCGGCCTCGCCTGCTGGCTCCAGTTCAACGCGCTCGCCTTCGACCCCGCCGACATCGCCGCCCTCGCCACGGACTTCACCGACGCCGTCGCAGCAGCCCTCCACTGAACCGACCGCCCCGCGCAACCGACGCCCGCGGTGCGGTCCCCCGCCGCACCGCCCTCCCCCACAGGAGAACCCCCATGACCGCTCCCAGCCCCGCCCAGCAGGGCATCTGGGTCAACGAACGGCTCGCACCGCTCGCCTCCGTGCACCACATGCCGTTCACCGTCCACTTCGACGGCCCGCTCGACGAGGCAGCGCTCGCCAGGGCCTGCGCCGACCTCGTCGACCGTCACCCCGCCCTGTGCCAGGTCGTCGAGGAGGAGGCGGACGGGACACCGGTCGTGCGCACCGGCCCGCCCGCCGCCCTGGTGATCCGGACCGTGGCCGACGACGCGCTGGAGACGGAGCTCCGGGCCGTCTGCGCGGCCCCCTTCGACCTCGCGCGCGGCCCCCTCGTCCGCTTCGAACTGCTGCGCACCGCAGCCGATCGCGCGACCCTGGTGGTCGTCGCGCACCACCTGGTCTTCGACGGCACCTCCACCGACCTGCTGCTCTCGGACCTGGCCCGCTGCTACGCCCACCGGGCGGGACACGGCGAGGCGCCCCCGCCGCCGCCCGCCGCGGCACCGGACCGCGAGACCGCCCCCGAGCGGCTCGCCCGGGCCACCGCCTACTGGAGCGGCCGTGCCCTGCCCGAACCCGAGGTGCTGTTGCCGGGCCTGCTCGGCACCGTGCCGGCCGTCGGCCCCGGCCGGTCCGAGGTGTTCGACCTCGACGGCCCGCTGGTCGCCGAACTCGAACTCACCGCGGAGAAGTCGGGCGTCACCCTCTACGAACTCCTGGTCGCCGCCCTGCACACCCTGCTGCTGAACCACGGCAACCCGCGCCCCGCCCTCGCCCTCGATCTCGGCACCCGCACCCCCGAACAACGCGGCACGATCGGCGCCTACGTCAACGAGCTGCCGTTCACCACGCAGCCCGACCCGCAGCAGCCGTTCGGCGCCTACGCCCGGGAGGTGCGGACCGCGCTGCGCGACCTCTACCCGCACCGCGAGGTGCCGCTGGCCCGGGCCCTGCCAGGCCTGCGACCGGGCGTCGCGCTGGCCCCGGTCTCCTTCACCTACCGGCGCCGGATCGCCCCCGTCGCCTTCCCCCGCCTCGACTCCCGGACCGACTGGGCGGTCTTCCCCGGCACCGCGCGGGGAGCCCTGCGCATCCACGCCGTCCACGGACCCGACCGCCTCACGGTGCAGCTGATGCACCAGCACGAGGCCATCCGGCCCGGCGATGCCGCTCGACTGGCCGAGCACCTGCGCGCCCTGCTGGCGGCCGTCGCCGCCGCACCGGACCTGCCGCTGGCCGACCTCGCCCCCGCCGGGGCCGGACCGCTCGTCGGCCCGGAGGCGTCCGCGCCCACCACCCTGCCCGCCCTGCTGCGCGCGGCGGTCGCCGAGCACGGCGACCGCGTCGCCCTCGTCGACGGCGCACGCTCCTTCACCCACCGGGAGCTCTTCTCAGCGGCCGCGGGCCTGGCACAGCGGCTGGTCGGTGCCGGAGTCGCCGGCGGCGACGTGGTCGCCGTGTGCGCCGAACGCTCCGCCGAGATGCTGGTCGCGGTGCTGGGCACGTCCCTGGCCGGAGCGTCCTACCTGCCGCTCGACCCGTCCTACCCGGCCGACCGCCTGGAGTTCGTCCTCGCCGACGCGGGCGCCCGGCTGGCGCTCGTCACCTCCCGCAGCGCCGACCGCCTGCCCGGAGACGGGCGTTCGATGCTCCTCGACGACGTGCTCGACACCGCTCCCGAGGCCGGCCCGCCGCTGCCCGAGGCGGACCCCGACGACAGCGCCTACCTGATCTACACCTCCGGCTCGACCGGCCTGCCCAAGGGCGTCTCGGTTCCGCACCGCGCCCTCGCCCAGCTGCTGCTGGCCTTCCGAGCGGAACTCTCCGCCGGCCCCCGCGACGTCTGGCTGGCCGTCACCTCGCTGTCCTTCGACATCTCCGCACTCGAACTGTTCCTGCCCCTGGTCACCGGCGGCCGGGTCGTGCTCGCCGACGACGCACAGGTCCGCGACGGCCGGGCGCTCGACGAGCTGATCGCCCGGCACGCCGTGACCACCGTCCAGGCCACCCCCTCGGGCTGGCGGATGCTGCTGGACTCCGGCCTGGACGCGCCCCACCTGGACGCGCTGTGCGGCGGCGAACAGCTGCCCCTGCCACTGGCGGTGCGGCTCCGGACCAGGGTCGGCACCCTCCGCAACGTCTACGGCCCCACCGAGACGACGATCTGGTCGACCTGCGCCCGGATCCCGCGGGACCCCGCCCGCATCACCGTCGGACGCCCGATCGCGGGCACCCACGCCCTGGTCGTCGGCCCGGGGAACCGGCCGCTGCCGCACGGCGTGGTCGGCGAACTCGCCATCGGCGGAGCCGGGGTCGCCCACGGGTACCGCAACCGCGACGACCTGACCGCGGCCCGGTTCGTCGACATACCCGGCGCCGGCCGCTGCTACCTGACCGGCGACCTCGCCAGGATCGACAGCACCGGCGAGCTGGAGTGCCTCGGCCGCCTCGACGACCAGGTGAAGCTGCGCGGCCACCGGATGGAACTCGGCGAGATCGAGGCCAGACTGCTGGAACACCCCGCGGTCACCGCCGCCGCCGTCGCCGTGCACGGCACCGCTGACGCCCCCGGCGGACAGACCCTGGTCGCCTACCCGGTCTGGCGGCCGGACGCCACGCCCCCCGACCAGGGCGAGCTCCGCGCCTTCCTGCGGCGCCTGCTCCCCGAGGCGATGATCCCTCAAGTGGTCCACCCGCTGACCGAGCTGCCGCTGACCCCGAACGGCAAGACCGACCGGCGGGCCCTGCCCGCACCCCTCCCCGCGGCCACCGGCGAACCGGCCGGGGAGGAGGACGACGAACTCGCGCAGGAGGTCGCGGCGATCTGGTGCGAGGTCCTCGGGATCCCGTCGATCGGCCTGCACGACGACGTGTTCGAACTCGGCGCGCACTCGCTGTCCGTCACCCAGGTCGCCGCCCGGCTGCGCAGTCGCCTCGGCGTCGACGTACCGCTCGACGCGTTCTTCGACGGCCCCACGGTCGCCGCGCTGGCCGCCGCCGTAGAGGCCGAGATCCTCGGAGAGGAGCCCTCCTGATGGACACCCTCGACCAGACGCCGACCCGCCGGGACGTGCTGGCGACCCGGCTGGCCGAACGCCGGGCCGCCGCCGCGGCCGCCGCGATCGCCGCCCGCCCCGCGGGCGAACGGCCCCCGCTGTCCTTCGCCCAGGAGCGGCTGTGGTTCGTGGAGCAGCTCTCGCCCGGCACCGCCGCCTACGTCCTGCCGACGGCGGGCCGGATCAGCGGCCACCTCGCCCCCGACGCACTGGCCGAAGCCCTGCGCCGGGTGGCCGCCCGGCACGAACCGCTCCGCTCGTCCTTCCCCGAGGACGAGTCCGGCCTGCCCACCGTCCGCATCGCTCCCGCCGAGGACTTCTCCGTGCCCTGGGAGACCAGGGACCTCACCCACCTCCCGGCCGAGGCCCGCGAGGCCGCCGCCCGCGAAGCCGTCGAGACCGAAGCGGCCCGACCCTTCGACGTCGCCCGCGGCCCGCTGCTGCGCGCCCTGCTCCTCCGCCTGGCACCACAGGACCACGTCCTCGCGCTCTGCCAGCACCACCTGGTGGGCGACGGCTGGTCGGGCGGACTGCTCGTCGACGAACTCCTGACGGGCTACCAGGACGTCCTCGCCGGACGACCGGCCCTGCCCGAACCGGCCGTGGGCTACGGCGACTTCGCCCGGTGGCAGCGAGAGCGGCAGGAAACCCCCCGGGCCGACGCCGCGGCCGCCGACTGGGCCGCGCGCCTGCACACCGTCCCACCGCTGGACCTGCCCACCGACCGGCCGCGCCCCGCCGTCGCGGGACACGACGGCTCCACCCACCTGTTCCGGCTCTCCGACGAGGCCCGGGCCGCCGCCCACACGCTGGCCGCGGCGGGCGGCGCCACGCTCTACATGACCCTGCTCGCGGCCTTCCAGGTCGTGCTGCACCGCTGGAGCGGACAACGGGACTTCGCCGTCGGCAGCCCGTTCGCCGGCCGCCCCTCCGAGCAGATCGAGGACCTGATCGGCCTCTTCTCCACCGTCCTGCCGATCCGCGCGGACCTGTCGGCTCCCGACGGCGTCGATCCCGACGGCACACCGGACTTCCGGACTCTGCTCGGCCGCGTCCGCGCCACCGCCCTGCACGCCCAGGCGCACCAGGACACCCCGCTGGAACGCATCGTGGAACGGCTCGACCTGCCCCGGGACCTCTCCCGGCCACCGCTGTTCCAGGTCTCCTTCGCCCTGCAGAACCACCGTGCCGTCACTCCCCGTGCTCAGGGGCCGGACTGGCGGACCTTCCCGTTCACGGGCAGCGGAGTGCACCTGGACCTCGGGCTGTACTGCACCGAGACCCCCGAAGGACTGGACGGGTTCATCACCTACCGCACCGACCTGTGGGACGACGCCACCATCGGCCGACTCGCCGGACACTTCGAGAACGCCCTGCTCGCGGCCGCCGCCGACCCCGAACTGCCCGTCGAACGGCTCCAGCTGCTGAGCGACCAGGAGACCCGGCGCCAACTCCATGAGTGGAACGCCACCGGGGCGGCACGGCCCGTCGCCGACACCCTCGACCGCGCCGTCGCCGACCGCAGCGCACTCACCCCCGACGCGACGGCTCTGGTCCACGACGGCCAAGCCCTCGGCTACGCCGAACTCGACCGGCGGGCCAACCGGATCGCCCACCTGCTCCGCGCGCACGGCGCGGGCCCCGACACCCTGGTCGGCGTCTGCCTGGACCAGGGCCTCGACCAGGCCGCCGCCCTGCTCGGCGTGCTCCGGGCCGGCGCCGCCTACGTCCCGCTCGACCCCGAGCAGCCCCGTGAACGCCTGGGCCACATGCTCACCGACTCCCGGCCCGCCGTCGTGGTCACCGTCAGCACCCACCGCCACCTGGTGGAACGGGCCGGCAGCCCGCTCCTGTGCCTCGACACCGACCGCGACCGCGTCGACCGCGCCCCCGCCACCCCACCCGGCCACGAAGCCGGCCCCGACCACCTCGCGTACGTGATCTACACCTCCGGCTCCACCGGCCGCCCCAAGGGCGTCGCCGTCCAGCACCGGCAGGTCCTCACCTACCTGGCCGGGGTGCGCGCGCGCTTCGCCGAAGCCGGCCTGGAGGACGGCGCCCGCTACGCCCTGCTACAGTCCCTGGCCTTCGACTTCGGTCTCACCACGCTCTACCTGGCCCTCACCACCGGTGGCACCCTGCACCTGCTGCCCGCCCGGACCGGCGGACGCGAACTGGCCGCGGCCCTCGCCGAACAGCGCATCGACTGCGTGAAACTGACCCCCTCCCACCTGCAGGCGCTGACCGCCGAGGTCGACGACCCCAGTGAACTGCTGCCCCGGAAGCTGCTCATCCTCGGCGGCGAAGCCTCCGGCTGGGAGTGGGCCGCGGATCTCGCCCGACTCGGCGCCACCCGCGGCTGCCGGGTGGTCAACCACTACGGCCCCACCGAGACCACGGTCGGCGTCACCACCCACCTGGTGGACCCCGGCCGCGCCCCGGACTCGCCGACCACCCCGATCGGACGCCCGCTGCCCGGCGCCCGGATCTACGTCCTGGACCGTCACCTGCGACCGGTGCCGCTCGGGGCGACCGGCGAACTCTGGATCGGCGGCGACCGGTTGGCCCGCGGGTACCTCGGGCAGCCCGAACTGACCGCCGAGCGCTTCCGCCCCGACCCGTTCGCCCCGCCCGGCCGGACCACCGCCCGGATGTACCGCAGCGGCGACCTGGCCCGCCAGCGCGTCGACGGCACCGTCGATTACCTCGGCCGCGGCGACCAGCAGGTCAAGATCAGGGGCTACCGGGTCGAACTCGGCGAGGTGGAGGCCCACCTCGCCCACCTGCCCGGCGTGTCCCAGGCCGTGGCGGACGCCCGCGGACCGGCCGGCGGCCTCTCCCTGATCGGCTACCTGGTCGCGGCCGACGGCGCCGAACACCCACCCGCCGCGCAGCTACGCGCCGAACTCGCCGAGCGGCTCCCCGACTACCTCGTCCCCAGCCGCTTCGTGTGGCTCGACACCCTGCCCCGCCAGGCACACGGCAAGGTCGACCGCAGGGCACTGCCCGACCCCGCCGCCGAGTCCGGATCCACCGCCGCCCACCGCGCCCCGGCCACCCCCGCCGAGGAGGCGTTCGCCCAGGTCTGGGCCGACCTGCTCGACCTCGAACAGGTCGGCGCCGACGACGACTTCTTCGACCTCGGCGGCCACTCCCTGCTCGCGATCCGGATGGTCGCCGCCGTCCGCCGACGCCTGCCGGACGCCACGCCGCTCACCCTGATGGACGTCTTCCGGGAACGCACCCTGGCCGCCATGGCCGCCCTGGCCGCCCGGCCCCGCGAGGAGCACGGCCCGCGCCGACTGCTCCACCGCCTCACCCCGCCCGCGCCGCCCGCCGGGAACCGGCTGACCCTGGTGTGCCTTCCCTACGGCGGCGGCAGCGCCGTGGTCTACCAGCCGCTGGCCGACCACCTCCCGCCCGACGTCGCGCTGCACGCCGTGGCCGTACCCGGACACGACCTGGCCCTGGCCGAGGAGTCGCTACCGCTCGCCGAGGTGGCCCGGCTGTGCGTCGAGGAGATCAAGGAGACGGTGCACGGTCCCGTCGCCGTCTACGGGCACTGCGGCGTCGGCGGTGCCCTGGCCGTGGAGGTCGCCCGCCTGATGGAGGCCGACGCCCTGCCGCTCGTCGGCGTCTACCTCGGCGGCATCTTCCCGTTCGCGCGCCCCACCGAAGGACTCCTCGGCCTGCTGTCCCGCTTCTCCGCCCTCGACCGCCGCCGCAGCGGACGACTCCACCTCAACTGGCTGCGGGCCATGGGCGCCGACCTCGAAGGCCTGGAGCCCGAACAGCTCACCCTCCTCGTGCACAACATCCGGGAGGACTCCCGGGCCGCCGAGGCGTACTTCACCGAACGCCTCGCCGCCGGCCCGATCGGCGTCACCGCACCGGTGGTGTCCGTGATCGGGTCGGCCGACCCGAGCACCGAGTTCCACCGCGAACGGCACCGCGAGTGGGGCTTCGTCGGCCCCACCACCGCCGTGGCCGTCCTCGACCGGGCAGGCCACTACTTCCTCAAGCACCGGGCGGCGGAACTCGCCGACATCGTCACCGGCACCCACGAGGCGGTCGCGCGCGGGGAGGAGGAGCACCTGGGCGAGGACCGCAGGCGCCGCGGCGCCGGCTGGTGGCTGGACGGTACCCACCGCGCGGCCCCGGCCGCCGACACCGCCGACACCCGGGGCGACCTGCGCCGCTTCCTCGCGGTGGCGACCTCGCAACTCGTCTCCCAGACCGGCTCCGCCCTGACCGAGTTCGCTCTGCCCCTGTGGATCTACCTGCAGACCGGATCGCTCGGCCGGTTCGGCCTGTTCGCGGTCCTCGGCATCGTGCCCGGCCTGATCGCCGCCCCCTTCGCCGGAGACCTGGTGGACCGAGCCGACCGGCGCAAGGTCCTGCTCGCCTCGGCCTCGGTCTGCGGACTCGCGGAGGCCGCCCTGGTCGCCCTCGCCGCCACGGGCGCTCTACGACCGTGGCACGTCGGCGTCCTGATCGCGGTGCTGTCCGTGGCGCTGACCGGCCAGCGGCTCGGCTTCCAGAGCGCCGTCCCGCAACTCGTCCCCAAGCGCTACCTCGGCCACGCCAACGGCATGCTCCAGGTCTCCGGCGGCATCGCCCAGGTCGTCGCCCCCCTGGCCGCGGTCGGCCTCACCGCCGCCCTCGGCATCGGCGGCGTACTGGCCATCGACGTCGTCAGCTACGCCCTGGCCGTCACGGTGCTGCTCGTCGTGCGGTTCCCCGGCCGACTGCCCGCCCGCCGCCGGGAGACCGTCGGCCGGGAACTGCTCGCCGGACTGCGTCTGGTGAGCGCGACCAGGGGCTTCCGGTCGATGCTGCTCTTCTTCGCCGTGCTCAACCTCTTCCTCCCCGTGCTCTTCCAACTCGTGCCGCCGCTCGTGCTCGGCTACTCGACACTCGGATCGGTCACCGCGGTCTCCCTGGCCGGCGGACTCGGCGCGGTCGCGGGCGGCACCGCGATGAGCGTCTGGGGCGGCCCCCGGCACCGCCGCATGCGCGGCATGCTCCTGGCGACCCCGGCGCTCGGCCTGTTCGCCGCCCTCGCGGGGCTGAGGCCCGACCTGCTCCTCACCTGCCTCGGCATCTTCGGGCTGTCGGTCGCCCTCTCACTGGTCAACGGGATCTACCTGACGATCGTTCAGGTCAAGGTGGCGCAGCGCTTCCACGGTCGGGTGATGGCACTCAACCAACTCGCCGCCTGGTCGACCCTGCCGATCGGCTACCTGCTGATAGCCCCCCTCGGAACCGCCGCCCTCGAACCGCTCCTCGCCCCCGGCGGCGGCCTCGCCGACACGGTCGGCGCCGTCCTCGGCACCGGAGCCGGCCGCGGCATCGGCTTCCTCTATGTCCTGCTCGGCGCCGCCATCGTCGCTCTGGGCCTCGTCGCCCTGAGGTCCCGCACCCTGGGCCGCTTCGACACCGAGGTCCCCGACGCCCAAGCCGACGACCTCGTCGGACTCGACGAACTGCACTCCGCCCGACGCTGAAGCGGCCACCGCGCGGCAGGGCCCGCACAACGCGCCCCTGCCGCGCCCGGCCCCGCCGCGCAGCCCGGAACGTGACCGACTGCCGCCCCGGCACGGTGAGCCGCCCTGTCGACCGCGTTGTCGGTATTCCGCGAACCGCCGCCGCAAGGCCTCACAACCTACCCGGGCAGGAGCCCGGTCAACCGGGTTTCCTGCTCCCGGCCGCACGGACAGCCGGATCTGCGAAACTGGAGCGCGTGTCCAGCGCTCCGCAGCCCCAGCCGTTCGCCTACCTCCAGGCCCCGAACGCGGCCCTGTACGGCCAGGTCCTGGCGGTCTTCGCCCAGGCGAGAGAGCGGTTCATCGTCCATCTGCGGCCGGAGGACGTCGCCGCCGAGCTCCGTCGGGACGCGGCGCCGGACGCGTCTTCGGCGGTCGCGTCGATCGAGGCGGTCGGCGGCGCGCTGGAGCAGTTGGTCGATTGGGGGAATCTCCGCGCGGACGCCGACACCGGCCGGGTGACATCGGTCGAGGACTTCCATCGGGCCCGCTACCTCTACCAGTTGACCCAGCACGGCCAGGCCGCTCTGCGCGCGCTCGCCGTGTACGAGCAGGCGTTGGGCCGGCGCGGCCAGCTGCAGTCGGTCGCGCTGGCGGACATCGCCGAGCAGTTGGGGTCGTTGCTCGTCCTGGCGGAGCACCCTGATCCCGATCCGGGGAAGGCGCATCTGCTGCTGCTCCAGATCGCGGAGCGGTTCGGGAGTCTCGCGGACAACGCCCAGGCGTTCATGGCCTCGCTGCGTCGCACCATCGACTTCCAGGACGGCGACGAGGCTGCGTTCATCGCGTACAAGGACCGCCTCGTCGAGTACATCGAGCGGTTCATCGCCGATCTGGCGAACCGCGGCGCGCAGATCGCGAACCTGCTCACCCGGCTGAACGCGGCCGGCGTGGAGCGACTGCTGCTGGCCGCGGCGCAGCGCGAAGCCGGGGACGCCCTGCCGGATGCCGCACCGGAGGCCGACGTGGACGGTCGGCAGGCGGAGCAGGCCCGCGCAGCGGCGACGAGTGCCGCGCTGACCGCCTGGGAGAACCGATGGCGGGGCCTCACCGACTGGTTCCTCAGCCGCTCCAGCAGGCAGCCCTCCCAGGCGAAACTGCTGCGCGGCGCGGCGGTCAGCGCGATCACCGCGCTCGTCAACACGGTCGCCGCGCTGAACGAGCGGCGCGGCGGACGCTCGGACCGGTCGGCCGACTTCCGGGCACTGGCCCGGTTCTTCGCACAGACCCCGGATGACAACGCCGCGCACCGACTCTGGCGAGCGGCCTTCGCCCTCGCCCCGGCCCGGCATCTGACCGTGGACACCGCCACCGAGGCCGCCTGGCAACAGGCCGATCTCCCGGCTGGTACGCCCTGGGCGCAGGCCCCACCGCTGGAGATCAGCCCCCGGCTGCGCGAGACCGGCTCGTACGAGCGGCGCGGCATGCCCAACCGGGTCGCCGACCGGGCGGCCGAGCGGCAGGCACTGGCCCGGCAGGTCGAGCTGGAAGCCGTCCAGACCGCCGCCGCCCGGGCCCGGCTGGCCACCGACGGCCCGGTCCTGCTCTCCGAGCTGGCCGGCCCGGACGGCCTCGACCCGCATGCCTTCCAGCTGTTCCTCGCGGTCCTCGGCGACGCCCTCTCGGCCCGGGTACCGGGCGCGAGCGAGTCCTCGGCGATCACCGGCGACGGCACGATGGAGGTCCGGCTGAAGCTGGTGGACCCCGACACGGTGGTGCGGGTCCCGACTGCGGACGGTGTGCTGCACGGGCCCGAGCACATCATCGAGATCATCGACCTCGCGCCCGTCGGGAGCACGGCATGACCGACCCCACCGACCTCCAGGCCGAGCGCCGGCGGGCCGCCCGCGCGCTGCTGGCATCGCCGCTGATGACCAGTGGCAACGACGACTTCCGGTTGGTGCGCAAACACGCCGGCGAACTGGCGGCCTGGTTCACCCAGGAGACCGGCTGGCGGCTGGTGGTCGACACCGAGACCGCGCGGCTGCACAAGACACCGGCCCGCCTGGACGACGCGACCCGGCCCGCCCGCGCCCCGCGCACCAAGGTGCCGTTCACCCGCCGCCGTTACGTGGTGCTCTGCCTGGCGCTGGCGACGCTGGAGCGGGCGGACGCGCAGATCACCCTCGGCCGGCTGGCCGACGGCGTGCTGACGGCGGCGGGCGACCCGGTGCTGGCCGCTGCCGGGATCGAGTTCCGGATGGACCGCCGGGAGGAGCGGTCCGATCTGGTGGCCGCAGTCCGGCTGCTGCTGGAGTGGGGGGTGCTGCACCGCGTGGCGGGCGACGAGGAGGCGTACCTGTCGGAGGCGTCCAACGACGTGCTCTACGACGTTCGCCGCCGCGTCCTGGCCACGCTGCTCGCCTCGACCCGGGGCCCGTCCACCATCGAGGCCGTCAACCCGGACCACCGTCTTGCCGCGCTCACCGCCGAGGTCGCGCCGGACACCGATGAGCTGCGGCTCCGCGCGCTGCGCCATCGGCTGACCCGCCGGCTGCTGGACGATCCGGTGGTGTACTACGCCGAGCTACCCGAGGACGAGCGCGCCTACCTGGTCTCGCAGCGCCACGCGATCACTCGCCGGATCACCGAACTCACGGGCCTGGTCGCCGAGTTGCGCAGCGAAGGAATCGCCATGGCGGACCCGGACGACGAGCTCACCGATGTCCGGATGCCCGAGCAGGGCACCGACGGCCATGCCACCCTGCTGGTCGCCGCCCACCTCGCCACCGCCGACGGCGCCCGCACCGAGCCGCAACTGGTCGAACTGGTACGGCAACTGGCCGTGCAGCACCGCTCGTACTGGCGCAAGACCGCCGCTGAGCCGGCAGCGGCGGCCGAGTTGCTCGCCCAGGCTCTGGACCGGCTGACCGCCCTCGATCTCATCACCCGCGACGGCGACTCGGTCACCGCCAAGCCCGCGCTGGTCCGATACGCCCTGGCCGCCCCGACCATCCGAAAGGCCCGCTCCCGCTCATGACCCTGCCGCAGCCCACCAAGAACCGCTGGCAGCCACTGCGCGCGGGGCTCGTCGACCTCTTCCACTACGACGCCGAGGAGTTCCGCTTCCACGACGGGCGACTGCTGCTGCGCGGCAACAACGGCACCGGCAAGTCGAAGGTGCTCGCCCTCACCCTGCCCTTCCTGCTCGACGGTGAACTCGCCGCCCACCGCGTCGAACCGGACGGCGACCGCGCCAAGCGCATGGAGTGGAACCTGCTGCTCGGCGGAAAGCACCCGAACGACGAACGCACCGGCTACACCTGGCTGGAGTTCGGCCGGATCGACGAGGACGGACGACCGCAGTACCGGACCATCGGCTGCGGCCTGAAGGCGGTCAAGGGCCGTGGCATCGCCAAGCACTGGTTCTTCACCACCACCCTGCGCGTCGGCCCCGATCTGCCACTGCTGTCCGCCACCCGCGTCCCGTTCACCCGGGAGCGGCTGCGCGACGCACTCCAGGGCCACGGCCTGGTGCACGACACCGCCGCCGAGTACCGCCGCGCCGTCGACGAGCAGCTCTTCGGCCTCGGCCAGGGCCGCTACGAGGCCCTGGTCAACCTGCTGATCCAACTGCGCCAGCCGCAGCTGTCGAAGAAGCCGGACGAGAAGCTGCTCTCCAAGGCGCTCACCGAGGCCCTGCCGCCACTCGATCCGGCCCTGGTCGGCGAGGTCGCCGAGGCGTTCCGCGGCCTGGACGAGGAGCGGCACGCCCTGGAAGCGCTGGCCGAGGCGTCCGGCGCCGCCGCCAACTTCCTCGCGCACTACCGCCGTTACGCGCAGATCGCCGCCAAGCGGCAGGCCGGCGTGCTGCGCGTCGCCCACAGCCGGTACGAGCACCTCGGCCGCGACCTCGGCGAGGCCGAGACCGAACACGCCACCGCCGAAGAACAGTTGACGCAGGCGGAAGACCGTCTGGAAGAGCTGGAGGACAGCCGCGCGACCCTGGCCGCCACCCGTGATGCCCTGAACCGCAGTCCGGAGATGGACGCCGCCCGCGAGCTGGAACAGGCCGGCAAGACCGCCGAAGCGTTGCGCGCCGTCGCCGACGACCGCGCCGACGCCTGCCGCACCGCCCGCCGCCAGACCGACGAGTGGCAGCGCCGCGCCGCCGGCGCGCACGCCCAGCACGACACCGACCGGGCCGCCCTCGCCGAGGCCGCCTCGGCCGCCCGGCAGGCCGCCGAGGCGGCCGGCATCGACCACACGGCCGTGGCCGAGACCCTGGAGCGGGACCACGCGCCGTTCCCGGAGACCCGCAGGGCGGGCGAACGGGCCGTCGAACGCCGCCGCCAGGCCGTCATGGGCCTCACCGCGCTGCTCACCGCCGCTGAGCGGGCCCACGGGCAGGTGCGCGCCGCGCAGACCGAGGCCGCCCGCCGCGCCGCCGACCTGGACGCCGCCCGCGAACGCTCGGCCGAGGCGGCGCAGGCGGTCACCGAACAGGGCGCGGACCTCCTCGCAGCCTGGCGGACCTGGGCCGCCGGCACGGTCGAGCTACGCCTGCCCGACCCCGACCACGCCCTCTCGGCGCTCGAAACCTGGACGGACACCCTCGCCGGCCCCAACCCGGCCGCCGAGGCCACCGAGGCCGCCTACCGCACAGCCGCGGGAGCCCTCACCCGCCAGGAGGCCGCGCTCGACGCCGAGCACGCCGCCACCCGGCAGCAACTCGTCGCGATGGACGAGGAGATCGCCCGTCTGGAGTCCGGCGGCCACGACACCCCGCCGCCGCCGCACACCCGCGATCCGCATGCCCGCTCCGACCGCGCCGGAGCGCCACTGTGGCGGGCGGTCGACTTCGTCGAGACCGTACCGGCCGAGCAGCGGGCCGGGATCGAGGCTGCGCTGGAGGCCGCCGGACTGCTCGACGCCTGGCTCACCCCGGACGGCGCCCTGCTCGACGCGGACGACGCCGTCCTGCTGTCCTCCGGCCCGGCCGCCCCCGGCGCCGGCCTCTCCTCAGTACTGCGCCCGGCGGTCGACCGGGCCGATCCACTGGCCGCCGCCCTGGCCGACACCGCCGTCCACGCCGCCCTGAACGCGATCGGCCTCGACGGGGACACCGGTCATCACACCTGGGTGGACGCCGACGGCCGCTACCGGATCGGCGCCGTGACCGGCCGCTGGACCAAGCCTGCCGCCCACTACATCGGCGAGGGTGCCCGGGAGTCCGCCCGCCGCGCCAGGCTCGCCGAACTCGCCGTCCGTCGCGGCGAATTCATTGACCAGCTCGCCGAGTTGGACCGGCAGCGCGGTACCGTCCGGGCACGCGCCGCCGCGCTGGCCGCCGAGCAGCAGAGCACGCCCGCCGACCACGCGCTGCGCGAGGCGCACGCCCGCCACAGCCACGAGGCCGAGGCGGTACGCCGCCAGGCCGACCGGCTCGACGAGGCAGCGCAGGAGGCCACAGCCCGACGGGAGGACGCGGAGCACGCCGATCAGGAGGCCACCGACTACGCCCGGGACACCGACCTGCCCGCCGACCGCGAGCAACTCGACCAGGTACGCGACGCCGTGTCCGGCTACACCGCCGCGCTCGCCGCGCTGCTCCCGGCCGCCACCGCCCGAGCGCGGTCCGCTGCCCTCGCCGCCGAGGCGGAAGCGGAGGCCGAGACCGCCGCCGGCGCGCTCGCCGAAGCCGAGGACGCCGAGACCGCCGCCCGCCGAGCCGCCGACGCGGCCACCGAGCGCCACCGCGTGCTGGCCGACACCGTCGGCGCGAGCGTCGAGGAACTGTTCCGCCGGCTGGCCGACACCGATGCCGCCATCGCCGCACGGGACGCCGAGGAGAAGACCACCCGGCGCGCCCGCGACGCCGCCATGACCGCCCGCGCCCGGGCCGAGGGCCGGCGCAGCGAGATCCGCGCCCGGATCGAGGAGGCTGCCGCCGAACGCGACCGTGCCGTGACCGCCCTGCGCTCCTTCGCCGCCACCGGCCTGCTCACCGCCGCACTGCCCGGGATCACCGTCGCCGTCCCCGCGCTGGACGAGACCTGGGCGCCGACTCCGGCCGTGGCACTGGCCCGCACGGTCAACCAGGAACTCGACGGCACGGACGACTCCGACCGCCGCTGGGAGCTGATCCAGCAGCGGATCTCCACCGAGCACAAGGTGCTCACCGACGCCCTCGGCCGCCACGGCCACTCGGTGGGCATGACCCTGCACGACGGCATCGTGATCGTCGACGTGGTGTTCCAGGGCCGCTCCCACGACGTGCCCGCCCTCGCCGACTCGCTGCGCGAGGAGGTCGAGCAGCGCGGCCTGCTGCTCTCCGCCAAGGAACGCGAACTGCTGGAGAACCACCTGGTGGGCGAGGTCGCGGGAGCACTCCAGGAGCTGATCACCGGCGCCGAGGAGCAGGTCGCGGCGATGAACGAGGACCTGGCGGCCCGCCCCACCTCGACCGGCATGGCCCTGCGCCTGCAGTGGCAGCCCGCCAAGGACGCGCCGGCCGGCCTCGAAGCCGTCCGTGCCCGCCTGCTGCGCCAGTCCTCGGACGCCTGGACGCCCGCCGACCGCGCGCAGGTCGGCGCGTTCCTCCAGGCCCGGATCGCCCAGGACCGCGAGGACCACCCCGCCGACTCCTGGGCCGACCAGCTCACCCGCGCCCTGGACTACCGCGGCTGGCACTCCTTCACCATCCAGCGCCGCCAGGACGGCCAGTGGAAGCCGGCCACCGGTCCCGCCTCAGGCGGCGAACGGGTGCTCGCCGCCTCCGTACCGCTGTTCGCAGCCGCCTCCTCGCACTACTCCTCCGGCCATCCGCACGCCCCGCGCCTGATCGCGCTCGACGAGGCGTTCGCGGGAGTGGACGACGACTCCCGGGCCAAGTGCCTCGGACTGCTGGCCTCGTTCGACCTCGATGTCGTCATGACCAGCGAGCGTGAGTGGGCCTGCTATCCCACCGTGCCCGGAATCGGCATCGCCCAGCTGAGCCGCCGCGAGGGGATCGACGCCGTCCTCGTCACCCCCTGGCGGTGGGACGGCACCGCACGCACCCGCGAGGAACGACCGGTCCCGCACATCCCCGGCCCTGCCGCGCCGAAGGCCGCCGAAGACCGCGCGCAGCCGTCCCTCCTCGACGACTCGACGGTGTAGCCGGTGACCGATCTGCCGAGGCTGCGTCGCCTGCTCGGCGGCCCCGAGACCGCCTGGCTGGTGGACCGGGTGCGCGAGCGGCTGTCGACCGGACGTGCCCTGGACACCCCGGTCGCGCTCAGAACCGCGACCGGGGAGCAGCGCCGCGCGATCGAGCTTCTGCTGGGCCGCCGCCTGCGCTCCGGCACCTCACTGACCGTTCCCCTGGCCGAGGTCGACCGGGTGCTGCGCGAGTCCCTGGCCTGCCCGGACGGCCTCGCGGCGGCGGTAGTGGCACTGACCGGCCCGGTCACGGACCGACGGGCCCGGGACGCCCGCCTGTCGGCGGCGTGGCAGCAGGCATGGGTCGTACTCGACCACCCGACCATCACCGAGCGTCCCGAACTCGCCTCCTGGCGAGCCAGGATGGAGGCGACCGGCCTGCTCAAACGGCTCTCCGGAGGCGATCCGGCGGCAGCCCGCCGCCTGGCCGCCGACGCGGTCCCCGTGCTCTCCCAGCTCCCGGCAGACGGCCTCACCCTCCCCACCCTCTCCGCCCGAACCCTCGGCGACGCCCACGCGCTGGACGAAGGCCGCCCGCTCGCCACCCTCGTCCACTCCGCCGTCCGGGCACTCGCCGGGCCGCCCGCCGACGCGATGTCCGGCGCCGCGGGCCGCCGCGCCGCCTGGGCCGCCGTCGGCGTGGCGCTGGACGAACTCTCCTCCCGCGCCCTGACCCTCGGCCTGCCCGGCTCGACCACCGGTACGACCGGTCGCATCCTCGCCGCCGCCCACGAAGGCGGCGAACCCTGCTTGCTGACCCTCCGCCAGCTGGTCGGGCAGCCGCCTCGCCTCGGCCTCGCGGGTCGCCTCGTCCACGTCTGCGAGAATCCCGCAGTCCTCGCCGCCGCCGCCGACGAACTGGGTCCGGACTGCCCACCACTCATCTGCGTCGAGGGCAACCTCTCCGTCGCCGCCCGCACCCTGCTCACCCACATCACCGACCAGGGCTGCCCGATCGCCTACCACGGAGACTTCGACTGGGGCGGCATCCGCATCGCCACCGGCGTCCTACGCCTACCCGGCGCAACCCCCTGGCGCTACGACGCCCCCTCCTACCTCGCCGCCGTCGAGCACGGCCTCGGCACCCCGCTCACCACCGGCACCCCGACCCCCACCCCCTGGGACCCGGCACTCGCCGCAGCCGTCACCGAGCACGCCGTCCGCATCGAGGAGGAGCACCTGCTCGACCAGCTGCTCGCCGACCTCCGCCGACACGCCGTACGGCCCTGACACCGCGGAAGCCCGACACCCGGCACCACCCCCGTGGCCGGCGAACCGGGGCGGGGGTGCTTCGCCGAACTTCAGTCCGCGGAAAACTCGTTCGTCGACTTCGGGGAGACACAGTCGGGTGCGGGCGGTCACGAGCGCGGTTTGCCAGACATCCGGGGTGAGATCCTCCCGCAGGCGGATTCACTGGTCGTCGACCCGCCGATGTCATTGGCGCGGTGACCCGCCCACGTCCACCAGCGCAGGTCACCATGAGCACGCCGGGTCACCAAGGTCCCCCCGGGGTGGACGGTGTCCAGACGGTCGTCACGCGCCTCGGCGAGCTCGGCCGTGGCCCGCTTGGTCAGGCGGACCGGCGGGTCCTGGCCGAGCAGGACGTCACGGGCCGCCCGAGACAGCTGGAACGAGCGGACGCGCCCCGCACCGAAACCGCCCCAGCGTGCCCGCCCGCCCTCGTCGGCCGGCTCGACCAAGCAACGCTTGCGGCTCCAGTCGATGTACGTCACCAGCCAGCTGCGGCCCGCCGGAAGCAGCTTGCGCGGACCTTCGACGTCCTCGGTGAGCAGGTCGGGCCCTGTACGCCCGATCTCGCTGCGACCGTTGAACACCGTGAACTCCGGCGGGGCGGTGACCATCGCCGTCAGCTTCATGAAATGGCGATGCCCGTAACGGCGTTCGGCCTCGGGCCCGATGACCAACAGGCCACCGTCCTGGTCGAGGCATCCCTGCTCCACCAGGTGGTGGACGATGGGCGCCGGGGCTCGGGTGGTGCGACGACCGGCTCCCCCCAGCCTCGCGACCACTGGAACAGGAGCGCAGCCGCCGAGAGCAGCCCGTCGCCGCTGAGCGCCAGGAAAAGGCAGTTGCGTGTCGCCCATCGGCAGATCACGCGAAGCCTCGACGAAGGCCGGATGCTCATCCTTCGCTTTCTTACCGGCGATGAGGCGCCACAGTCAGTCCGCAACTCTCGACGCCGCCAGAGTCAGTGAAGCTCGTGTGAGACTCCATGTACACCATCCCGCGGCACGGCCCCCTCCCGATGGGCAGCCCACGGAAGGAGGGGCGCCTTGCGAGAACCTCACGAGCCCACGATCGTCGGATCACGCCTCGCCATCCCTGCGGCGGACCTCCTGACGAGGAGCCACGCACAGTTGTCCACCGGCCGTCAACCAAGGCACTCCGACACCGAGTGAGCCGACTCCCCATCGCTGGCAAAACCGCAGGTCACAGTCACGCCCACGGAATAGGTGACATCAATGAACCAATGACCTACGCATTGCGATGCATCGAGCCCAGGTGCCTGGTTTACCCGATTCCCATGGCTAACGCAACAAGAAAACCCCAGGTCAGAGACCTGACCCGGGGTTCACCTTGGAGCCGCCTGCGGGATTCGAACCCGCGACCTACGCATTACGAGCCCGAGAGTGATCATGTTGGCTGGTTCCGGGTCGTGCTGCCGAGTGACGTTTTTCCTGATCAGAGCGTACGCAGCAGGTTGAGCTGTGACAGCCTATGGTGCACCGTCCAAAGGCGTCCGTCCACCGGCTGTCCACCGAGCTGGCCAATAGGTCGGAACGGACGATCCAGGCACCGGGTTGTGAGACTCTGACAAGACCTCACGCAGCCCGCCCACGCGACATCCCTCTCCACACTGCCTACCTCGCCGGTCAGTTCAATCCGGTTCTTCTTCTCCCAGACCTGTCCAGATAGTCACTCACTGGAAAGCACAACAAACCGCACTGGCTCCGCAAGTACCTTGCCCGCGCCTTCCGGATCAGCGAGACGAACTGCGAGCGTGGCCTCGGCCAGCCGAGACGGGAGTGCTTCGCCGAACTTGAGGCCACGGACCGCTCGTCCGTCGACTTCGGGGAGACACAGTCGGGTGCCGGCGGTCACGAGCGCGGCCTGCCAGGCATCCGCGGTGAGATCCTCCCTCAGGCGGATCCACTGGTCGTCGACCCGCCGATGTGGCGCGACGAGGGACGGTAGCGAAGCAGCCAGTGTGGCGTTGGCACGGCGACCCGCCCACGTCCACCAGCGCAGGTCACCATCAGCGCGCCTGGTCACCAATGTCCCCCCGGGGTGGACGGTGTCCAGATGGACGTCACGAGCCTCGGCGAGTTTGGCCGTGGCCCGTTTGGTCAGGCGGACCGGCGGGTCCTGGCCGAGGAGGACGTCACGGGCCGCCCGGGCCAGCTGGAAGGATCGGAGGCGCTCCGCGCCGAAGCCGGTCCAGCGTGCGCGCCCGCCTTCGTCGGCAGGCTCGACGAAGCAGCGTTTGCGGCTCCAGTCGATGTACGTCACCAGCCAGCTGCGGCCGGCCAGCAGGAGCTTGCGCGGTCCCTCGATCTCCTCGGTGAGCAGATCGGGATCGGTGCGGCCGATCTCGCTGCGGCCGTTGAACACGGTGAACTCCGGTGGGGCTGTGAACGTCGCCGTGAGGTTCATGAAGTGACGGTGCCCGTAGCGCCGTTCGGCCTCCGGCCCGATGAAGAGCAGACCACCGTCCTGGTCCAGGTAGCCCTGTTCCACGAGGTGGCGGACGATGGGCGCCGCGCCCGGTCCGAAGGGGCCGATGCGGCCCCACCACTCTTCCCAGAGGTTCTCACCGACCCTGTGTTCCTGGAGGCACAGGGCCAGCAGCTGCTGGGCAACCAGGTGCCTCGGCTCGGGTGGCGCGACGACCGGCTCCACCCAGCCTCGCGACCACTGGAGCAGGAGCGCAGCCGCCGAGAGCAGCCCATCACCGCTGAGTGCGAGGAAGAGGCAGTTGCGTGTCGTTCCCGAGCGGCGGCCGGTGCGTCCGAGGCGTTGCAGGAACGAGGCGACGGTGGGCGGCGCGTCGAGCTGGATGACCCGGTCCAGGTCACCCACGTCGATGCCGAGCTCCAGCGTGCTGGTGGAGACGATCACGCAGTCGCGGGCCTCCGCGAAGGCGGCCTCGGCGCGCCTGCGCTCGTCGACGGAGAGCGATGCGTGGGACAGGAAGGTCGTCACACCCCGCAGGCGCAGCTGCTCGCCCAGCTCCTCGACGGTGCGACGGCTTTCGCAGAAAACCAGGCGCTTCTCACCCCGGTGCAGAGCGGCGATCACCGTCGCGGCGTTCGTGACGGAACCGACGTAGTCCAGTTCGATGTCCCCGGGCGGGACCGTGGCGGGCACGTCCTGCCGGGGAGCCCCGCCGATCGAATCCTTCGTGGCCTGGCCGGGCCGTTCCTCTCCGGTGAGGTGCGGGGCGACGACCCGGGCGGGTCGGCGTCCCAGTCCTGCCCCCTGGAGCCAGGCCAGCAGCTCGCCGGGGTTGCCGACGGTCGCCGACAGGCCCACCCGCTGGACCGGCCGTCCGACGACCCGGCTCAGGCGTTCCAGTACGGCCAGGAGGTGCCAGCCCCGGTCGTCGCCGGCGAAGGCATGCACCTCGTCCACCACGACGGCCCGCAGCCCCGCGAAGAATGCGCGGTGGTCGACGTGCACACTCACCAGCATGGATTCCAGGGACTCCGGAGTGGTGAGCAGAACGTCGGGGCGCCCGGCGAGGATGCCGCGCCGCTTGGACGTGGTGATGTCGCCGTGCCACAACTCGACGGTGCGGCCGAGCCACTGCGCGTACGTCCGCAGCCGCGGGTGCAGGTTGTTCAGCAGCGCCTTGAGCGGGCACACGTACAGCACGCTGGTGCCCGTCCAGCCCTGCCGGTTCATGCGCGTCAGCAGGGGGAACGTCGCGGCCTCGGTCTTCCCGCCGGCCGTGGGCGCGAGCAGGACGACGTCCTCGCCGCCCAGGAGCGGTCCGATCGCCTCCTCTTGCAAGGGGCGCAGGGACCGCCAGCCGAGGGAGTTGACGATGTGGTAGCCGAGGACGGGGTCGAGCAGGTCGAAGGGGTCTCCTGGTTCCTTCTCCGAGGTCATGAGGGCTCCAGGTCCAGTTCGATGTCCCCGGCTCCCACGGCCGCGTTCCGCTCGGTCTCGGTGAGTTCGGCGCCGCCGAGCGTGAGCGCGTAGTGGACGCGGGGGTCGAAGTCCGCGAACTCGTCGACCCGGTCCAGCACGTCGGCCACGAGCTTGCGCAGGTACAGGCGCGGAGCGATACCGACCCTGCCGCCGAGGGAGCCCGTGACCGCGCGGGCCAGTTCGTCGAGGTAGGCCTCGTCGACGCGGGCGGCGAGCCGTTCGGGGTGGCGTGCCACTCCCGCGTACAGATCCCGCACCTTGCGCCCGAGTTCACCGAGCGACGCCAGGTCGAAGCCGGGCAGCCGCAGTTGGACGGCGCGCGGCGAGTCGAAGCGGGGGTCGGTGGTGAAGTCCGTGGCCAGGCGCTGGGCGAGCGGCGCCAGGCGCTGCACGCCCTGCTGACCGTCGTAGAAGGCGGGGGTGCCGGTGATGACGAGGAACAGGCCTGGGAAGCGTCCGGCGTCGATCTCGTCGAGGAGCTGGCGCAGCGCGTTCAGGGACTTCTCCCGAACGTCGCCGCGCACCCGCTGAAGGGTCTCCACCTCGTCCAGCACCAGGAGGAGTCCCGGGTGCCCGCAGTCCCGCAGGACGGTGAGCAGGCCCTGGAGGAACCCGAGGGCGGCGAAGTGGTCGAGGTCGCCGCGGACACCCGCGACGCGCTTGGCAGAGGCGGCCACCGACTTCTGTCCGCCGAGCCAGGCGATCAGCGCTTCGGCGTGCGCCCCGTCCCCGGCCGCCACGGCACGGCGATAGCCGCGCAGAGCCGCGGAGAAGGCCGGCGTGGTCCGGGCGACTTCGGCAAGCCGCCGCTCCAGCAGTTCGTCGACGGCTTCGGCCAGAGCCTTCTCGTCGTCTTCGGCGATGTCACCGGCGGCGAGGATCTCCTCCTCTAGGGCGTAGAACCAGGAGTCGATGACCGCCCGGAGGGCGGAAGGCTGATGGGTGGCCGTGGTGAGGCGCTCGACGAGCCTGCGATAGACAGTTTCCAGGCGGTGCAGCGGCGTCTCGGTCTCGGAGATCTGCACCTCGCTCACGGCGAGGCCGCGCCGCTTGGCGCGCTCGGCGAGCCAACGGGCGAAGAATGTCTTGCCGGAGCCGTATTCACCCCGTAGGGCGTGGAAGGCGGAGCCACCGCGAGCCGCGGTGGCCAGGTCGTCGTCCAGGGCTGCTTCGAAACGTTCCAGACCGACGGCGAACAGGCCGAGACCGGCCTGCGGCACCGTGCCACGGCGCAGCGCGTCGAGTACGTCGCGTCGCCGCGCGGCACTGACCTCGGATTCGGATCTGATCACGCCGCATCCTCAAGGAACTGCTGTTGGAGAAGGGCTCGATCGAGCTGGACGGTCCGCCCGGACTCGACGAGTTGGAACACGGGATAGCCGTCGATGTTCAGGAGACGCTCCAGGACGGTGGCGAAGCGCTCCGGGTTGCGTTCCGACTTGCCCGTGGCGGTCTGCGCCGCCGCGGCCACCGCGCCGGGAGACAGTTTCCCACCCGCCGCGAGCAGCGCATCGAGCACGGCCGCGACGGCGGTGTCGCTCGGGGCGCCACGGACGAACTGGCGAAGCGTCCGGTACGGCTCGGACGTCACGGTCCGCCAACCGACGGTGTCCCGGTCCGGTACCGGGGTGGCGTCCGCACGCGCCGGTCCCGGTCGTGGCCGGGAGTACGCCGCCGCGACGGCGGACGGCTCGGCCGCACCCGGCGAGGTCCCCTCCTCGCCGTGCCACCAGGCGGGCGCGACCCGCTCGGCCGGCAGCAGCGTCCACTTCTCCGGGACCAGGTCCGCGGACGGGACCAGGGTGATCACGGGCACGGTGACCTCGGCAAGGGAGGCCCCGCCGTGGTAGCCGGCCTGCCGGGCGGTGTACCGCAGCTCCTCGCGCCAGGGCAGGGTGACACTGCCGCCCGGGGTGCGTACCCGGGGACCGGTCAGTGCGATCTCTCCCTCGCCCGGCGCACCGATGCGCCACCGGGCTCCCATGGCTCCGTCCGCCTCGGGCTGCTGCCCACCGCGTGGCGTGCGGTCGAGGACGTGACCGTGGTCGGACACCAGTACGACCGGCCGCCCGTAGTCACGGGCGGCGTTCAGCAGGTCGGGAAGTTTGCCGATGTCCTCTGGCGCCCACCTGCCACGGGCGCCTTCCCGGCCGTCGGCGAGCGCGTCGTCGATGGTGTTGAGGACCACCCCGACGATGTCATCGGAGGCGAGTGCCTGGATCAGCTCGGGTGCCAGCCGGTGCCCGGGCGGCCCCTCGTAGCCGCCCTTGTGGAAAAGGCGTGCGTCGCGATGGCGCTTCTTCCAGAAGGCGGTGAACCCGGCACGCTCCACGCTCTGCCCGCCGTCCGCCGGCTGCCCGCTGAGCAGCGAGGCGCGGCTGATCGTCGTCACGGAGGGCAGCATCGACACGGCGGCCTGGCGGGCCGCTTGCCGGCCCGGTCCGGGCTTGGGCACGACCTCGGTCCACACCCTGCGGTCCAGTCCGCCGACGAGCTGAACGGCCACGTCGGCGCTCATGCCGTCCAGTACGAGGATCAGCGGCCTGCCCCGCTCCCGGCCGTCCGAGTCGCCGTCGTCCCGCCGGACCGTTTTGCTCAGCGGCACGGCGGCCTCGACCAGGACGTTCTCGATGAGCAGGGCGCCTCCCGGCGCCTGCTGGCACGCGCTCTCCGTCCACACGGCGAGCCGCTTCGCGAACTCCTCGTCGATCCCGGCCCGGCGAGCCCGCACGGCTCCTATCAGCCGGTGGTACGCGTCCGAGACGACCGGATCCCGGTGGGTGTCGCCCTCCGCGAGGATTCCCACGGCCAGATCGGCCCAGCCCGACGAGGCCAGGTGGGTCTGGACACCCTGCCCCACCGACTCCATCGGTTCCGGCGACGACTTCAGCCAGCGGACCAGGCGTACGGCGGTCTCGGCGGTCTCCGTGGAGTCGGCGTACAGCGCGGCGAGCTGATGGTCCGCCAGTTCGCGCAGGGCGGCCTCGGCAGCAGTCGCCGGCCCGTCCAGGACGGTGGCGAGATGCCGCAGTCGCGCCCGGTACCCGGAGGGCAGCAGCCGGTCGGCGCCGATCAACGGGCTGAGCCGGGCGTCGGTGGCGAGCCGGTCCGCACGGTCGAGGACGTCGGACACCCGGCCACGAGCGTCCGCGCGCTGCGGCCCGCTGCCCTCGGCCTGGGCGATCCACCGGGTGAGGACCCCGGTGGCGGCGTCGGCGAACGGCCGCAGCGACTCGAACGAGGGGAGCACCGCGCCGAAGAGGGTCCCGAGCGCGAAGCCCGCGGCCTCCGGCGCCGCGGACGACAGGGCTGCCGAAGCGAGTGCGCCCAGCGGCAGAGCGTCACCGCCGCGTCCGTCGGCGGCCAGCCCCAGCAGCATGGGCGCGACCGACCCGACGGCCTGCGCGAGCCACTCGCCGAGCCCTTCGCGCTCGGCCTCGGACAGCGCGGCGAACCGGGCCGGGCCGGCGGCCGTGCGGGTCCAGGCGAACAGGGCGTCGGCGTCGAGGTCGAGGGTGTCGGCCGTGGTGTCCCCCAGCCCGAGTCGCGCGCCGAGCAGGGCCCGCACGGCGCGGTCACGCGTGAGAACGGACCCCGCCCGCGGCCAGCCGTCCACCGGCTCGGCTTCCAGCAGCGCGTCCAACAGCCAGCGCTCGCCCGCCATCCGCGAGTCGAGATCGGTGGCGCGGAAGAGCTGCTTGACGACCTCGGCCCGGTCGACGCCGAGAGCGCGGTGGCGGACCGCCTGCGCCCGGAGGTCCCAGCCGAACTGGTCGGCGGGCACCGAACCGGTGACCACGAGGACACCGTCACCGGCTGCCCCTTCCTCGGCCTGGTGCCGCTGCCACGCCTCGACGATGCCCAGCAGGGAGCCCTGCTCGGTGATGCGCACCCGGCGGTTGCCGCCGTCGACGCGCACGGTGAACTCGCCTTCCCCGTCGGGGCCCTCGTAGACGGCGTCGACCAGGACGAGTCGCTTTCCCGGGGCCTCGGGAAGCTCCGCCTGGAGCAGGACCTCGATCGCGCGTCGTCCCACGGCGGGGCGTGCGGCCATCACCGGCGTCCTTCCGCCTCGGCTCCGGTGTCGTCACCCGGCACGGCGGCATCGACGGCGTGCCAGACGATCTCGACGGCCGTGTCCGGGTGTCGGGTCTGGAATGCCTCGATCTCCTGCCGCATGGCGGCCAGTTCGGCGGCGAGCACGGCCTCCAGACCGCCGGGCTCGGCGTGGATGACCCGGCGCACCGCCCGGACGGGACCGTCCGTCTCCGCGGGCTCCTCGGCCTGCGGCGTCGCCTCGGCTCCCGGCCGAGGCACGGCCGGCTGCGAGGACACGGGCGGGTTCCCGTGCTGGGACAGCGGGATCTGCTCCGGCCCGGGGGTGGGCGTGGGCAGCGGCAACGGTGCGGTGCGCTCCACCTTGAGCGCGGCATCGACGATGGCCATCGCGGTCTCCCGGACGCCGTCGAGCACGGGCACCAACGACCGCTTGAGCTCGGATTCGCGGGCGGCCTCTTCCAGCCGGGCGAGGAGCCGGGCAGCGCGGTCACCCACGCTGTCGTCCCGGCCGCTCAAGCTCTGCACGCTGGCCAGCAGCCGCCAGTCGGTGGCGTCCAGGGCCTTCAGCACGTCCTCGGCGCTGTCCATGACGTGGGCCAGGTCCCGGTCGGCGGTCTCGTAGGTCAGCGAGGCCAGCTCCTTGACCAGGGCGGTCGCATCCGCGCCGTGCCGGCCGAGTCGGGCCAGGAGGCGCGCGGCCTCGCGCAGCATGCCCCTGCGGGGCGCGGTGTCGTCGAGACCGAGCAGGGCCGCATGCCGGTCGAGCACTTCCCGGACGCCGGCCACGTCCTTCTCGAACGCCTCGACCTTGGCGCGGACCTCGCCGGCGAGCGAGTTGACGTTGCGCGCGTAGGGGTTGGGCTTGGCGGCCACGCCGAAGAGCCGTCCGGCACGGTCCCGGGCCATCTCGTACTCGTCCTTGCTCGGCAGCGGCTGGGAACGCAGTGTCCAGCCGGGCCCGATCGCGGACAGCTCGGGGGCCGCGGTCTCGCGCCCGGAGTGGAACACCCAGGCACGGTCGTCGAGCAGCGCGTACGCGGCGATCAGCAGGTTCGACGTCTGCGGGTCGAGGCCGCCGTAGCCGAGGTCCTTGGTGATCCACCGGCGGATGTCCTCGACCTTGAGGTCGTCGCGCTCCTGGTTCTGGGCGGCGGCCTGGTTGATGCGGGTCCGCCATTCGGCACGCAGCACGAGCGGCCCCTCATGGACCGTACCGAGTTCGAGCGCTTCCACGATGCGCTTGACCGTCGGCGCGTGGTGACTGTCGACCTCCACCCGGCCTCCGTCGTCCATGGCGCGGGTGATCCACTCCAGCGCGGTGCGCAGCTCGCCCGCGGTGACGGCCTTGGGCTGACCGGAGCGAGGGTCGGGGCCGAAGTCGGGGTGCTTCGGGTACAGCGCGGAGAACACGTCGTCGGCCAGCTTCGGCACGGAGTCGGCGAACGGCTTGCCGGACGCCGGCTCGGGGCGTGACAACTGGGGCAGGAGCGACAGCACATGGCGCCCGTCGACCACCTCGGCGGCCCTGGTGCCCTCCTTGGGCGTCGCGATGCCGTACACCTCGCCCAGCGATTCGACGAGGGTGCGGGTGAGGGTCTCGCGCCCGACCTCCAGCTGGCGCCGGGCCTTGGCGCGGTCATCGGGCGAGTAGGTGCGCGTGTACTCGTCGAGCCGGTTGCGCTCCAGCAGGAAGGTGATCCGCATGAGCCGGCCGAGCTGCGCCTTGCGCTGCTCGGAGAGGAAGTCGGGCAGCCAGACGAGGGTGGGTTCCTTCAGACCGTTGTCCTGTAGCTCCTTCACCCGCTGGTAGGCGTAGCTGGGGGAACGGTTCTCGTCGTCCCAGGGGTAGTCGACGACGAAGCGGATGTTTCCGGCCTCGGACGGGGTGAACTGCTCGTCCGCCAGGTCGCGGCGGTCGAAGACGTTGCCGAAGACGAATTCGGCGGTCCGCCGCGTGCCGCGCCAGATGATCTCCCGCTCGGCGACGAGCTTCCCCTCGCGGACGCCGAGCAGCTCCCACAGCCGGTCCCGCACCCACACCCGGCGCACACCCGCCTTGTCCTCACCGGCGGCGGCATCCAGCAGCGGCTCGACGTCGAGGTCGGACAGGTGCAGCGAGAAGACCGGGTCGCCCTCGCCCTCCGCGCGCAGCTCGGAGGGGAACTCGTTCTGCAGGGCCCGCATCCGCTCGATGACCTTGTCGCCCTCGGGCACGGTCCGGGAGCGCACGGACCCGTGGTTGAGCGCGGCCAGCCGCGAACCGGTGAGCCGGCGCAGGGCGGGTACGTCGGGCGCGAGCGCGGCCAGCAGCAGGGTCTTGACGAAGCGGTCGTCGGCGAGGAAGTCGGGATTGTCGTCCGCACCGTACTTCTCCAGCAGGTGCTGACGGGCCTTGGCGTGGAACTTCACGGCCGCCGCGGACTCGTACTTGAGCTGCTCGGTGAAGGCGGCCCCGGTCCCGTCCACCAGGACGTCCCAGAGGTCGCCGAGCGGGATGAGGCGGCCGAGCGGGGCACCGGCGTTCAACTCCAGCAGCTGCTGGACCAGCTTCAGGCCGCTGCGCTCGCGCTGGAGCGCGCCGGACAGCGCCACGAGCACGTTCAGCAGGGCGGGAGAGAGCGGGTAGACGCGCTTGAAGTCGTCCCAGTCGGCGCTGGTGGCGCCCTCGTCGTCCAGCAGGATGTCCTTGACCTGCTGGTTGGAGCGGCCGATGCCCGCGAAGGAGGCGGCCAGGACCTCCTCCTGGCCGGGCCTCGGCTTGAGCACTCGCTCCTTGATGATCTCCGGGAGGTTACGGTCCTCCAGGTTGATGACGGTGAAGCGCTCCTTCAGGTACTCCAGCGCCTGCTCCATGTTCTGCACGTCGGCGCCGAGGATGTCCTTGCCGATGAGCTGGGACAGGTCGCGCTGGCGGGAGATGAAGGAGACGATCGGCACCGGCCGGTCGGCGTTGCCCGCCTCGATCAGCTTGACGAGCTTCTGGATCTCCTCGTTGACCCAAGTGCGCTCCCGCATCCGGGCCTGGAGCCAGAGGATCAGCTCGTCGAGGAAGAGCACCACACCGTCGTAGCCGAGCGACCGGGCGTGCTTGCTGATCACGCTGAGGCCGTCGTCCAGTGGCAGGAACGCGTCCGCGTCGCCGGTCTTGCCGGCCGCGTAGGACTTCATGGGGCCGCTGAGCAGGGCGGAGACCAGGCGGCCGCGGCGCTCGTCGCCGGCGGGCGCGGCGAAGGCGGCGTCCAGCTCGGCAGCCGTCCACGCAGTGGCGGCGACGGACCCGATGGGAGCGAGTTCGTCGTCGTCCTCTGCTGTTGCGGGGCCGCTTCCGATGGGCGTCAGGCCGTCGTCCCCGGCCGGCGCCGCGGGGGCGGCGGTGGGCAGCAGTCGGGCGAACGCCTCGTCGCCGAGGGAATCGCGCAGGGCGCGGGCGTCGACGAGCAGCGAGTCCGACTTGAACACCGCCGGAGTCGTCGCCTCCGGGTGCTGCGCGCGCACGGTCTTCACATATCCGTCGAGCAGCGCCGAGTCCAGGTTGGCGGCGCCCACCAAGTGGTAGGGCACCATCAGGAACTTCTTCCCGGGCAGCCAGTCGTCGTGCCCCGCGACCACTTCACGCAACCGCTTCTTGTCACGGGCGGCCTGGTCGCCGTTGAGCACAGCGTGCAGCACGGTCAGGAAGTGGCTCTTACCGGCACCGAAGGAGCCGTGCAGGTAGGCGGCGTAGGAGTTGTTCTTGCGCACGGCACCGCGCACCAGCTTCAGCGCCTCGTCGAACTGCTTGGCGAGCTGTGGGGTGACCACGTACTCCGCCACCGAGCCGGCCAGGTCACCGCGGAACCCCTGGGACAGGGCGATCTTGAAGTCGCCTGCGCTGGCGTCCTCCTTGATATCGAGGACGTCCCTCAGCACGACATTGCTGCCCCTGGCCATCGGCGCTCCCGCTCCCCCACTCGTCTCCCGCCCGGCCGCCCCGGCCGGTCGCCTCACGCTGCGCGGCGCGGCGGCACCTGCCGCACGCGCGCATCAGTGTTCAATCCTGCCAGCTCGGCGCGGCGGAAAGTACGTGACCGAGGGAACCCGTGATCATCTGCCCTTCGGGCCGGTGGGTGCCGTTCCGTCGGGGCGGCGGAACGGCACCCACCGGGCGGTCATGGGTCACTGGCCACCGGTCGGGACGGCCTCCTCGTCCTGCTCGTCCTGCTCGTCCTGCTCGTCGTCCTCATCGGCCTCGTCGGTCTCCGTCGCCGCCAGCCGCAGGCCGCGGGACTCGGCGACCAGCAGGGCGTCGCGCAGGCACTCGGCCAGCCGGGAGGCGGCGAACCGCACCTCGGCGCACGGCGAGGCGAGGTCGGCCAGCACCTCCCGGGCGTGGTCGAGGACGTCCGCGCCCGTGTCGAGGAGCGTGGCCTCCACGTCGTCGGCCAGGCGCGACACGTAGCCGCCCTCGGCGGCCGACACGAGGTAGCACGGCTTGCCTTCGGGGGACGTCCACGGCAGCAGGCGGGGCGTGCGGCCGGAGTTCGCGCCGTACCGCATCACGCGGCCACCTCCCGCATGCCGATCGCGTGGCGGCCGGGCCCCCGCAAGGGCACCCGGAAGGGGGAACGGGCGATCCTGCGGTGGACGCCCCGACCGGGGGCGAGCAGAAGCCGCAGCCGCTCGGCGGTGTGGCGGATAAGGTCGTACATGTCGACGCTCCAGTTCAGCGTTGGCCACGCCCCGGGAGGTCTGACCACCTCGCCGGGGTATTTGCTGCTTACGACCGTAACGCGCTCTACAGACCTCTGTATACAAGTACAGAGAGATCCATACGATCGTGTTGATCGAGACCCCTCTACGTTGGACGTATGAGCGATATGGAGCCGAAGGCGGTCTTGGATCCCATGAGCGCGCGACCGCTCTACATCCAGTTGGCCGATGCCATCACCAAGAAGATCCGCAGCGGCGAGTTGGCACCGGACAGGCCCATCCCCTCGGAGAATCACCTCGCCGACGAGTACGGCGTAGCGCGACTCACAGCGCGACGTGCAGCGCAGGAGCTTCGCGAACGTGGGCTCATCGTCACCGTACGCGGCAAGGGATCCTTCGTGGTCGAGCAGCCTCCCACGGACGAGACCGCCGACTGACTGATGGACGACCGACAGGGCCGCGCGAAACATCGCGCGGCCCTGTTCAGTTCGCTACTTCCGCCCCCCGCGCTTCTTCTCCGGTCGCCAGTCGCGGAGATCGGACTCCGACAGGTGGCGCTCGACACGACCCCGGTTCAGGACGGTCTGGAACTCCTCGGCGGGGTTGCCACCCCACTCCGGGTCGTCCCCGTCGTGCCACTGGCGCACCCAGGGCATGATCTCCTGAAGCCCGGCGAGCAGCGGCGTGAAGCGCGGATCCTCCTTCTCCCAACCATCAACCGACGAACGGTCGTTGACGAGGTTGACGAGCGCTTCGGCCTGATCGCGGTGGTTCCAGCCGCCCCAGCCGAGGAGAAGCGACGGATCGCCGTCCGGGGAGGCACCGGGGTAGGAGACGAACCGCTCCTTGGGCACGTCGAGCTTGCCCCGGTTCGACCAGTAGGAGTGCTTGAGGAAGTCGGCGCCCGTGTACTTCGGAGGCACCTTGATGTCGAGCCGCTGCCCGGTGCTGTCTTCCTCGCGCTGCTGCTCCCACACCCGCTCCCACTGCTCGCGCTTGCGCAGGCCGGTCTCCTTGTAACGAAGCGCAGCAAGGTAGGGCACGTGCTCGGCCTCGATGACCGCAGCGAGAACGGTCGCCAGGGAAGCCTCGCGGTTGCCGAGGTGGTCGGTGGCATAGAGCGCGGCGACGGCCTGGACACCCTCGTCGTGGCGCAGGGCATCGGCGAGCTGGAACACCGTGAGCGTTCGGGGCGCGTCATAGTCGCCGCGCTCCTCGAACCACAGCTCCTCCCGCTCGGCGGCATCGAGCAGCCAGGCGCGCAGGGCGGTGGCCTCGCGCTTCTCCCACGCTTCCGTGGACCAGCGCCGCTTGTACTCAGGACGCTCGATCAGCCGGATGTCCTTGTTCGACGCGATGATGTCGAGCCTGGCCTGGACGACCTTCTGGTACGCCTCAGGCCACTCAGCTGGGATCTCGGCCGTCGCGGTCTCGGTGGACCCGTGCCGCGCGAACCAGGCAGTCTCAGCCTCGCCGGCGTCGACCTTCTGCTTCAGCGCGATCTCGAAGGCCCGCTGCCCGAGCCGGAGCTGCGGCGCATCAGCGTCGCTCATTTCGCCAGGGCTGCCTGGGAGGGTGGTCAGCGCGACCTCCCTGGGCGTGAGCAACCCATACGCCCCGTAAACCGTCCAGTCCAGCTCCTCTTGGAGCAGAACCATCCGCGCCCGGATCGCCTCCTGCACGGCGTGCGCTTCATCGAGTGCCGCGCGGGTGGGCGCGCCGGAGCTAGCGACGGCAGACGGCTCGCACTCGGCCAGTTTCTGAGCGAGCACGTCGAGTTCGCGCGCAAGGGCAAGAGGCAAGACATCGGGAATTGGGAATTCCTGGAGCTTAGTTCCGGTAAATTCGTAGAACCGCTCCCACTCCTGAGACTTGAACCCCTCGTTAACCCCTTGGCTCCCCTTATCGTGGCTAACCTGCTTCAGCCAGAAGCAAGCCGTCGACGAGTTCAGCACTCCCAGCAGGGCCAGGTGTTGCTCCTCGCTAGCACCTTTCGACAACTTGATCACGGGCGCGGAACGGTTGAAGACCTTCCCGCCCCGATCCAGCATGAAGTGGTTGTGCGTGGCAACAAACGCAAATGAGATAAGCGCGGATGCACGAGTTCGCTCCCAGGAGAGCATGATGTGCTCGTGCCAGGCCATCCCCCGCTCTTCGCGCGTCTTTCCGAAAGTGAGCCCGGCTTTCAAGTTGCTTCGGTACGGCCAGAAGAGCGCGGTGCTTTGCAGGGAAAGATCAGCATTCTGGTCTCGGTAGGGCCAGAGAACAACGGCACCCGTGTTAGTGAACCAGTCCCTTAGGACATCTCCCGTGACAAGCGTCCGGTGAGCTACAGCATGCCTCTGCCAGAGAGTGGGAAGGCGCTCTGCGCCGAAGACATCATCCTCGCCCAGAATGTCGTGAAACCCGGTGGAGTCGATCACCCCGCTGAGCCGTTGCGCGCAGTGCCCTTCCACGGTCTCCATGACAGAGCCCGCACCACCGCCACTCAGCGACCACGGAAAGTTAGCGAACCGAGCCCGCTCCACGTCCTCAACGCTGATCCACTCCGACTCGCTCCCTGGCTTCCCCACCTGCTCGGTGATCGCCACCCAGACCTCGCCGAGCGCACCCTCGTCGGGAATACCAGCTTCGCCCCGAACGCCCAGCACCGCCCGAATGGACTGAGCCTGCCGCGCGACCTGGTTCCGCCCGGCCAGGATCACCGTCGGCGTGCCGTGCCCGGGAATGTACGCACCTGAGGTGTCGATAATGTGCGACAACTCAACACCAGCGAAGTCGCGCTTCCGCTTCGCCGCTGGGTCCTTGTACAACCCACCGTGGAAGAACGACTCGATGAGGAGCTTGCCGAACTCCCGCTTCATAAAGGAGTTCGAGGTGATCTGCCCGGTGAAACCGCCATCCCGGCTGCCACCCTCCGCGCGAACCGCCAGCTCGAAGATCCGCTGCGCAAAGGGCACCGACAGCGCGTACTTGCCCGAGCAGGCCCAGTACACCCCTCGGTAGTTCTCGTTCTCCTGCTTGTCCTTGACCGTGATGTACGGCGGATTCGCCACGACCACGTGGTAGGACCCCCGCCCGAGCAGGTCCACCTCCCGCGTGTACTTCTCGACGTCCTCCGTCCGATAGTGGAAGGTCTCCGGCGCCTCCCCCAGAAGCGTCTCCTCGATCATCGTGGCTTCCCGCCCGTGCAGCAGCGAGTCCGCCACCGCTACCCGGATCGGCATAGCGGGCGCCCGCCGAAGATCCCGTTCGCCGCCCTCCTTCAACGTCTCCACGAGCAGCCGGAAGCGGGCGATGGACACCGCGTACGGGTTCCTGTCAGCGCCGTGCACGGACTCCAGGGCGCGGCGGATGTGCACCCAGCGGTCCACACCGGGCTCCAGCTCACGCCACTTGGCGAAGATCCGCCGGAACAACCCCAGCAGGAAGTGGCCCGACCCGCACGCCGGGTCGATGCAGCGCAGGCCACGGCCACGGCCCTCCCCGTCGACGTCACCGGTCCAACCGGCCGGCGTGTGCTTCCACACCGGGTCCAGGCCGAATTCCTCAAGCGCCGGCTCCAACGTCAGATCAAGGATGAACTTCTCGACGAACTCCGGAGTTTGCAGCAGTGCGTAGGTCTTGCGGGCGTGCTCGGAGAGGTCCTGGTAGAGGTCACCGAGGAAGTGGGTGTCCAGCTCCGGGTCGGTGAAGTCGTAGCGGGTCTCGCCGTCCGGGCCTCGGTCGCGCCAGAACGCCAGCAGGCGGGCGGCAGCCTCGTACGACGGCATGACCTCCCACAGCGGGTTGAAGTCCTCGTCGAAGAGTCCCGCCGCAGTCGGGTGGGCGTCGGCGAGCGCGGCGAAGGCGGCCAGCAGCCAGTCACGGTCGTTGCGCTCGGGGTGCGCCCGGAAGTAGTCATCGTGCCGGTCCTGCGCCTCGGCCAGCCGCTCGCGCGGGCCGGACAGCCAGGCATCGGGGATCAGCCCGTTGTCCTCGCTGAAGCGAACGAAGACGCAGGCCAGGACCCACGCGGAGGCGATCTGCACCAGGCGTTCGTCCAGCCACGTCTCGTAGTGCGCGCCCGTACGCTCCGACTCCACGGCGCGGTCGTACTCACCGCGCAGCGGCCCGTCGAACTCCTCCAACTGTGCCCGGTCCCTGAGGTCCCGCTCCAGCAGGGCAACCTGCTTCTGGAGGTCCTTGAGCAGCGCCTCGTGGTCCAGCGACGCGCCCGCCGTCTTGCGGGCTTCCTCAGACGACACCGGTGGAACCTCTCATCCCCGACACTCCGGCCGTACTGCACGGCCATCCGTCCATCCTGCCAGCTCGGCCCGATATCAGAAGCCGTCGGGGTTAGGCCGCTGGCCTCGGCACCCCGCCCTTGCGGCCCAGCCCGAACGCGATCCGGTACACGTCCGGCAGATCCAGGCGACCGTCGCTGCGGGGCGGCGTCATGACACCGAGGTCCTTCAGCTCCTCGATGAGCCGGGGCAGGTCGTCCGGGTGGCGAGGACCGGTGCGCACAAGCGCGGGTTCATCGGCCTGCGCATACCGCGCCGCATCCTTGGCCAGCGCGACCGTCAGGTTGGCGTTCTGCCAGATGTCGATCACCTTCGCCTCCTCGATCGGAACCTGGCACCCGGCAAGCGGTTCTATGGCCAGCCTGACCCACGGAGTGTCCTCGCTGACCTCCTCGACCCGGCTCTTCGACGCCTCCTGCACCCCCTTGCGGATCGCCTCGTGGTGCAGCGCCCGGTCCTGCGCGGGATGGCTCGCCCGAGTCGCCTCGGCCGCCGTCCAGAGGGCCTTGAGGAAGCTGCGGGGACTGATCCGGCCGACGCCGTCCATGAGGTGGTTCGGCAGCCAGGTGTACGGTCGCCCCTTGCGGTGGTCGCTGCCCATGAAGGGGCCGGCGATCTGCTCGAAGTGCAGCTGCTGGAACTTGGCATCGTTGCGCAGCAGGATCGGCGGTACGTGCCTCGCCTGGTCGGCACCTGCTTCCCAGCCTCCGACCGTCCGACGGAACCGTTCCGAAAGTTCGGCGTACTCGCCGTCCTCGTTACCCAAGAAGTGGAAGAGCAGACCGTACAGGTCGGTCCGCGTCCACTCCAGGTGCGCTGCGTAGCCTGACAGCTTCGACGCATCCGGGAAATGCGGCTTGGCCGAGTCGAACATGTCCGGCCGGATGAACACCTTGAGGCGGATGTTCCGGGTGCCGAACCGCATGTGGAGGGCCAACCGCAGGATGCCGGCAACCAGCTGGTCCGCCTTCTCCCGTTCGTCGTGCAGGTGTTCCAGAGCGTCGAAGAGCAGCAGGTGCACGATGTTCTCCTCGTGCGCCTGCCCGTCCGCCCGTTCCACCGTGCGCTGTGCCGAGTCCGGGTTGTCGCGCACCCAGGCGACCTTCTCGCGCCAGGCGGGCAGGGCCCGCAGTTCCTCCTGGCCCAGAGCGGTCAGGAGGACGGTGTACCAGATGGTGTACGGGTCCGTCCGGGTCATGAGGTCGCGCAGCACGGGCGGTCCCGGGTAGCGGTCCGACATCAGCGCCAGGCCGTACCCTCGGGCGACCTTCAGCCTGCGCAGGCGCGCGATGCGGTACTCGGTGGCCGCGAGTTCACGGAGTCGGTCGTCCAGCAGGGACTGGTACCAGAACGTCTTGCCCACACCCCGGCCACCCGGCACGACGGTGGTGTCGACGTAGAGCGCACTGCGGTGCGAGTCCGGCATGAACAGGGTGCGCGCGGTCGGTGGCCTGGTGTCCGCGTAGGCGGCCTCCTCCAGCGCGGAGGACAGCAGGTCGCGATACTCGCGCGCGCTGAGGGGCACCTCGACGGTCATGACGTTCCTTCCGGGCCGTTCCGCAGATCCTCCGTGATCCGCTCCATGACGGTATCCAGGAACTCACGGTACGCGGCCTGCACGAACGCGCGGTCCTGCCAGCCTGGTGCGTTCGCCGCGTCCATCCCGACCAGACCGGGCTCGAAAAGGATCGGGATCGCCCAATGGGCTTCCGACTCCTCGTTCACGTTCTGCGAGAACGGTGCCGGCTCAGTCGTGGCGTCGGTGGTGCCCAGCGGATTGCCCGGCACGTCGTCGTACAACGGGCTGAAGCACTCGAAGGCCCGCCTCCGGAACGCGTCCAGGTAGTCCTCCATCGGATAGTGCACCGAGTCGGGCACCATGGAGGCCACCATCCGCAGCTTCCCGCGGATCCGCGAGGCCTGGCCCGTGGACTGCCAGGCGGCGAACAGATCGCCGTATCCCTGCCAGGTCTGCTCGTTGCTCGAACCGAACAACAGCGCCAGGTCAGCCAGCCGGGAGATGGCGATCGCCGCCACGTCGTGGATGCCGGCGCGGCTGTCCAGCAGGACGACGTCCGGACGCCGGACACCGTCGTTGTGCCGTTCCACGGCGTCCTCACAAGCGCGGACCGCCTGTTCCAGCCGGTCCGCGAAGGACGCGCCCGCCGTGTCGGCGTAGACGCGGTTCAGCTTGTCGACGTACGAGTACGGGACGTCCTGGGAACCGCGGCCCCGCGCCGGGGCCACCCACAGCTCCCCGTAGCGGTCCTGCGGGAGGTACGAGGAGCGCTCCACGACCTCCAGGCCGTCGGCATTTCCGACCACGGCCTCCACGAGTTGGTCCACGATCCCGTGGGGCGGCAGGGCCTTGCCCATGAGCAGCGGGCCTGCTCCCGGCGACTCCAAGTCGAGGTCCACGACCAGGACACAGTGGCCTTCGTCGGCCAGACGACGGGCCAGCACGGACATCGCCGTCGTCCTGCCCACGCCTCCCTTGAAGCCGTAGAGGGCGACCCGGTACGGGCGGTCGCCGCCGGGGGCGGGCTCCGGAACGCTCACCTTCGCCCAGTCCTCGCCGACGACGGTGTTGTCCAGGAACCGGACGGAGCCCACGCCGGACGGACCGCCGGAGTCGGGGACGGCGCGAGGGGAGTTCAGCAGCGCGTCCGCCGAGAACATCTCCGAGGCGAGCAGCGCGGGCTGGTCGGACCGGTACCGGCCGAGTCGTTCGGTCAGTTCGACGGTCCACGCGTCCCGGAGGCGGTCGACGCCCTCCTTGCCCGTGTCGTCCACCACGAGGGAGAAACGGCCGAGCACGTCCCGGACCAGCACGACGTGGAAGCCCCGGCCTGCCACGTCACGCGCGACCTCGAACGCGCGCTGGCGTGCCTCGTCGAATCGGACGGGGAAAGGGGAGGTGGTCACGGGAGCCTTCCGTTCAACACGACGTATTCGTGCAGGGAGAGTATGCGGTGGGCGGCGTCCCGGCGTTCGCCCACCACCTCCGGCTTGACGTAACCACCGTCGAAGTAGCGGTACTTCACGTGCCACTTCTTGAACACCCGAAGGTCGCCGTCGAGTGCCGAGTGGAGCGGACCGGCGGTCCGGCCGCGGGCCAGTACGGCGACGTCCTTGATCAGTTCGTTGATATGGCCGAACTCGATGATGCGGTCCGGGTCGTCCGGATGCGGAGCGTGCGGCTTGGAAGAACTCATCGTCACCTCCGTGAGCCGCAGCAGCAGACTCTTCACCGCGCACTCTGCCGCGAAACCGTACAGATGGTCAGCAGTGGGCAGGCGGCTGTCCTTACGGAGGAAGTCCGCGTCGCGGAAGTGCCGCTGCGCGGCTGACTGGAAGTGGGCTTCCTGCGAGGTATCCGGCACACCCGGATCCTAAGCCGATCTTCACCGCGAGGTGAGCGGATTCCGGCAACCCGACTGCGAGCCCCCGTGACGTCAACCGATGTCAGCCCCGGGCGTTTCCCACCATCGCATCCTGCTCCTTCAGCTCCTTCAGGAACAGTCCCTCCAGCACCGCCCACTCGCTCACCCGGTCCACCACGTCAACCGTGCGGCCGTCCAGGGCGGGTGAAGCCTCCGGGTCCTCCATGGGGACGAGGAGCCACAGGCCGTGCGGAGTGTCGGCCGGGCGCCGGGCCGCCTCCTGCAGGGCGACCAGCAACTCGCGTCCCCCCGCCGTCCAGTAGCGGGCGACGAGGCCGGCCTGATGGGCGAGCAGGACGGTGCGCGGAGCGGACCGCTCCGCCAGCACGACGACACGTGCGGCCAGCCGCTCGGAGGCCAGGCGGGTGTAGGAGGCGAGGCCCGCGCCGATCACGCCCGAGGTGGCGAACCGGGCGTCCGCCTTCAGCAGCGCCTGCCACGACACCCCCTGTTCCACGGCCAGTTCCCGCAGCGTGGTGAGGAACAGTTCGTCGAGCGCCACCGGCAGCACCTCGAACCGCTCTGCCAACCGTTCCGCAACGCCCGGAAGTTCGGGCCCCTTGAGGGTGAGGGCGACGAAACCACCCCGCCGACGGGCCACCCTCAGGCGGGCGTCCAGCACCTGACGCGGGTCCCGGCCCGACGCCAGGTCGCTCTGAGCCGCCTGGATCAGGGATCCGGTACTGGTCAGGAGCGAGACCGACAGCTCGACGCGGCCCCCCGCCCCATCGCGGGGACGTGGTACGAAGCGCTTGCGCTGCTGGTCGTAGACGAGGGGGAAGTCGGCCTTTCCCAGGGCCTCTTCCAGCTCCACGTACGTGGTGTCGCCCAGGACGGTCAACCCGGGGAAGCGGGCCCTGACCCGGGTCAGCAGATCGTTCGTACTGATGCCGGCGCCCTCCCGCACACCCGCGGCCGCCTGCGAGATGCGCAGGGCGCGGACGAGGTCGAGATCCAGCGGGAACAGCTCCAGGCGTGGGCTGACACCGACGCTGCCCGCCATCGCCGCGGCCAGGTCGACGAGCCTGGTGTCGGCCAGGGCCGCCATGCCCTCCGGTGCGCTCACAGCACGCAGTTCGCGCAGCACAGTCACCCGCCCGGGCAGCGGGTCGCGGTGCGCCACCTTGGCAGCCACCTCTCCCAGGGCTGACGCGTAGTCGGCCAGCTCGGCAGGCGTCGGATCATCCGCGTCCTGGTCCTCCAGCGCGAGCACCACCCGGCCACCGCGCCGCAGCACGGCCAGTCGGGCCGGCGGCTCGTCCTCGGGCCCGACGTCGGCACCCCGCTTTCGGGCCTCGGTGTCCGCCGCGGCACGGACCACGGCGACGGCCAGGGCGAGCGTCTCGGCGGGATCGCCGTCACCCGCCCCGTGGCGCGCCCGCAGCTCGCCGGCCAGTTCCTCGGCGGTCAGCACCCGGCCCTGCTCGGACAGGATGGCGACCAGCTCGTCGCGAACGCCTCGCAGCCACGACAGGGCCGCCCACTGCTCGACCGCGGCCTGCTGGTGTTGGGAGACCGTGGGCTGGCTGATACCCAGGGCCTTGGCGATGGCCGGCTGGGCGGGCCAGGGCTCCAGCGAATCGCCGCCGGGCAACTGCAGCGTGGCCCGTACGACGTCGGGGCGGGGCTTGGTGCGACGCTTGCCCTCCACGGGCATGAGCCGAGCGGCCAGCGTCTCCACCGACTCCAGTGCCTCCTGCGGGGCGTCCGCCGGGATGGCGACCGGCGTGCGTGGGACGGGGCGTCGACGCAGGGCCTGCGTCCACTGACGGTGACGGCGGTTGAGCTCCTTGCGAACCACGTTGCCTGCACCGCGAGCACGGGAGATCGTGGCCGGTGCGATGTCGAGCAGGGCCCCGACCGTCGACGCGCCGAGTCCCGCCGCGACGGACACGGCGCGCGGCGACAGGCCCGCCGCATCCAGCGGCGTCGCCAGGACCGCCACCGCCGCCGCCTGCTCGCGGGCGTCCTCGATGCCCTCGGCGGTCATGCCGACCGTGGCGGGAGTGGTGGTCGGATGCGCCGAGTCGGCACGGCGGAAGACCCGACGCCACGCCTCCTGCATGTCACGCAGGCTGTCGTAGCGCTGCTCCACGTCGCGGTGCAGCGCGCGCTCGAAGAACTCGGTCAGCCCTACGCTCAGCGTCTGGTCGAACAGTTCACCGGCGACGTACAACTTGGCGTCCGGGACGGTCAGCGGGTCTATCTGGCCGTTCCCCCAGACCGGACGCTCCCCGGAGGCCATCTCGTGGAGGGTGACCGCGGCGGCGTACCGCTCGGCGTGGTCGTCGTAGCGCGCGCGGCGGCTGCCGCCCAGGAACGGGTCCAGATAACCGCGGGTGCCCGCGTGAAGGTCCTGGTCCGGTGCGTCGGCCAGGGAGAAGTCGAACAGCATCAACTGCCAGGAGCCGTCGCTGCGTTTGAACAGCCCCAGGTTGTCCGGCTTGATGTCACGGTGGCGGATACCGCGAGCGGCCAAGCTGTCGAGCGCGCCGAAGAGGTCGTTGCCGAACCGCTCCAACTGGTCGTAGCCCAGCGGGCCCAGATCGCGCAGCCTGGATCCGAGGCTCACCGGGTCGCGGTCGCCGGGCGAGCGGAAACCGCCCGCGTACTCGATCTCCAGAAGGGTGTGGCCACCGAGTTCACGCGGCTCGGCGAGCAGCTTCACGATGTGTCCGCCGCCCACCTCCTTCAGGGCCTCGGCCTCGGCGTACAGGCGGGCGTCCTTCTCACGGTCCAGGGCGATCTTGAAGACGCGCGGGAAATCCGCCCCGGCGTCCGGGCCGTCGTCCGTGCGACGCACCAGCAGGGCACGGGCGGTCGCGCCGGTGCCGAGGACGCGGGTGACGGTCCAGCCGCCCTCGAGTACCTGACCGGGCTGAACGGTCAGCGGATCAGCGTCCGCCACGCCCACCGGATCGGGTGCGGCGGTGTCGGCCTCGGCGGCGTCCAGCAGCCGCAGGAACTCCTCGGCCGACTCCAGCCGCTGCTGCGCATCGGCTGCGGTAGCCCTGAAGACCAGGGCGTCGAGAGCGGCGGAGAGGCCATCGGCGACCGCATAGGGGTGCAGCCCGCCCTCGGCCGCCAACCGGTCCACCAGCGCGCTGCGCCGGTCGGCCGGCGGACGGCCGGTGATCAGCAGGTAAGCGAGACTTCCCAGTCCGAAGATGTCGAGATCGACCGGGTCGGCGAATTCCTGATCGGTCTCGGGAGCGAGATACACCTGTGCGACGTCCGCGATCAGCCCGGCGTCCAGCGGGGTGTCGCCGAGCGAGCGGTGCAGGGTGGTCTCGAAGTCGCGCGCGGCGGTCTGCCAGTCCGCGATCCTCAGGACCGGGTCACCTCCCTCCTCCCGAGCGGACACGTACACCGAGCGCGCGGACAGGGCTCGGTGGTAGAGGGACCGGTTGTGGGCATAGCGGACGGCCTCGGCCAACTGGCGAACCAGGTCGAGTCGGACCTCGGGCGTCAGCCGCCCCCCGTACGCGTCGAGGTAGGCGTCGAGCCGGAGGTCGGAAGAACGGTGGCGGAAGAGGATCGCCGGGCCACCGACGTGCTCGCGGATCTGCACGGCCTGCACGATGCCGCGATGGTTGATGCCCTGGAGCACCTGGTACTCGCGGCGGGCCGCTCGATCGATCGCCTGAAGCTGCTGCGACGATGCGCCCTGGCCGGCCAGGTAGATCCGCACCCGGCCGCTCTCCTGGATCAGGCCGTCGTCGCGCGTCGCCAGCCGGTCCTCCCAACCGGGGCCCGCGTCCAGGGCACGCGGTTCCAGGCGCCAGTCATCCCCGAAGCGCAGGTGCGCCGTCGAATGGCTGATGCCGATGCGACTCATCAGCTGTTCGAGCAGCTGGCTGGTCTGCGCGGTGATGCGCCAGTTCTCACGCTCGGGCGGCTGTCCCAGCAGACCGTCCCAGATCCCGGGCAGCCCACTGCTGCCCCCGTTGAGCCCGTACACCCAGGTCCGCTGGAACTCGTCGAGCTCGCTCACCAAATCGGGACTGTGCAGGAGGACCGCAGGTTTGATAAAGGGCACCCGCTTCGGGTCCACCTTCATGGCGCGGGCGGCCCGGGTCAGCTGTTCCTTGAGTTCCTTGGCCTTGAGGTCGGTGAGGTGCAGCGGGTTCTTCAGCGTGCGCACCCGGTCGGCATGGAACTGCCAGGTGTCCCCGTGGTTTACCAGCCGGCCCGGATGTCCCTTGAGCTCCAGCAGGTAGAGGCCGCCGGGGACCGCGATGAGCACGTCGCACTCATTGACCCGCCCAGACGGGCCGGTGAACTGGAACCCCGCCCACGCCCGGTACGGCTCGGCCTGCGGCATCAGCTGGCGCACATGGTCCAGCCCCTCCTGCTCCCACTGAAAGCCAGACCGTCGTGACTGGAACCAGCGCTCACGGCGCGGAGGGGGGCCGGGCTTCGGCGCGGACGGCCGTGCAGCTGACGTCACCGGTACACCTCCGGGGTCTGCATCAGCACGATGCAACACGAACAGGGCCAAGGGCAGAGGGCGTCAGCAGGGACTCTCCGGCCTAGCCCTGTCGCTCTCGCGCTTCCACCCGACGGTGGGCTTATCCGCTCTCATCCTCGGACGGCATCTTAATCGCTAGGCACTCCCAGCCCTGCTGCCTCACGGGATCAGGCGAACGGCATCGTCTCCACTCACAGCACGCGCCAGAGGCTTGCGTGATGCTTCGTTTCGGCCACAGCTGTCACCGTCCGCGACCAGAATGTGCCCATGGTCGCGATCATCAGGTGCACCACGGCAGAGACACAGCACGTCGAGTTCAAAGAGAAGCTGCACCCTCCGGCACGGCGGGAGGAGTGGGACTGGAGCATCACCCGCCCCAAGGAGTTCTGGACCAAGGGAAGCCATCTCACCCTGATCGCCACGCCCGACGTGTACCGAACGCTCCTGGTGACTCGCCTTGGCATGACCAGGCGGGAGAAGGCGGCCTCGGACCTCGACGAGAAGCTCAGGATTCTCCATACCCTGCTGATCGATCGGCCGGTACCGCTCGATGACCTCCTGGGCATGCTCCACAGCCGATACCAGCGCCACCTCGTTGCAGAGGGCCAACAGCCGGAAGGTACCGGCAAGGCGCTGATCGAGGCCCTGATCAGGCTGCGGCCCGAAGTACAGAGCACAATCGATCACATCGACGCGGCCACGAGCGGCTACCGGGTGCATTCGGAATCCAAGGCTGGACATGCCCTGGCGGTGCAGCGGGACGCCACCCTCGCAATTCCACGCATGGCCGGCATGGTCATCCCCCAGCTCGCTCGGTGGGACCCGCCGGCGGAACGCCTTTACGACGACGTGCCACCCCCACGCTATCTGGCTCTGCTCGGAGGACCTTCCGGACAGCTACCCAGGAGTGAGATCGCCCTCGAAGACCACCTAATCACTCACGACACCGAGAACCTCGTGGGCTGGCTCGGCGGCCCTACCGGCCACGTGTCGTGGAGGCAGTTCAGCTACCACGGCCAGCGTCTGTTCGTGGCAAACGCCAACCGCACCATCGCCGAACACATCTCGGGCGCGGACATCATTTACTACAACGACACACGCAAGAACCTGATCCTCGTCCAGTACAAGAAACTCAACGCGCACCGAAACGGTTTCTACTATCCGGACAGCGACAGCAGCCTGAACAAGGAGCTCCAGCGGCTGCGAGCAGTCGACCGGTATGCGGCATTCTTTCGCGAGCCGCATGACGAGCACCGCCTCTGCGCCGACCCCAGCTGGATCAAGCTGTGCCCGCCCGAGGCGATCATTCCGCAAGCCGACGCGATGGTGCCGGGCATGTACTTTTCGCGTCAACACTTCGAGCAACTACGCCAAGACGCCCGGCTACGAGACGGCTCCAAGGGCGGGGTTCGGTTCGGCTTCTCGAACGTTCCCAGCTATCTGGACAACACCATGTTCAGCCGACTGGTAGAGACAGGGATGATCGGCACTACAGGGGTGAGCACGGATCTGGTCCATCGGCAGATCACGCGAAGCCTCGACGAGGGCCGGATGCTCATTCTCGGCTATCTCACGGGCGATGAGGCACCACAGTCAGTCCGCAACTCTCGGCGCCGCCAAAGTCAGTGACCCTCGCACAAGACTTCATGAACAACATCCGGCGGCGCGATCCCTCCTCCCGATGCGCAACCCACGGAAGGAGGGCACCGTTGTGAGAACCTCACAAGCCCACGATCGGCGAAACACAGCCCGCCGTCCACCGTGGCAGACCTCTTGACGAGGTGCCACGCACAGCTGTCCACCGACTGTCCACCGAGGCGCTCCGACACCGAGTGAGCCAACTCGCCGCCGCCGACAAAACCGCAGGTAACAAGCACTACTCAGCGAATCGGCGACACGAACGAACCGACGACCTACGCATTGCGATACATCGAGTCCCGATGCCCGATTCGCACGATTTCCATGGTCGACGGAAAGAAAAACCCCAGGTCAGAGGCCTGACCTGGGGTTCGCTTTGGAGCCGCCTGCGGGATTCGAACCCGCGACCTACGCATTACGAGTGCGTTGCTCTGGCCAACTGAGCTAAGGCGGCACCGTTGCCGTGTGTGGCGGCAACGCGGGCCAGTCTACACAGGTTGGCGGGTGATCCGTACCCGGCTGCCCGGGGGTGGGGGTCAGGCGGAGGAGACGGCGAGCTTGGCGGCGAAGCCGGCGAAGAGGACGGCGACGCCGCTGGTGAGGGTGGCGGAGAGGCGCTTGCGGCGGCGGAAGGCGGTGGCGAGGGTGGTGCCGGCGAAGATCAGCAGGGAGAGGTAGAGCAGGCTGAAGGTCTGCAGGATGCCGCCGAGGAGGGCGAAGGACAGGGCGGGCTGTCCGTAGGACGGGTCGACGAACTGGGTGAAGAAGGAGAGCAGGAAGAGAATGGCCTTCGGGTTGAGGAGGCTGACCACCAGGGCGCGGCGGAAGGGGTTCTCGGCGGACTCGGGGGCCGGCTCGGCGGTGGGGTCGGCCGCGGCCCGGCGTTCGAGCCAGAGTCCGCGGGCGGCGCGGAGCATGCCGTAGCCGATCCAGAGCAGGTAGGCGGCGCCGCCGAACTTGACCACCGCGAAGACGGCCGGGTTGGCCTTCAGCAGGGAGGCCGCGCCGATCGAGGTGAGGCTGATCAGGGTGAGGTCGCCGACGAAGACGCCGGCGGCGGCCCGGTAGCCGGTCCGGACGCCCTTGCGGGCGGCGACGGACAGGACGTACAGGGAGTTGGGGCCGGGCAGCAGGATGATGACGAGGGCGCCGAGGATGTACGTCGCCAGGTCGTTGACTCCGAGCACGTTGCGCTCCGGTGCGGGGAAGGGTGGCAGGGGGCGCTCATCGTAACGTCGTACTGGCGATCGATTGAAGCGAAAACTACCTACCGGCCGTCCGGAACCCGCTCCTAGCGGTCGCAGCGCTTGTCCTGCTCGGGCGCCTCCCCGGTCAGCAGGAAGCGGTTCACCGCGCCGTCCACGCACGCGCTGTGCCGGCCGTACGCGGTGTGGCCGTCGCCGTCGAAGGTGAGCAGGCGGCCGGACTCCAGCTGCCCGGCCAGGGAGCGGGCCCAGGCGTACGGGGTGGCCGGGTCACGGGTGGTGCCGATGACGACGATCGGGGCGGCGCCGGCGGCCCGGATGGTGTGCGCCGCACCGGTCGCCCGGACCGGCCAGTACGCGCAGGTCAGCGCCATCCAGGCCATGTCGCGCCCGAAGTGCGGGGAAGCCTGCTCGAAATCCGGCACCGCCCGCTGGACCTCCTCCGGCCCGCGGAACGGCGCGGGCAGGTCGAGGCAGTTCACCGCGGTGTTGGCGAACATCAGGTTGGGGTACGAGCCGTCGGCCTCGCGCCCGTAGTAGGCGTCGGAGAGCTTCAGCAGCCCGGTGCCGTCGCCCGCCTTGGCGTCGGCGAGCGCGGAGCGCAGCTTGGGCCAGAGGAAGTCGGCGTACATGGCCTCGATGACACCGGTGGTCGCCTGGGACTCGGTGAGCCGACGGCCGTTGTCGGTGGTGGGCAACGAGGCGGTCCGGACGGTCGCGAACAGCGCGGTGAGCTGATCGCCGGCCTGCTGCTCGGTCCGGCCGAGCGGGCAGTCCTCGCGCTTGGCGCAGTCCTTGGCGAAGGCGGCCCAGGCGGTCTCGAAACCGCCGGCCTGGATGCGGTTGCCGGTGACCGAGTCGAGCGCCGGGTCCATCGCGCCGTCCAGCACCAGTCGGCCGACCCTGGTCGGGAAGAGCCCGGCGTAGGTGGCGCCGAGGAAAGTGCCGTAGGACTTGCCGACGAAGTTCAGCCGCTCGTCGCCGAGCAGCGCGCGCAGCACGTCCATGTCCCGGGCCGCCTCGACGGTGCTCAGGTGGCCGAGCACCGCCCCGGCCTGCTTCCGGCAGCCGTCGGCGAACTCCTTGTCGGCGGCGACCAGGTCGTCGATCGCGCGCTGGTCGCCGGGGGTCAGGTCGACGGCGGTGAAGGCGTCCATCCGGGCACCGCTCAGGCAGGTGACCGGGCTGCTGCGACCCACCCCGCGCGGGTCGAGGCCGACCAGGTCGTACCGGGCGCGCACCCCGCTGTCGTACGTCCGGGCGGCGGACTCCAGGTACTCGATCGCCGAACCGCCGGGCCCGCCCGGGTTGAGCAGCAGCGAACCGAGCCGCAGGCCGCGGGCTCCGGCAGCGGGGCTGGAGCTGGGGTCTGCACCGGAGTTGGTGCCGGCCCCGGCGCCGACGCCCGCGCCGGTCGCGGCGGGTTCGGCCGCCGCGCGGGCGGCAGCCAGGGTGAGGTCGCTGTCCCCCGGCCGGTCGTAGTCCAGTGGCACCCGGAAGGTCGTGCACTCGAACCCGCCGTCACACGGCTGCCAGGCCGGCCGCTGCGCGTAGTACGGCGCGAGCGCGGCCGGGACGGCGACGGGCAGCGGCTGCAACGGAGTGGCCCCCGACGCGCCGGGGGCCGAGGCCGGCGCCGGGGAAGAGGCCGCGAACGAGGACGAAGACGCACCGGAGTCGGAGGAGGCCGCCCTCGGCGCCCCGGACGGACCGGAGCCGCACCCGCCCGTCAGCAGTCCGACGGCCAGCACCGCGGTCGACACCCGCGTCGCCGCGCCCAGTACCCGCACCCGCCCGAAGGCCCTCATCCGGCTGCTCTCCTCGACGAAACGATGGGAAGGAAGGATAGGAAGGATAGGAACGACGGGAAGGAACGGTGCGAACGAACGGCACGACCCGGACGGCGGGGAAACGCCGCTGCCCGGCACCCACCCCGGGGTACCGGGCAGCGTAACGCCCGCGCGACGGGCGCTCAGGACGCCTTGGCCAGCGCCTCGGCCAGGAACTGCGCCGCCTGCCGCACCAGCCGCAGCCGCTCCCGGTCGGGGGTGAAGTCCTGCACGTTGTCCGAGATCCGCACGTCCGCCTTGGCCGCCGGGCCGGAGCCCGCCTTGAGCGAGGCCTGGAGCTTGCGGGCCGCGTCCAGCCCGGCGGCGTCGGCCCTGGCGGCGGCCAGCAGCAGCTTGGCCGCGCTGTCGGCCGGGGCCTCGGCGCCGGCCTGGGTGAGCGCGGCGGCGTCGTAGCGGCCGGAGACCGCCGCGGCCGCGCCGTACAGGTCGGGGCGGGCCAGCCCGGCGGCGGCCGCGCACGGCGCGCCGCCGTCGACGCCGAGGGTGCCCCAGGACGCCGGGCCGGGCGGCAGGGTGCGGAAGGAGGTGGCGACGGTGGTGCGCAGCACCGCGTCGTCGGCGACGGCGGCCGGGGCGGCGGCGACCAACTCGCAGGGGTGCGCGGTGCCGTTCGGCGCCTCGGGGGCGACCAGGACGAACGGACGGGCCTTGCCGGTCTGCAGCGCCGACCCGATGCCCTCGAAGACGTCCGGGACCTCGGCGTCGGCGGTCTTGCCCGGTGTGGCCGCGTGCATCACGACGACCGGGAAGCGCGCGTTCGGCTCCTTGGCGTACTGCGGCGGCAGCCAGACCCGGACGTTGCGCGGGCGCCCGTCGGGGCCGAGCACGGCGGACTGGAGCAGCTCGCCGCCGCCCGGGTGGCCGACGCTGTCGAAGCGGCTGACCACGGCGGGGGCCGTGGTGACGGCCCCGCCGGGAGCCCCCACGGCAGCGGCGGCAGCGCCCGGCTCGGTGGCCGCGGGCGGCGCCGCCTGCTGCCGGACCACCGCCCCGGCCCCGGTGCCCGCCGGGTCCACGACGCCCTCCGGCCCGTCCTGCGCCCGGTCGCCGCGGCCGATGCCGCCGAAGGCGCCGAGCGCGGTGAGCAGCGTCAACGCGGTGACGCACACCCCGCAGATCATCGCCCCGCCCGCCCTCAGCAGCATCGGCCACCGGTCCCCGGCCAGCTCGTAGGTCTCGGCGGCGCGCAGGTCGTGCCAGCGCTGGAGGGCGCCCCGGGCCAGCCAGATCCCGCCGAGGGCGGCGGCCAGCAGGGGGATGACGAGAAGCAGACGAACCATGCGACGCACCGCCTCGGGAGAGGGCCGGCGCCGGACCGGACCCGGCGCGTACGGGAGGCGACCGGCCCACCGGGCGCAGTCGGCCCCCAGCGTGCACAACCGGCGGACGGTCACACGCGGGTGTGCCCGGCGAGTGTCGCTCGTTCACTCGAAGGTGGGACAGCGCACCGGCTCCGGGAGGCGTACGGCCGTCGGCCGGTGGAGCGGCCCGGCGGACACCCGACGGACGCCCTGACGAACACCCCATCAGACAGTCCGACCATCAGCCCTGAAGTCGAGGCCTGGACGAGGCCCGGGGCCGGGCCTCGGGCCTCGCGGCCCGGGGCTCGCGGCCGGGCCGGCTCAGCCCGCGCGCAGGGCCACCGTCATCGCCTCGACCGCGAGCAGCGGGTCCACGTTGCGGTCCAGCGCCTCGCGGCAGGCCAGCACCGCCTCGATCCGGCGCAGCGTGCCCTCCGCCGGGCCGGCCTGGGCGACCCGGTTCAGGGCCTGCCGCTGGTCCTCGTTGGCGAGGGAACCCGTGGAGCCGAGCTGGATCGCGAGCACGTCCCGGTAGAAGCCGAGCAGGTCGAGCAGAGCGACCCCGAGGGTCTCCCGGCGGGTGCGGGTGGCCCGGCTCTTCTGCCGCTTCTCCAGCTCCTTGACCGCCCCGGCCATGCCGCGCGGCGCCTTGCTGCCCTCGGCGGCGCCGTAGGCGGCCTTGAGGTCGTCGGTCTCCTTGGCGTCCTGGGTCTCGGCCAGCGCCTCGGCGTCGGCCTTGGCGGTGTCGACCAGGCGCTGGGCGGCGGTCAGGCAGCCGCCGATGTCGCCGACCTCCAGCGGGATCCGCAGCACCTCCGTCCGGCGGGTGCGGGCCTGCTCGTCGACGGCGAGGCGGCGCGAGCGCTCGATGTCGCCCTGCCCGGCGAGCGCGGCCAGCCGGGCCGTCTCCGGGTCGACGCCGTCCCGGCGGACCAGCGTGTCGGCGACCGCCTCGGCGGCGGGGGTGCGGAGCACCAGCAGCCGGCAGCGCGAGCGGATGGTCGGCAGCACGTCCTGGACGGAGGGGGCGCAGAGCAGCCAGACGGTGCGCGGGGAGGGCTCCTCCACGCCCTTCAGCAGCGCGTTCGCGGCTGCCTCGGTGAGCCGGTGTGCGGCGTCCACCAGGATCACCGACCAGCGGCCGCCGGTCGGGTAGCTGGAGGCGCGCAGGACCAGCGCGCGCATGTCGCCCACGCCGATGGACAGGCCGTCGGTCCGTACGTACTTCACGTCCGCGTGGCTGCCGGCCAGCACGGTGTGGCAGCCGTCGCAGAACCCGCAACCGGGCGTGCCGCCGAGCGCGAGGTCCGGGCTGGTGCACTGGAGGGCGGCGGCGAAGGCGCGGGCGGCGGTGACCTGGCCCGCGCCGGGCGGGCCGGTGAACAGCCAGGCGTGCGTCATCAGGGAGGCGTTCACGCCCTCGACGGGGGCGGCCCCGCGACCGGCCTCGACCGCCGCCCCGGCCGCCCGGGCCGCGGCGGTCAGCTGCTCGACCACCCGCTCCTGGCCCACCAGGTCGTCCCAGACGGCCAACTGCTGCTCCCAAGCTCCGTACGGCAGCGCCCGTGGCGCCTCTTCCCCGCCGTCGAGCATACGTCTCCGCCCCGACAGCCACTGCTCCGTCCGGGTCACGGCGGGCGGCCGACGACCGCTCCGGACGGCCGGACCTCCACTGGCCGGAGCCGGTCCGGGAGCGGTGCCCGGGACCGGCCCGGAGCGGCACCCGGGGCAGGCCCGGAGCGGTGCCCGGGACCGGCGCCCGACGGCACGGCGGCGCCGCCGGGGACCTCCCCCGACGGCGCCGCCCGCACCGTGTCCGGGTCAGCCCCGACGCCCCCAGCGACGGCCCTTGCCGTCGCCCTTGCCCTTGTCGTCGCCCGTGTCCGGCCGGTCCGACCTGTCCTGCCTGCCCCGCTCGTCCCCTCCGCGCGGGTCCGCGCCGCCCTGCGGGCCGCCGTGCTCCCAACGCGCCCACTCGTCGTGCGACCCGAGCAGGGTGTCGGTGAGGCTCGGCAGGTCGTCCATCGGCGTCTCCTCGGCCCACTCCGGCCGGGGCCGCTCAGCGGCCGACTGCGGCTGGGGCGCCGGCTGTGGCTGGGGCGGCGACTGGGGCTGAGGCGGCGACTGGGGTCGCGCCGGGGCCTGCCGCCGCGGCTCCGCGGCACGCTCGCCGCCGACCACCGGCAGCTCACGCGTGCCGTCCACCGGACGGCCCGACTCGACCCGCGGCAGCACCTCGGTCCGGTCGGTCTCCGCCAGCACCTTCGGCAACACGGCCGTCTCGTCCACCTTCGGCAGCACGGCCGTCTCGTCCACCGCCGAGGCCGGCACCACCGGCAGCTTGGCGGTCGCGTCGACCGCTCCGGCGGCCCCGGCCGCCTTGCGCGCCTCGACGGCGTCGGCCGCCCGCACCGCGGCCTGCCGGTCCCGCACCGACAGCTCTCGCGTCGCCTCGTCCCCGAGCCCGCCCCCGAGCCCGTCGGCCGGGCCCTGCGAAGTCTCCCGGACCGCCCGCAGCTCCGTGGTCGCGGCATCCCCGACCGACGCCCCGCCCGCAGCCGCGCCCGGCCGCTCGGCCGCCCGGTGCGCCGCCGTCTCGGCCGCCGCAGCCGCGGCAGCCAGTGCGGCGGCCTGCGCCAGCCGGGCCTCCTCGGCCCGCTGCAGCGCCTCCTCCGCCCGGCGGCGCTGCTCCTCGCGGGCGAGCTCCCGCTGCCGCTGCAGCTCGGCCTGGGCCGCCTCCTCCTCGGCGATCCGCTTGCGCTCCGCGGCCTCGGCCGCCAGCCGGACCTGCTCGGCGGCACGACGCTCGGCCTCCTCGGCGGCACGGCGGGCGGCTTCCTCCTCCGCCCGGCGACGCGCCTCCTCCTCGGCCTTGCGCCGGGCCTCGGCGGCGACCCGCTCGGCCTCCTCCTTGGCCAGCCGCTCCTTCTCCGCCTGCTCGGCGCGCAGCTGCGCCAGCACCTCCTGGCGCTTGCGCTCGGCGGCCTCCTCCTCGGCCTTCTTGCGGGCCTCCTCGGCGGCGCGGCGCTCGGCCTCCTCGCGGGCGAGGCGCTCGCGCTCGGCGCGGGCGGCCTTCTCCTGCTCGGAGAGCGGCAGCTCGCGGTCGAGCCGGTGCCGGATGGCCGTGGTGACGAAGCCGGGGGCCTGACTGCCGTCCACGACCAGGTAGCGCGCCGGGTCGGCGGCCGCCAGGGCGAGGAAACCGGCCCGGACCCGCTGGTGGAACTCGGTCGGCTCGGACTCCAGCCGGTCCAGGGCCTCGGTGAACCGCTCCCGGGCCCGGGTCGGGTCGACGTCCAGGACGACGGTCAGGTCGGGCAGCAGACCGCCGGTGGCCCAGCGGGAGATCCGGGCGACCTCGGTCGCGGCCAGGTCGCGCCCGGCACCCTGGTAGGCGATGGAGGAGTCCATGTACCGGTCGGTGATCACCACGGCGCCGCGAGCCAGGGCCGGCCGGATCACGTTCTCGACGTGCTCGGCGCGGTCGGCGGCGTAGATCAGCGCCTCGGCGCGGTGCGACAGGCCGGTGTTGCCGACGTCCAGGACGAGGCCGCGCAGCCGCTGGCCGACCGGGCTGCCGCCGGGCTCGCGGGTGAGCACGACCTCGTGCCCCTTGCCGCGGATCCACTCGGCGAGCGCCTGGGCCTGGGTGGACTTGCCGGCGCCGTCGCCGCCTTCGAGGGCGATGAAGAAGCCGGTGCCCGCGCCGCGCTGCGGCACCGGGCCGGCGGCGCCGCGTACGGCGTCCAGCAGGTCCCGGCCGAAGGGCACGGTGCCGCGCCGGTCGTCGGCGCGCAGCAGCACGACGGCGGCGAGCACCAGCGTGAGCAGCCCCGCGGTGGCGACGGCGAGGGCCGCGCCGCCGTGGATGAAGGTGAAGGAGCCGGGCTCGACGGCGCCGTACTCGACGTCCCCGTAGGCGGCGGCGATCAGCGGGACAACGACCAGCGCGCCGGCGACCACGGTCCGCAGCACCGCGAACAGGTGCTCGGTGACCTTCGGCAGCCGGGCCTCCTCGACCTCCTGGGCGAGCAGGGTGCGCCCGGCCGAGACGACGATCCCGGCGGCGAGCGCGGCCAGCGCGGTGAGCAGCAGGACCAGGACGAAGTCCAGCACCAGCCCGGCCAGGATCAGCGCGACGCCCTGGGCGAGCAGCGCCAGCGCGAGCAGCCGGCGGCGAGAGAGCGAGGGCAGCGTGGCCCGGGTGAGGCGGGCGCCGAGGGCGGGCCCCCCGGTGGCGGCGAGCACCAGCAGGCCGTAGCCGATCGGCCCGGCCCGGTGCTCGGCGGCGGTGAGCAGCGCGAGCGCGGCGACGCCCGCCATCGCGGCGAAGCCGGCCGCGACGGCGAAGGTGAAGTACGGGGCGCTGCCGGTGCGGCCCTTGCCCAGGGCCGGGCCGGGGGCGGCGTCGGTCGGGGCGCGCAGGCCCTGCAGCGGGGAGACCGGGGCGACGGCCACCGGGCCGCCGGGCAGCTGCTGGAGGTAGCAGCGGACCGCCGAGGCGACGAACAGCCCGGCCGCGCCGAGCGCCGCGAAGGTGAGCTGGTGGGCGCGGAGCCAGTCCGAGCCGACCGCCGCGCCGATGTTGTTGAGCAGGGTGAGGCCGACCAGGCCGACGGCCGCCAGCGGCAGCGTGACCCAGCCGGTGAAGCGGTCGACGACCCGGACGGTCTCCAGGTTGGCGGCGGCGGGCCGCCGCTCGACGGCCGGGGCGTAGGGGTCGGCCGGCGGCAGCAGGCCGGGGACGGCGGCGGCCTTGGCGATCCCCCAGACCCGCTCGGCGGCACCGGTGACGAAGACGGTCGCGAGCAGGACGTAGGTGGCGGCCCCGGAGGTCTTCGGGCCGGAGCCCAGCCAGACGGTCCACCAGGGCGCGAGGCCGATCAGCAGGGCGCGCAGCGCGTCGGCTCCGAACAGCGTCCAGCGCCGGTCGAGCTTGTCCGCGACCAGCTGGTGCACCGGGCCGAGCAACGCCACGCCGACCAGGCCGGTGGCCGCCACCCGGACCGCGAGGACCGCGGCGCTCGCGAAGGCCAGGCTGCGCGGCAGGTCGCCGAACCGGCCGTCGACGGCGGCGGCGATCACCGTGAGCGCGAGCAGCACCAGCAGGCCGAGCCGGTCGGCGGTGCCGCCGATCAGCTGGGTGGTCCACAGCCGCCGGTAGGCGCGTGTCCGCAGCAGTGCCCGGGCCCGGTCCACCGGGGTCCCGGCGGGCGCGACCTCGGGCAGGTCGGGCGTCGCGGCTCTGGCAGCCGGGGCGGCGCTGGGGGTGGGCTGCTCCTCGCTCGTCATACGGTCAGCGTAGCGGGCGAGGCCTGGCCGGATTGTGGTGAACGGGCTTCCGGATCCCGCTCATCACCGGGTTGTGACGTTCCCCGCACAGATCCCCGCCCGGCTGCCGTCCGCCCACCGCCCGGCGCACCACCCGCCCGCTTCCCGGCGCACCACCCGGCTGCCGACCGGCGCACCACCCACCCGCCGCCCGCCCGCTTCCCGCCCCGCTTCCCCGCCCACGACGACACGCGACAACGCGCGGGCCCGCACCCCCGGGATCGGGGGCACGGGCCCGTCGGCGGTGACCGGGGATCAGCCCTCGTCGGTCGCCGTGGTCTTGCTCGCGGTGGTCTTCTTGGCCGCCGCCGCAGTCGTCTTCTTCGCCGCCGCCGTCTTGGTGGTGGTCTTCTTGGCAGCGGTCTTCTTCGCGGCCGCGGTCTTGGTGGCCGCGGTCTTGGTCGCGGTCGCCTTCTTGGCCGCCGTCTTCTTCGCCGGGGCCTTCTTCGCCGCCTTCTTCACCGGTCCGCGCGCCCGCTTCTCGGCGAGCAGCTCGTAGCCGCGCTCCGGCGTGATGGTCTCGACGTCGTCGTCCTTGCGGAGCGTCGCGTTGGTCTCGCCGTCGGTCACGTACGGGCCGAAGCGGCCGTCCTTGACCACCACCGGGCGCTCGCTGACCGGGTCGTTGCCCAGCTCCTTGAGCGGCGGGGCGGCGGCGGCCCGGCCGCGCTGCTTGGGCTGGGCGTAGATCGCCAGCGCCTCGTCGAGGGTGATCGTGAAGAGCTGGTCCTCGCTGGTGAGCGAGCGGGAGTCGGTGCCGCGCTTGAGGTACGGGCCGTAGCGGCCGTTCTGCGCGGTGATCTCCGCGCCCTCGGCGTCGGTACCGACCACGCGCGGCAGCGAGAGCAGCCGCAGCGCGTCCTCCAGGGTGACGGTGTCCAGCGACATCGTCTTGAACAGCGAGGCGGTGCGCGGCTTGACCGCGTTCTTGCCGGTCTTGGGCGTGCCCTCGGGCAGGATCTCGGTCACGTACGGGCCGTAGCGGCCGTCCTTGGCGACCAGCATGTTGCCGCTGACCGGGTCCGGGCCGAGCTCGAAGTCGCCACTGGGCTTGGCCAGCAGTTCCTCGGCCAGCTCGACGGTGAGCTCGTCCGGCGGCAGCTCGTCCGGGATGTCGGCGCGCTGGCCGGGCTCGCCCTCGACGGCGGAGGCGCGCTCGACGTACGGGCCGTAGCGGCCGACCCGCAGGGTGATGTCGTCGCTGACCCGGAACGAGCTGATCTCCCGGGCGTCGATCGCGCCGAGGTCGGTGACCAGTTCCTTCAGACCGCCCAGGTGGTCGCCGTCACCGTTGCCGGCTTCGGCGGCGCCGCCGGCCGCGAGGCCCTCGCCTTCGCCCTCGCCGAAGTAGAAGCGCTTCAGCCACGGCACGGACTGCGCCTCACCGGCCGCGATGCGGTCGAGGTCGTCCTCCATCCTGGCGGTGAAGTCGTAGTCGACCAGCCGGCCGAAGTGCTTCTCCAGCAGGTTGACCACCGCGAAGGAGAGGAACGACGGGACGAGCGCCGTCCCCTTCTTGAAGACGTACCGGCGCTGGATGATCGTGTCGATGATCGACGCGTAGGTGGAGGGGCGGCCGATCTCGCGGTCCTCCAGCTCCTTGACCAGCGAGGCCTCGGTGTAGCGGGCCGGCGGCTTGGTGGCGTGGCCCTCCGGGGTGATCCGCTCGGCGCCCAGCGGGTCGCCCTGGGAGACCTGCGGCAGCCGGCGCTCGCGGTCGTCGAGCTCGGCGTTCGGGTCGTCGGCGCCCTCGACGTAGGCCTTGAGGAAGCCGTGGAAGGTGATGATCTTGCCGGAGGCGGAGAACTCGACGTCCCGGCCGTCGGCGGAGGTGCCGCCGACCCGGACGGTGACGGACTGGCCGACCGCGTCCTTCATCTGGGAGGCGACGGTGCGCATCCAGATCAGCTCGTAGAGCCTGAAGTCGTCGCCGGTCAGGCCGGTCTCGGCGGGGGTGCGGAAGCGGTCGCCGGAGGGGCGGACGGCCTCGTGCGCCTCCTGCGCGTTCTTGACCTTGCTGGCGTAGGTGCGCGGGGCGTCCGGCAGGTAGTCGGCGCCGTACAGCTGGGTGACCTGGGCGCGGGCGGCGGAGACCGCGGTGTCCGACAGCGTGGTGGAGTCGGTGCGCATATAGGTGATGAAGCCGTTCTCGTACAGCTTCTGGGCCACCTGCATGGTCCGCTTGGCGCCGAAGCCCAGCTTGCGGCTGGCCTCCTGCTGGAGCGTCGTGGTCCGGAACGGCGCGTACGGGGAGCGGCGGTAGGGCTTGGACTCGACGCTGCGGACGCTGAACGCGGTCCGCTCCAGGGCGGTGGCCAGCTGCCGGGCGGCCTGCTCGTCCAGGTGCAGGCTGTTGGCGCTGCCGGCCTTCAGCCGGCCGTCCGGGCCGAAGTCGCGACCGCTGGCGATCCGCTTGCCGTCGACCGCGGCGAGCCGGGCGCCGAAGGTCTCCGGGTTGGCGGCGTCGGCCGGGGTGCGACCGGTGCCGAAGGTGCCGACCAGGTCCCAGTACGAGGCGGTGCGGAAGGCCATCCGCTCGCGCTCGCGCTCGACCACCAGCCGGGTCGCGACGGACTGCACGCGGCCCGCCGACAGCTTCGGCATGACCTTCTTCCACAGCACCGGCGAGACCTCGAAGCCGTAGAGGCGGTCGAGGATGCGGCGGGTCTCCTGGGCGTCGACCAGGCGCTGGTTGAGCTCGCGCGGGTTGGCCACGGCCTCCTGGATCGCCGACTTGGTGATCTCGTGGAACACCATCCGGTGCACCGGCACCTTGGGCTTGAGCACCTGCTGCAGGTGCCACGCGATGGCCTCGCCCTCGCGGTCCTCATCGGTGGCGAGGAAGAGCTCGTCGGACTCCGCGAGCAGCGACTTCAACTTGCTGACCTGGGACTTCTTGTCCGCGTTGACCACGTAGATGGGCGCGAAGTCGTGGTCGACGTCCACCCCGAGGCGGCGCACCTCGCCGGTGTACTTGTCCGGCACCTCGGCTGCGGTGCTGGGGAGGTCGCGGATGTGCCCGACGCTCGCCTCGACGATGTAGCCGGGGCCAAGGTAGCCCTTGATCGTCTTCGCCTTGGCCGGCGACTCGACAATGACGAGTCGCTGTCCGTGCGCGGTCTCGCTGCTCGGGGACACCTTCGCTCTTCTCTCCCGGTCCTTATGTGGCTGGTCGGCGCGGCAGCACGGGCTGCGCTCCGCCCGACCCCTCCACCGTCCCGGGGCCGCCGCTGCACGACACCCCACCAGCGGAGTGTGACCGTACCCCGGCCACCCTTGTCAAACGGACGGATCCCGCTTTTTCACTTGCCGGGCTCACCGACGCCACTCGAACGGTAACCCGATGACGGAGGTTCGCGCCCCGTGGAGGGGGGCTTCGGCAGGTTCCGGAGGATGGAATGACGGATTTCAAGATCTGTCAACGGAAAATCGACGGGCCGGCGGGCGGCCGTCGACGGCGTGGCCGAGGGCTTGGCCGAGGATGTGGTCGAGTAGGTGGCCGAAGGGTGTGCTCGGCGGTGTGGTCGAAGGCCTCGGCGGTGTGGTCGAAGGCCTCGGCGGTGTGGTCGAAGGCGCGGGGGAACGTCCTCGGGAGCGGGCGTACCGCTCAGCCGCCGACCGCGGTCAGCAGCCCGGCACCCGCCGCCAGACAGGCCACCCCCAGGGCGCTCCAGAGCAGGTCGACGACGAACCCCCGCCCGATCTCGCCGGCCGCCAGCACCACCCGGCTCGGCCGCTCCGGGTCGTAGCAGATCCGCACCGGGGCACCGGGCGCGAAGCGCTCCGGACGGCGCAGCGGGGTGTGCCCGCGCGGACGGGTGAGCACGAGCCCCCCGATCCGGCACGCGCCGGCACCGCCGACCGCGGGCGGCACCGAGAAGGACAGCAGCGGCGCGCTGTCCAGCTGCCCGTGCACGTCGTCCTCGGCCATCACCGTGGCCACCACCGCCACGCCCTGGCGGCGCACCCGGTGGCGAAGGCGCACTTCGGCGGCGCACCAGAGCAGCAGCACGCCACCGAAGAGGGCGAGCACCAGCCCACCCACCGTCGCCGTCGTCGTGTCCACCCCTGGCCCCCGGCTCCCCAGCTCTGTCCACAGCCTGTGGACAGAGCCTCACAGTGGAGGGCCAACGGGGGGCAGCCGTTCAGAGACCGCCGGACGAACCAGGGAGTACGGGCGGGTGAACCGGCTCCGGCGGGCCGGGTCGGCGGCGGATGGACCGGCGTCGTCGGACCGGTCCGGAGGCGTCGGCGGACCGACGTCGGCGGACCGGCCCGTCGGGGCAGCCCCGGCTCAGCGGACCGGGTCGATGAACCCCTGCTCGACCAGCAGCCGCAGCGACTCCGGCACCCGGTCGCGCAGGACCACCCGGTCCTCGCCGAGCAGCTGCGCGATGGCGTCCACGATCTCGCCCGCCGCCAGCGTCCCGTCGCAGACGCCCACGAAGCCGGCCCCCACCGTGTCCACCTTGGTGGCCCTTCGCATGCCCCGGTTGTGACGCAGGATCACGTGCTCCGGGTCCTCCGCGCCGGGCACGCCGACCTGCTCCTGGACCACCTCGTCGGCCAGCACGTAGCGGGCCGCGAGCAGGCCCGCGTCGTCGTGCGAGCGGAGGAAGTCCTGCCGGTCGAACCAGGCCTCGATGTGCGGGCCGAGCGGCTGCTCCACCGGGTGCGGCCACTCCTCGACCCGGACGGTCGGCCGCTCGGCGCCGCCCGCCCGCAGGGTGATCCAGCCCATGCCGATGCCCTCGACCCGGCCCGCCTCGAAGGCGTCCAGCCACTCGCCGTAGCGGGCCTGGTAGTCACCGCCGGGGCCGCGGTGGTCACCGCCGTCGCGCAGCCACAACTCGGCGTACTGGGACACGTCCTGGACCTCGCGCTGGACGACCCAGGCGTCCAGTCCGGTGCCCGCGACCCAGCCGGCCAGCCGCTCCTGCCAGTCCTCGCCCCGAACGTGCTGCCAGTTGGCGAGCAACTGGCAGTAGCCGCCGGGCTCCAGGTGGTCGGCGGCGGAGCGGACCAGGCTGCGGCACAGGTCGTCGCCGGCCATGCCGCCGTCCCGGTAGGTGAACCGGCCGGTCGGCGAGATGACGAACGGCGGGTTGGAGACGATCAGGTCGAACTTCCGCTCCCCGACCGGCTCGAAGAGGCTGCCGGAGAGCACCTCGGTGTGCTCGAAACCGGACAGCGCCAGGGTCAGCTCGGTGAAGCGCAGCGCACGCGGATTGAGGTCGGTGGCGGTGACCGAACCGGCGTGCCGGGCCGCGTGCAGCGCCTGCACGCCGGAGCCAGCGCCGAGGTCCAGGGCGGCCCGCACCGAGCGTCGCACGGTGATGTTGGCCAGCGTGGTGGAGGCACCGCCGACGCCCAGCACCAGGTCCTTGCGGGCCACCCCGTGGGCGGTCTCACCGGAGCCGATGCCGCCCGCGCCGCCCACCGCGCAGCCCAGGTCGGAGACCACCCAGGCATCCGAACTGGGCAGCCCGGCCACCTCGTTGGCGTACGGCCGGACGTCGACGGTGGCGCGCACCAGGTCCCCGTCCGGGCGCAGCCAGCCGTCCGCCAGGCAGTCCTCCACCGGCAGCGCCGCGGCGGCCGCCTGGTACGGCACCGGCTGCTGCAGCAGGAACAGCCGCACCAGCGTCTCCAAGGGGCTGCCACCGCGCGTCGCACGCAGCGCCGGAACCGCCTCGCTGCGGGCCAGCGCCGCGTAGCCGGTGGGCCCGAGCAGGTCCAGGCACCCGTCGGCGGTGAACGAGGCGGCGAGCAGCGCCTCGCGCAGCTTGGCGAGGCGGGTCGGGTCGAGAACGGGGCTACTGATCACCCCGCCATTGTCCCCCGCCGATCCCCCGCCGCCCGCCTCCGGGCCCGCCCGCCCTGAGCGTCCCGTCGGGAGCCCGAGCCTCCGCGCGCGCCCTATCGGGCCTCCGCACGCCCGCTTGTACGCCCGGAGCGCTCGGAGCCGCCCGGAGCGCTCGGACCCGACGGCGCTCGCTCCCGTGCCCCACGGCACGCACCACGTGGCGGCCGGTGCCGCTCCTGTGAGCGGCACCGGCTGCTGACGCGTCTGTCCCCCCTTTTACGCCGAACCGCCGAACCGCCGATGGGCCGATGGGCCGATGGGCCGTGCGGCGGGCTCGGCCCCCGGTCAGCTCGCGGCCGGGGCCGGGGTGGTGGCCGGGGCGGCCGGAGTGCCGGCACCGGCCGTGGGAGCGGCAGAACCGGTCGCACCAGCCGCCGGAGTGGTGGCGGGGGCGCTCGGGGTGTCGGTCGCGCCGGGGGTCGGGTTCGTGCCCGCACCGGCGGGCGCCGGGGTACCGCTCGCGCCGGTGCTGGCGCCGCTGGTCGGGGCAGCTGCCGGTGCGGTGGCCTGGGACGGCTTGCAGCCCTCCTGCTTGGACATCGCGACGCCGAGGTCGCCGCGCTGCAGCTTGCTCTGCGCCTGGGTGGAGAGCGAGGCCAGCTGCTGCACCTGGTCGGCGACGCTGCGCAGCCCGTCGGCGAACTTCGCCTGGTCGTTGTTGGGCAGCGCGTCCAGCTTCTTCTGGACCTCCTGGTAGCCGTCGGCCGCCTTCTTCAGCTCGTCGACGGTGTCCTTCTGCAGGGTCGCGCCGTCCTGCACCTTGGGCGCGCCGGCGCCGTCGACGGCGGACGCGATGTCCTGGTTGGTCTTGGCCAGCCGCCCGATGTCCGTGGAGAGCCGCTTCTGCAGGTCGGCCGGGGCCTCGCCGGTCTTCACCTGGCCGGTGTCGGCGAGCGCGGCCTGGGCCTGCGCGATCGGGTCCTTGGCCGCGCCGCAGACGTTCGACGCCCAGGACTCCAGCTGCTTGCTGTTGTCGTCGCCGCCGCAGCCGACGGCGCCGAACGCCAGCAGCACGCCGAGGGCGGGTACGGCCAGCAGTCGCTTGTTCACCGGGAGAAGCCTTTCGGTTCGGTCGTCATCGGTCGTCGAACCTACACGGCCGGTTCCCGCTTCCCGGTTCCCGCTTCCTGTTCCCCCGGCCCGACGCGTCCGTCCGGCCGACCGCGGAACGCGGCTCCGCACGACGTCCTCTTGTCACTTCCGCTGCCGCGACGAGGCCTGATCGGCGATCGAACCCGACCCGGTCGCGACGGAACGGAAGTGGTGAACCATCAACGCTCGACGGTTTGTCGACGCAGGCCCGGGGACGGGACCCCGATCGCGTGCGGAAGCGGCCTCAGACCGCGACGGAGGCGACCGAAACCGGCCAGCTCATCCGGATCAGGCCACCGCCCGTGCCGTTGGTGACCTCAAGCTCCTCGACCAGGCCGGTGATCACGGCGAGGCCCAGGGTGTCCTCGTCCGGCTCGCCGCCCTCGTCGGCGTCGGAGGCCGGGGCGGCGGTGGGGCCGGCCTCGTCCTCGACCTCGATGAGGAAACGCTTCTCCTGATCGGTCAGGGCAACCCTGACCGTGCCGCCGATGCCGCCCCGCTGGTGCAGGCCGACCGCGCGGGAACACGCCTCGCCGACCGCGAGCCGTACCTCGTCGAGCACCGACTCGTCGACCCCGGCCCGTCTGGCGACGGCCGCGGCGACCAGCCTGGCCGTCCGCACGTGCTCGGGAAGCGCGCTGAATCGAAGTTCGACGGTTGCCATCTCTCCCCCTCGGGGTGCTCCGACCGGGACCGGAAGTACGGCCCCTACGGGCCGGCTGGACCGGCCCAGTTGCGGCCGGGAGGCACCGGGCCGCACCGGCCCAGGCACCCCGGACGCGAGGAAAACGGGGCGGGCCGGCCACGGGGGCCGGCCCGGCCGCGTCAGTCGGTCGCGTTGACCGCGTCGTCCACCGAGGTGTGGATCGGGAAGACCTTGGTCAAGCCGGTGATGCGGAAGATCTTCAGGATGCGCTCCTGGTTGCAGACGAGGCGCAGCGAGCCCTCGTGGGCGCGCACCCGCTTCAGACCACCCACCAGCACACCCAGGCCGGTCGAGTCGAGGAAGTCAACGCCCTCCATGTCGACGACGAGGTGGTACTTGCCGTCGTTGACGAGCTCGACCAGCTGCTCCCGCAGCTTCGGGGCGGTGTACACATCGATCTCGCCGCCAACCTCGACGACCGTGCGATCGCCGACTGAACGGGTCGACAGGGACAGGTCCACGGAACCTCCAGCACCTTGCCTTGCTACGTCATGTGCGATCCTCGGCCGGACGGCCGCCACCGCATGGTCGCGAGCCCGGGCGCGCCCAGCCAACGCGTGGCAAGCCTCAGCGCTGCGACCCACGGCCGTACGGCCGTCACGGCCACATTCAACCACCTGCGACCATGCCCGCACGATGGCTTACGACGATTCTCCGTCACGCCGGTGACACACTGGGTCCTCATGCCGCCCCGACACAGCCTGCCCGAGGCACTGCTCGCGACCCTGACCGACGGCCGGGGGCGGTCTGACCGGCTCACCCATACGGAGCACCTTCCCGCCCGACCTGCGCGTTATTCCACCTGGCCCGAGTCGATCCGTCCGGAGATCGTGGCCTCGGCCCGCGCGGTCGGGGTGGAGCAGCCCTGGGCGCACCAGGCAGAAGCCATGAACCTGGCGAAATGCGGTCAGACTGTGGTGATCGCCACAGGCACCGCCTCGGGCAAGTCGCTGGGCTACCTGACCCCGGTGCTCAGCGACCTGCTGGACGGCACCGAGGCCCGCAACGGCCGCGGCGCCACCGCGCTCTACCTGGCGCCGACCAAGGCCCTCGCCGCCGACCAGCGCCGCCGGGCCGCCGAACTCGCCCCGCCGAGGGTCCGCGCCGCCCTGTACGACGGCGACACCCCGCCCGAGGAGCGCGAGTGGGTCCGCCAGTACGCCTCCTACGTGCTCACCAACCCGGACATGCTGCACCGGGGCATCCTGCCCGGGCACGCCCGCTGGTCCTCCTTCCTCAAGGCGCTGCGCTACGTGGTCGTCGACGAGTGCCACAGCTACCGGGGCGTGTTCGGCTCGCACGTCGCCCAGGTGCTGCGCCGGCTGCGCCGCGTGTGCGCCCGTTACGGATCGTCACCCACCTTCCTGCTGGCCTCCGCCACCACCGCCGACCCGGCCGCGACCGCCCAGCGCCTCACCGGCCTGCCCTCGGTGGCCGTCACCGAGGACGCCTCGCCGCGCGGGCCGATGGTCTTCGGCCTCTGGGAACCGCCGCTGACCGAGAACGTCGGCGAACACGGCGCGCCCGTCCGCCGCACCGCCACCGCCGAAGCGGCGCACCTGCTCACCGATCTGGTCGAGCGGGAGATCCGCACCGTCGTCTTCGTCCGCTCCCGCCGTGCGGCCGAACTCGTCGCCCTCCAGACCCAGGACCAGCTCGGCCGACCACTCGCCGACCGGGTGGCCGCCTACCGCGGCGGCTACCTGGCCGACGAACGCCGCGCCCTGGAGCGCGCCCTGCACACCGGCCGACTGCTCGGCCTCGCCTCCACCTCCGCCCTCGAACTCGGCGTCGACATCTCCGGCCTCGACGCCGTCCTGATCGCCGGCTACCCGGGCACCCGGGCCTCGCTCTGGCAGCAGGCGGGCCGCGCGGGACGAGAGGCCCAGGGCGCGCTGGCCGTCCTGATCGCCCGGGACGACCCGCTGGACACCTACCTGGTGCACCACCCGGAGGCGCTGTTCGCGGCGCCCGTCGAGGCCACCGTGCTCGACCCCGACAACCCGCACGTGCTCGCCCCGCACCTCTGCGCGGCCGCCGCCGAACTCCCGCTCACCGACGCCGACCTGGAGCTGTTCGGGCCGTCCGCCGCCCCGCTGCTGCCGGTCCTGGAACGCCGCGGCCTGCTGCGCCGGCGCGGTGACGGCTGGTACTGGACCCGCCGTGAACGCGCGGCCGACGCGGTCGACCTGCGCGGCAGCGGCGGCAGCCCGGTGCAGATCGTCGAGGCCGACACCGGCCGACTGCTCGGCACGGTGGACGCCGCGGCCGCGCACACCACCGTCCACACCGGGGCCGTCCACCTCCACCAGGGCCGCACCTACCTGGTCCGGGAGCTCGACCTGGAGAACTCGGCCGCCCTGGTCGAACCGGCCGATCCGCCGTACACCACGGCCGCCCGCGACATCACCTCCGTCTCCGTCCTCGACACCGACACCACCGTCGACTGGGGCGAGGGCCGGCTCACCTTCGGCTCGGTGAAGGTGGTCAACCAGGTGGTCGGCTACCTCCGGAAGCGGATCTCCACCGGGGAGATCCTGGGCGAGACCAAGCTCGACCTGCCGCCCCGCACGCTGCGCACCCGCGCGGTCTGGTGGACCGTCACCGAGGACCAGCTGCTGGACGCGGACATCCCGCCCGACCAGCTGCCCGGCGCCGCCCACGCCGCCGAGCACGCCTCGATCGGTCTGCTGCCGCTGTTCGCCACCTGCGACCGGTGGGACATCGGCGGCGTCTCCGTCCCGCTGCACCCGGACACCGGGCTGCCGACCGTGTTCGTCTACGACGGCCACCCGGGCGGGGCCGGCTTCGCCGAACGCGGCTTCCAGCGGGCGGTCGAGTGGCTGACGGCCACCCGCGCGGCGATCGCCTCCTGTGAGTGCGAGCGCGGCTGCCCGTCCTGCGTGCAGTCCCCCAAGTGCGGCAACGGGAACGACCCGCTGGACAAGGCGGCCGCCGTCCGCCTGCTGGACGTCCTGCTGGCCGGAGCACCCGGGAGCGCGGCGACGGATCCCGGGGCGACACCGAGCACCAGGGCGGGCGACGCCGGGGCAGGCGGCGCCGGATCGGAGGCGCCCGAGTCGGCGGAGGCAGCAGGTGCCGGGACAGGCCCGGACGGTGGAGTGGGCCCGGACGGTGGCGTGGGCCCGGACGGTGGGACGTCGGCCGGGTCATGAGGCCGCCGCCGCACCACCCGGGGCGTCGCCGGGGCCGTCCTCGGCGACGCTGACCGGCGCCCGTACCGGCCCGGCCCGGGCCCTCGCCCGCGCCGGGCCTACCGGCAGGCGCACCGGGAGGCCGCCGGCCCTCACCTCGGCCACCACCTCGACGGCGTCCGACGACCGGTCCACCCCGCAGGACACCAGGTCCGCGCCCTGGGCCGCGGCGATCCCCATGGCCCGGGCGCAGCCGCCGTCCGGATCCAGCAGCAGCCGGTCCGCCGCCGCGAGGGCCGCGAGATCGGCGGCCGACTCGGCCCGGTGCCGGGCGACGACCACCGATCCGACCGCGAGAGTCGCGGCGAACACCGCCGTGCCCAGCACCGCCAGCGCGAGCAACCAGACCGTCGCCGAGCCGGTGTCCGGCCCTCGCCCGCCCGCCGCCGCCCGCCCCGCACGGGCCCGGACCACCCGATCCAGCGCCGCCCGCAGCCCGGCCCGGACAGTCCGCCCGGCCGGAACAGCCGCCCCGGACAGGGCAGTCCGCCCGGCAGGGCCCGCCGACCCGGTCAGGACGGCCACGGACCGCCACCTCCCTCCGCAGTTGCCACCAGCACGTCCTCCCGCGCCGCCACGGCCGTCGCGGCGACCCGCACCGCGAGCACTCCGCCGAGCCTGCCCGGCGCCGCACACGGCGCGTCCACGTCCACCCGTACGGTGTCGGCCGTCGGCGTCAGCCGGACCCGCGCACCCGCCGGGGCCGCCGCGCGGGCGAGTTCGACGGCGTCCGCCTCCCCGCGCGCGGCCGCCCTGGCGCCGACCCGGGCGGCGTCCACGCAGCGGATCTGCGCCGCCGCCGCGAGCACGCCCCAGATCAGCATCGCGGCGAGCAGGACGAGCGCCGGCAGGGCCACCGCCGTCTCCGCCGTGACGAAGCCGCCGTCACCACGCCGCCCCGGCCCCGCGCCTCCGGGCCCACCTGCCCTACGTCGCATGGAGCGCCCGTTGGAGCATGTCGGTCAGCGCGCCGGTGATGGCCTCGCTGGTCACCACCTTGTACAGCCCGGCCGCGAGGGCGCACGCGCCCAAGGTCCCGACCGCGTACTCGGCCGTGGTCATCCCCGCGTCCGACCGGCCCCGGTGCCGAGCCACCCCGCGCACCCGGCAGGCCGCCCAGCGGCTCGTCCGCCGCCAAGCCCCGGGCAGCCGCCGGGCCCTGGTCAGCCGCCGGAGCGGGCGCCCGCCGACCGGCCTGATCGCGATCACTGCAGTCATGGATCTCTCCTGTCTCTCGATTGTCCGAACATTCGACTTCCGGTCACATGGCCTGCGCGAACAGGTTGGTGAGGCCGATGACCACCGGCACCACGCCGATCAGCACGAAGGCCGGCAGGAAGCAGAGGCCGAGCGGCGCGGTGGCGAGTACCGCGGCCCGGCGGACCCTGGCGTGGGCCGCGCGGGCGGCCGCCGTCCGCAGCCCCTGGGCCAGCCGGATCAGCGGCCCGGCGACGGGGGTTCCGCCGAGGCTCGTCCGCACCAGGCAGCGCGCCAGCGGTGCCAGCGACGGGTGCTGTTCGCCCAGTCGCCTCCAGCACAGCTCCGGCGGTGCGCCGAGGGCCAGTTCGGCCCCGATCGTCACCAGGCGGGGGCCCATCGGCGCGCCCACGCTCCGGCCGACCGCCGACACCGCCTCGGAGGGCAGCGCCGCCGACCCGAGGCAGGCCGCCAACAGTTCCGCGCTCAGCGGGAGTTGCCTGGTCAACAGCTCCTCCTCCAGGGCCGCCCGGCGGTCCGCCGGCGATCGCGCTCGGGCCGACCACCGATGGACGCCCGCCGCCGCCAGCACTCCGACGACCAGCCCGGTGCCGCCACCGACCAGCAGGGCCACCGCGAGCCCGGCGCCGACCACCAAGGCCAGGTGTCGCCGACGCCCGACACCTGGCCTCGCGGCCCCTGTCAGCCTCCGCGCCGCCTCCCGCTCGCGAGCCCCGGCGAACGCCCATCGTCGTCTCACCCGACCGCGCACCACCGCCCGCACCCGCACCACCACGGCCGGCACGGCCACCACGAGCGGCAGCCCGGCCGCCGCCCACTCTGCTCCGCGCATCACCCGGCCCCCGCTCCCACTCCGAGCGCCCGTACCCGCAGCCGCGACACCCCACCGCCGTGTCCACCCGTGGGAAGCCCGGGCCGCACACCGTCAGGCGCTCGGCGGGGCTCGCCGCGCCCCTTGGGGGCCTCCAGCGCGCCTCTGGCCGCGGACCGGACGATGCGCGCCGTCCAGAGCACACCCAGCCCCTCCAGGACCGCTCCCGCCGCGAGGCAGCCCAACCCTGCGGGTGTGTGCAGCAGGACGGCCAGCGGCTGGGCCCCGAGCGCCGTGCCGAGGAGCAGTCCGGCGCCCGGCAGCGCGGCCAGGACGACGATCGTCGTCCGCGGCCCGGCCAGCTCCCCGGCGATCTCCTCCGCCAACGCCCGCTCGCCGCGCAGTGCTTCCGCGACCCGGTCCAGCGCGGCCGCCAGCCCCGCCCCGCTGTCGGCGGCGACCCGCCAACAGGCCGCGACGGCCGCCGCCCCGCTCCCGCCCGGCAGTTCGGCCAGCAGGTGGAACGCGGCGGGCACGTCACCGCCGTAGCGGCCCGCCGCGAGCCGCGCCACCGGCTCCTCGCCGAGCCTGCGCCGCCCGTCCAGGTCGGCGGCGAGCCGCGTCGTGACCAGGTGCAGCGCCCGCTCCGGCGTCGCACCGCCCCGCAGCTCCCCGGCCAACCCGGCGCAGAGCTCCACCACGGCGGCGGCCCGCTGCCGGGCCTCGGCCACCAGCCGCCGCCGCAACCGCCACCGGCGCAGCGGCAGGACGGCCAGCGCCGCGGCAAGCACCGGCACCGGTGAGCCGGTGGCCTGCCCGGCGACCAACCCGAGCGGCAGGGCCAGCAGTTCGGGCGTCAGGACCTCCGGCAGCCGGATCCGGGCCCGCGGCGCCGACTCCGGGCTCGGCCCCCGCACGGGGGGCGCGCTGCCCGCGAGCACCAGCCTGGAGCGCCGCCCGCCCGGCAACTGCTCCTGCAGCGCTCGCCATCCGGCGGCCGCCACCAGGCACAGCGCCACCGTCCAGCAGAGCTCGAACCGACCGTGCGTCATCCCGTCGACCTCCGTTGCCATCCGTCATCGGTCCTTCCTCCTCCAGGCCCCGAGCAGCGCCAGGGCGCCCGTGGCACACCCGCCGAGCAGCAGGGCGAAAGCGAGTTCCGCCGCGCGCAGCCCCGCGCCCGCCGTCACGGCGGCCCCCCGAGCCCGGGCTCGATGGATCCGGACCGGTCGGATTCGGGCTCGGGGAATCCGGGCTCGGGCCCCGCCCCGAGCACCACCCCGCGTGCCGCCAGCAGCCCGACCAGCCGTTCCCAGCCCGCCCCGGGAACCAGGCCGCCCGCCGCCGGGAAGGCCACCGCCGGGGTGGTCACGGCCAGCCCCTCGCGGTCCCCGGCCAACGTGTGGACCTCCGCGATCCGGCGGCGCCCCGAGCCCGGATCCCGGACCAGGTGCACCACCACCTCGATCGCGGCCCGCAGTTGGCTGTGCAGGGCCGGCCGGTCGAGCCCGGCGAGCGCGCCCAGGGCCTCCAGCCGGACCGGCACGTCCGCCGCCGTGTTGGCGTGGACCGTGCCGCAGCCGCCCTCGTGCCCGGTGTTCAGCGCGGCCAGCAGGTCCGACACCTCGGCCCCGCGCACCTCGCCGATCACCAGCCGGTCCGGACGCATCCGCAGCGCCTGGCGGACGAGGTCCCGGAGGGTGAACTCGCCCAGCCCTTCCTGGTTGGGCGGGCGGCTCTGCAACCGGACCACGTGCGGATGGGCCGGCTGCAGCTCCGCGGAGTCCTCGGCGACCACGATCCGCTCGTCCGGCCCGACCGTCCCGAGCAAGGCGGCGAGCAGCGTGGTCTTGCCCGAGCCCGTCCCGCCCGAGACGAGCAGCGAGAGCCGGGCCCGCACGATGCCGGCCAGCAGGTCGGCGCCCTCCGGCGGCAGCGCTCCGCCCGCCACCAGTTCGTCGAGCGTGAACGGGCGGGGCCGGCAGACCCGCAGCGAGATGTGCGTGCAGCCGGCCGCGATCGGCGGCAGCACGGCGTGCAGCCGGGTGCCGTCCGGCAGCCGGGCATCCACCCAGGGCCGGGCGTCGTCCAACCGCCGCCCGGCCGCGGTGGCCAGCCGGTGGGCCAGTCGCCGCACCTCCTCGGCGTCGGCGAAGCGGACTCCGGTGGCCCGGCGCAGGCCGCCGCCACGGTCGACCCACACCTCCTCCGGACCGTTCACCAGGACGTCCGTGACATCGGGCGCCGCCAGCAGCCGGTCCAGCGGGCCCGCACCCACCAGTTCGGCGCGCAGCGAGCGCACGGTGTCCAGGACCTCGTCCCCGCCGAGCGGCGGCCGGGTGGCCCGCAGCGCGGCCGCGACCGAGCCCGCCGTCGGGGCGGCCCCCGACTCGGCCAGCCGCAGCCGTACCGCGTCCACCAGGGCCGCCGCCCGCTGTTCGCGAGCCGTCCGGCCGTACGGGCAGGGCCCGTGCTCGGCCTCCGGCGGCCCGCCGGGCGGCGGCACGCTCCGGAGCGGCCGGTGTTCCCGCCCGCCGGTGCCCGGGCCGGGCACGCCGTCCCGGAAAGCTGTTCTGCGCAGACGGACCATCAGTACACACCTCCTCCGACCGCCGGTACCGGCGGCAGCACCTCGTTCAGGAAGGTCGCGCAGAAGCGCGCGAGCGGGCCGCTCTCCCGGCTCCCGGGCGGGACGCCCTTCTCCACGTCCGGGGCCAGGCCGGGCTCCGGCTCCAACTCCCCCGCCAGCGGCAGCCGCAGCCCGTCGGCGATCCGCTGGGCCGGGAGCCCGCCGGCCCGCACCGGCCGCACCACGGCCCGGACGTCCCCGAGCCGCATCCGGGCCGACGCGGCGACCCGGTCGGCCGCGGCCACCGCGCGCAGCTCGGCCGGCACCACCAGCAGCGCCAGATCGGACTGCTCCAGCGCCTGCCCGGCGGCCGCGTCGAGGTGACGGGGCACGTCGACCACCACCAGCCCACCGCGCCGCCGCGAGGCGGCCAGCACACTGCGCATGGCCTCCGGCGGCACCGTCAGGGTGTCGCCGCGGTCCCAGGACAGGCAGGCCAGCGCCGCGAGCCGTTTGAGCGCCGGCAGCGCCCGGGCCAGCTCGGACCCGCTGACCCGACCGCGCGAGCCGGCCAGATCGGGCCAGCGCAGCCCGCGGGCCGTCTCGCCGCCGAGCAGGATGTCGAGGCCGCCGCCCAGCGGATCGCCGTCGACGAGCATGGTCCGCCGGCCTGCCCGCGCGGACGTGACCGCCAGGGCGCAGGCCAGTGTCGAGGCACCGGCCCCGCCCCGGCCGCCGAGCACCGCGACGGTGACCGCCGGGGGCCCGCCGCCCTCGGCCGCGTCGGCGATCCGGTCGAGCAGCCAGGCCTCGGCATCGGGCAGGAACAGCACGTGCTCGGCGCCGAGTCGGACGGCCCGGACCCACACACCGGGATCGTCCAGGTCCAGTCCGAGCAGCAGCACCCCGCCGCGTCGGCCCAACTCGGAGCAACGGACGGCCTGGTCGTCCCCGACCAGGACCAGCGAGGCCGCTTCCCAGAGCTCCCGCGTCGGCGGCGCGCCACGGATCAGCCTGGGCTCGGTACCCGCCGCCGCGCAGAGCCGCAGCAGGTGCTCCGCCAGTCCCTCGTCCTCGGTGACGACGAGCGGCCCGGTGGCCCCGGGGCCCTCGGCGGTGACGTGGTCGGCGATCGGCGTCGACATGGTGGTCTCCCCTCCGCGCCGCCGGCCACCAGGGGCGACCGGGGCGCACGTCGGACGGTTCCGGCGGACGGCCGCCCGGCAGACCTCTGGAAGAGGAAGGGGATGAGGCCCTGCCCGGCGACCGCCGCCGACCATCACGGTGGGGGAAGATCCGGATTCCGTCATCCACGTTCCGATTGCCTGTGGATAACTCGTGGGCTGTGGATGAAAACGTTCACCCGGGCGGGGGGCTAATCGGCGAAGAATTGACGAAAGGAGTCACGGAGATGAACCGCCGGGCCGTCGCAGCGCGATCGGACGATCTCCCGACGCCCTCTCTCGGAGCTCTCTCAGCGCTCTCTCGGAGCTCTCTCGGAGCTCTCCCGGCCGTCTCCCGATCGCCTTCCGGAACCCTCTCGCAGCGACCCGCGCCGCCGGTCGGAACCAAGCCGTTCATTCCTCGACAGCCATGAGCAAACGGCGACACAGAGTGACGAAAGGCGGTCGTCCGGCCGAGCTGTCGACACCCCCTGTAGCCCGTCGGCGAGGCGCGCGCGGAATGCGCCGCGAAGGGCCTTCAAGCCCTGAAAATGGCCCCGGACGTGCGACGACCCCCGCCGGGGGGGAGAGCGGGGGTCGTCTATCCACGGCCCGACTCGGGGGGGAGGAGCCGGACCGGGTTAGCACGGTCGCGAACGATCCGTGACTTCCATGGTGTACCCGAGCGGCCAGAAACACAAACCCGCACGCCCGTGAGTACACCGAATGGCGGGGTGTTTTGCGGCTCCCTCTATCCTCGGTTCCCGTGGACACCACCGAGAACGCCGACGACCACGCCGACGAGTCCCAGGACGACACCACCGGGCCCGAAGAGCGCCCCGCACCCGCCGGCCCCCGGTCGAACGGGCCGCGCACGGCGGCCTTCTTCGACCTCGACAAGACCATCATCGCCAAATCGAGCGCGCTGGCCTTCAGTCGCCCCTTCTACCAGGGCGGCCTGATCAACCGTCGGGCCGTACTGCGGAGTGCGTACGCGCAATTCGTCTTCCTGGTCGGCGGCGCGGACCACGACCAGATGGAGAAGATGCGCGAGTACCTCTCCGCGCTCACCCGGGGCTGGAACGTCCAGCAGGTCCGCGAGATCGTCGCCGAGACCCTGCACAACCTGATCGACCCGATCATCTACGACGAGGCGGCCTCGCTGATCGAGCAGCACCACGCGGCCGGCCGGGACGTGGTGATCGTCAGCAGCTCCGGCTCCGAGGTGGTCGAACCGATCGGCGCGCTGCTCGGCGCGGACCACGTGATCGCCACCCGGTTGCAGGTCGAGGACGGCTGCTACACCGGCGAGATCGAGTACTACGCCTACGCCGAGAACAAGGCTGCCGCCATCCGGGAGTTGGCCGCGGTCGAGGGCTACGACCTGGCCTCCTCCTACGCCTACAGCGACTCCTCCACCGACCTGCCGCTGCTGGAGGCGGTCGGCCACCCGTCGGCCGTCAACCCCGACCGCGCGCTGCGCAAGGAGGCGCAGGCCCGGGAGTGGCCGGTGCTCGTCTTCGACAAGCCGGTGGAACTCCGGCGGCGGCTGCCCGAGTTCTCCGCTCCGAGCGGTTCGGTGCTGACCGCGGTCGCGGTCGGGACGGCGATCGTGACCGCCGGGGTGATCTGGTACCTGGCCCGCCGGCGGCGCCCCCTCGCCTGAGGCCGCACGCCCGGCCCGCCTTGGACAAAACGGTCAATCGATACAGAGTTCTCTTTTCGGGTTCCCCTTTGGCCCGAAACGCGATACAAATGAAGCACGGCCCGCGAGACCCGGTCAGGACCGAAGAGGTCAAACCGACAACGCAGTTCAGGCCCCACGGACCGCGCGTACAGGTAACCGAGCACCCACATGCAGCCGACCCGCTGTCGGGCCGCCGGACCAGACGAACGGGCAGGATCCCCGTCTGATCGGCACTTCCGGTGCATGCATGGTCACCCGGTACCTGCACCAGCGGCGGCACCCAGCAGGATCAGGTGCCGCCGCATCTGCATGTGTACGGGCCCCTTCGCGGGGCCTTTCCGAGCGCGAGGCCTCTCCGAGCACAGGGCCCCTCCGGACCCCTCCGGACGAGGGGCCCTTCCGACTGCGCGCGGTTTCGGAGCGTGCGACCCTTCGAAACGCGCGGCCCGACCGCTCAGGCCATGCCGCGCTGCATCGCCTCGCAGACCGCCGTGCTCTCCCGCACGCCGAGCCGCAGCGCCGCGCCGCAGTGCGCGATCCAGGCCGCCATACCCTCGGGCGTGCCCGCCAGGTAGCCCGCGAGGGCCCGGCGGTAGATGGCGGTGCCGAGTTCCGCCAGGCCGACCTCGGCCGGGCAGATCGCCTTCGGGTCGAGGCCTTCGGCGATCAGCACGATCCGCTGGGCGGCCCGCGCGATCACTCCGTTGTAGCTGCCGAACGGGCGCAGCGCGAGCAGTTCGCCGTGCACCACCGAGGCCACGACGAGGGCCGGCGTGCCCACGCCCTGGCCCTCCGCGCGCGCCACCAGCAGCCGGGAGAGCTGGTCGAGCCGGGCCGCGACCTCCTCCGCGCCCGGGGCGGGCGGCAGCTCGGGCAGCGGCCCGTCCACGGCCTCGACCCGGACGCTCTCCACCGGTTCCAGCTCCAGCGGGAACAGCGCCTCGGCGCCCTCCCCCGCCCGGCGCGGGCGCCCGGCGGCCGGGTCGCCGTCGCCGACCGCGAGCAGGTGCAGCCGGGCCAGCACCTGGAGCGGCGAGTGCCGCCAGATGCTGAGCAGCTGTCCGGCCTCGGCGGCGATCCGCAGGGCGGCGCCGACCGCGCGGGCCTCGGCGTCCGCACTGAAGTCGGTGCGACGGCGGACCTCTTCCAGCGGCCAGTCGGCCCCGGCCAGGGCCGCCGACGCGCGGGCGCCGCGCAACGCGGCCTCGGAGGTGACCTCGGCTGCGCGGCGGCGCATCACCCGGTGGCCGTAGAGCCGGTCGACGGCCTTGCGCACCTCGGCCACCGCGTCGGGCACCCCGGGGAGCTGGGCCAGCGGGGCGAGGGGATCTGTTCCAGTGCTCACCTACCCGAGAGTAATGAACGGGCCACCCCTCCCGGAACAGCAACCCCGCATCACCCGTTAGAGGCAATCCTCACTTCCCTTCCCCGGCGAACCGCAAACCCCCGCTAGCATGACCGCTATCGGAGACGATAACGATTTCCAACTAGCGGGCGCTCCTGTCGCCCGCGCCCCTGGACAGGCGGCCCCGCGCGAGGGCCCTGAGCGAGAGCCGGAGTCCCCAGATGAAGATCGCCTTCGTGGGCAAGGGCGGCAGCGGGAAGACCACGCTGTCCGCACTGTTCATCCGCCACCTGGCCGCCGCCGGCCGACCGGTCATCGCCGTGGACGCCGACATCAACCAGCACCTGGGCCCCGCCCTGGGGCTGACGGACGCCCAGGCCGCCGACCTGCCCTCGCTCGGCGCGCACCTGCCGGAGATCAAGGAGTACCTGCGCGGCAGCAACCCGCTGATCCGCTCGGCCGAAGAGATGATCAAGACCACGCCGCCCGGCCGCGGTTCGCGGCTGCTGCGGATCGTCGAGGAGAACCCGGTCTACGCCGCCTGCGCCCGCCCGATCGCGCTGGACGAGGGCTCGGTCCGGCTGCTGGCGACCGGCGCGTTCACCGAGGAGGATCTCGGGGTGGCCTGCTACCACTCCAAGGTCGGCGCGGTGGAGCTGCTGCTCAACCACCTGCTGGACGGCCCGGACGAGTACCTGGTCACCGACATGACGGCGGGCTCGGACTCCTTCGCGTCCGGCCTGTTCACCCGCTTCGACCTGACCTTCCTGGTGGCCGAGCCGACCCGCAAGGGCGTGTCCGTCTACCGCCAGTACCGGGACTACGCCCGCGACTTCGGCGTGCAGCTGCGGGTGGTCGGCAACAAGGTGCAGGGCCCGGACGACCTGGCCTTCCTCCGCCGCGAGGTCGGTGACGACCTGCTGACCACCTTCGGGCAGTCGGACTGGGTGCGCCGCCTGGAGCAGGGCACCGAGCCGCCGCTGAAGTCCCTGGAGCCGGCCAACCGGGCCGTGCTGGCGCAGCTGCGGACCGAGGCCGACGCGGCGTACGGCCGACGGGACGCGCACCGCTACACCGGGCAGGCCGTGCTCTTCCACCGCCGCAACGCGGAGAGCTGGGCCAACGCCAAGGTCGGCATCGACCTGGCGACCCAGGTCGACGAGGGCTTCGTCCCGGGCCGGTTCGCGGACAGCGGCGAGCAGCCGACCCCGGCGGGCGCCCGCGCCTGACGCCCGCGCCACCGCGCCCGGACGGGCCGCGGCCTCCCACCACCCCGGGGAGGCCGCGGCCCGTTCGCCGTGTCCGACCCGTTCGTCACGCCCGGCCCCTTTGCCCTCCCCGCCGCCACCAGCAGATTCCTGACGGTTCGAACACCACCCATTGGAGTGAATCAGGGGGTTTTCCGCTTCCCTCCCGTAACAACGCCGTGCAAAGATTTCATTACCCTCGGTTTACCGAGTCTTGATGATCCGTCCCGACGGCCCTCGGCGAGACACCCCGCACCTCGCCCAGGCTCCTGGCGGGCCCGATGGTCAACGCCGGCCGGTGAAACCCGCACTCCCCGCCGCGCCCACGCCATCCCGCCCACCGTCGCGACCCACGACAGCCGATCCGCCCCGAGCCCCACCCCGGACTCACCGCCGGACCTGACTGCGTTCGCTCCCCCGGACAGACGGGAAGACACATGACCCTCGACATCTCCAGTGCCCCCATCGCCTCCGACACCACCGACCACGCACCGCCGGGCCCCGGCGCCCGGATCCGCTGGGCGCAGGACATCTCCGCCTCGCTCGTGGTCTTCCTGATCGCCGTGCCGTTCTCCCTCGGCATCGCACTCGCCACCGGCGCCCCGCTCACCGCGGGGCTGGCCGCCGCGGCCGTCGGCGGCATCGTGGTCGGGCTGTTCGGCGGCACGACTCTCATGGTCAGCGGCCCCTCGGCAGCGCTGACCGTGATCACCGCCGGACTGATCGCCCGGTACGGCTGGCAGGCCACCTGCACCATCACCCTCGCCGCCGGCCTGCTCCAACTCCTGCTCGGCGTGCGCCGGGTGGCCCGGACGGCACTCGCCGTCTCGCCCGCGATCGTGCACGGCATGTTGGCCGGGGTCGGGCTCACCATCGCCATCGCGCAGCTGCACGTCGTGCTCGGCGGCTCGCCGCAGAGCTCCGCGATCGCCAACCTCCTCGCCCTGCCGGGGCAGTCGGCCGGACCGCACCCGCCCGCGCTGCTGGTCGGCACCGTCACCGTGGCGGTCCTGCTCGGCTGGCCCCGGCTCGGCCGACTCCCGGGCCGCGCGGGCAGGCTGGGCGCCCGACTGGCCAAGGTTCCGGGCCCCCTGGCCGCCATCGCCCTGGCCACCGCCCTGGCGCTCGCCCTGGACCTGCGGCTCGCCCACATCGAGCTGCCCGCCTGGCAGCCGCACGCCTTCGTGCCCGCCCTCCCGGACGGCCCGGTACTCGGCCTGATCGCCGCCGTCCTCACCGTCACCGCCGTGGCCGGCGTGGAGTCGCTGCTCTCCGCCGTCGCGATCGACCGGATGTCCCGCCGCAGCGGTGACCTCGATCGCGAACTGCGCGGCCAGGGCCTCGCCAACGTGGTGAGCGGTCTGATCGGCGGGCTGCCGATCGCCGGCGGCGCGGTGCGCAGCACCGCCAACGTCCAGGCCGGCGCGCGGTCCAGGTGGGCGTCGGTACTGCACGGCGTCTGGGTGCTGACCGCCGCGCTGGCGCTGACCGGCGGACTGCGCCGGATCCCGCTGGCCGCGCTCGCCGCGCTGGTCCTGGTGGTCGGGCTGCAGATGGTGAGCTTCGCGCACATCCGCAACGTGCACCGGCACCGCGAGTTCCCGGTCTACCTCACCACCGTGATCGCCGTGGTGGCGGCCGGTGTGCTGTGGGGCGTCGCGATCGGGGCCGGCACCGCCGTCCTGCTCGCGCTCTACCGGTTGACCCGTGCCCACGTGGACGTCGAGACCGGGACCGACGGCTCGGTCACCGTCCAGACGCACGGCCCGCTCACCTTCACCGCCGTCCCCCGGCTCAGCCGGGCGCTGGCCGGCGTCCCGGCCGGGGCCGAGGTCACCGTGATCCACGACGGTTCCTTCCTGGACCACGCCGCGTACGAGACGCTGCACAGCTGGCGCACCGGGCACCAGGACGCGGGCGGCCGGGTCTCGATGGTGACGAAGCGTCAGGACGACGAGGTGCTCGACCCCGACGGCACGGTGCGCGCGGGCAGTTCACCGGGACCGCACCGCTGCCGGGCCTGGACGCCCTGGGTCGGCCACCACTGCATCGAGCAGCAGGAGGACCCGCACGGCCGGCTGCTGGACGGGGTCCGGGTGTTCCAACTGCACACCGCCCCGCTGATCAGGCCCGAACTCGCCCGGCTGGCACGGGAGGGGCAGACGCCCTCCCAGCTCTTCCTGACCTGCGCGGACTCGCGGATGGTCACCAGCATGATCACCAACAGCGGCCCGGGCGACCTCTTCACCGTCCGCAACGTGGGCAACCTGGTGCCGGCCCCGTTCGAACCCGGCGCGGCCGACGACTCGGTGGCCGCCGCGGTGCAGTACGCGGTCGAGGTGCTGGAGGTGCGCTCGATCACGGTCTGCGGCCACTCCGGCTGCGGCGCGATGCAGGCCCTGCTGGACGGCGTGCACGAACTCCCCGGTCCGCCCACCCCGCTGGCCCGCTGGCTGCGCAACGGCCGCGGCTCGCTGGACCGGCTCCGGCGGGTGCCTGCCGAGTTCACCACCCGGCCGGTGGCGGGCCCGGTGGAGCAGCTCTGCATCACCAACGTGGTCCAGCAGTTGGACCAGCTGATGGCGAACCCGGCCGTGGAGCGCCGGGTCGAGGAGGGCACCCTGCGACTGGTCGGAATGTACTTCGACCTCGCGACCGCCCAGGCCTACGTCCTGGACCGCGCCGCCGGGACGTTCAGCCCGGTCGAGGCCCGCACCGAGGCCCGCGGTGACGCCTGCGGTGACGCCCGTGCCGAGGCCCGGACCGGCGGGGCATCGGCCGACCGGGTGAATGAGGAAGGTCGCGTTCCGTCCGGCGACGACGACGGGCCCCGGCTGGCCGCCTGAGAGCCGGGCCCGTGTCCCCGCCGGGCGGGCCGGGGCACGGGCCCACCAGCCCTGGTACGGTTCTCCACTCCCGCGCGGTCGGCCGTACGGGCCGTTGTCCGGTCACCAGCCAAAGGTCTACACCAATTCCTGGGAGCCTCTTGTCAACTGCCCCGTTCGCCTGGTGAGCTGTGCGCTGGGACACACGGGACAATCCCCACGCACGGGATCGTCCCCGATCATGACTCGATGAGGAGTGCGCGTTGAGCAACGAGAGCCTGGCCAACCTGCTCAAGGAGGAGCGACGCTTCGCCCCGCCGGCAGAGCTCGCCGCCGCCGCCAACGTCACCGCGGCCGCC
>NZ_JBFBOC010000007.1:0-259769 GCF_040685975.1 Kitasatospora sp. NPDC086791 | reverse complement strand
GGCTCCCAGTAGACGACTGGGTTGATAGGCCGGATATGGAAGCCCTGTGAGGGGTGGAGTTGACCGGTACTAATAGGCCGAGGGCTTGTCCTCAGTTGCTCGCGTCCACTGTGTTGTTCTGAAACAACGACCCGCCCGAATGATTCGGGTGTGCGGTTGACAGTTTCATAGTGTTTCGGTGGTCATAGCGTGAGGGAAACGCCCGGTTACATTCCGAACCCGGAAGCTAAGCCTTACAGCGCCGATGGTACTGCAGGGGGGACCCTGTGGGAGAGTAGGACGCCGCCGAACAATTCTTGAGAAGAACCCCCATCCGGATTCCGGATGGGGGTTCTTCGCGTTTCCGGGAAAGTGATCGGTCATGCCGTAGACCCCTGCTGGCCGACATCCATGGGCTGGTACGGGCCGGTGAATTCGGAGGGCATGGGGCGGGGCTCGGATGAGGTGGCGGGGCGGCAGGCCCTGGTGGTGTTGCACCACGCCCGGCTCTGTGGAGGACCGCGTCGGTGCGGGACCAGCGTCGGTTGAGACACCGGCCGGGTAGCCAGGACACATCGGCCCGAACGCCGCTCGGCCCCGCTGAGAGAGCCAGGGAGCCAGGGGCACCAGCGAGCCAGGAGGCCAGGGGGAGCCCAGGGAGCCCAGGGAGCCCGCGGGCCGGGCGGCTCAGAGCCGGCCGGCGGCCTTCAGCGCCAGGTAGGTGTCGGCCAGGGCCGGGGCGAGCTGTGCGGGCGGGGCGTCGAGCACGGTGACGCCGTGGCGGGTGAGGTGGTCGGCGGTGGCACGGCGGTCGGCGCGGGTCTGCTCGGCGGCCGCGGCGCCGTAGACCGCCTCGACGGTGCCGCGGCCGGCGGCGAGGACGTCCAGCCGGGGGTCGGCGACGGAGGCGAGAACGACCTCGTGGCGCTTGGTGAGCAGCGGCAGCAGCGGGCGCAGGCCGTCCTCGACCGGGGCCGCGTCGAGGCCGGTGAGCAGGACGATCAGCGAGCGGTGCGGTGCCATCGTGAGGATGGTGGAGACCAGCGAGCGCATGTCGGTCTCGTGCAGCGCGGGTTCCAGGTCGGCCATCGCGTTGGTGAAGGCGGGCAGCACCTCGTGGGCCGAGCAGCCGGCCACGGCGGCGCGCTTGCGGAGGTCGTGGGCGAGCAGGTCGACGCGGTCGCCGGCGCGGGTCGCGAGGGCGGTCAGCAGCAGGGCGGCGTCGAGGGCGGCGTCCAGGCGGGGAGCGTCGCCGACGCGGCCGGCCGAGGTGCGGCCGGTGTCGAGGACGACGAGGATGTGCCGGTCGCGTTCGGGGCGCCAGGTGCGGACGGCGACGGTGTTGCGGCGGGCGCTGGCGCGCCAGTCGATGGAGCGGACGTCGTCGCCGGGCAGGTACTCGCGCAGGGAGTCGAACTCGGTGCCCTGGCCACGGGTCAGCACCGAGGTGCGGCCGTCGAGTTCGCGCAGGCGGGCGAGCCGGGACGGCAGGTGCTTGCGGCTGGCGAACGGGGGCAGTGCGCGGACCGTCCAGGGGACCAGGTGCGAGCCCTGGCGGGCGGCCAGGCCGAGCGGGCCGAACGAGCGGACCGTCACCCGGTGGGCGTGGTGGTCGCCGCGGCGGGTCGGGCCCAGCACGGTGACGCTCCGGCGCCGTTCGCCGCCGGGGACGGTCAGGGTGTGCCGGGAGTCGGCCTCGGCGGTGCCGGGGCGCCAGGCGGACGGGGCCCAGGCGTCCCGGAGCAGGGCCCGGAGGGGGCGCCCGGAGGGATTGGTGACGGTCAGTTCGACCGAGGCGGTCTCACCGAGCCGGACGGTGGTGTCGCCGCCGCGGCCGAACCGTAGGTCGCGGACGGGGGCGGCGAGTACCAGGTCGGCCACGACGGCGAGCAGGATCGTGCCGGTGACCAGCCAGATCCCGGCCGCCGACGGCAGCAGCAGGCCCACGACGAGCGCGCCGAGCGCGGCGAGCAGGGCGGTTCGCCCGGTGAGGGCCATGCGGTGCGCTCCTTCGGTGACCCGTCGTCCGGGGGCCCGTGACGGGAACGGGCGACGGGAACGGGCGGAGAATCAGCTGGATCGGGTGGGGCAGACGGAGCAGACGGAGCAGACGGACCAGACGGACCAGACCGGCCGGGCGGATCAGCGGGGCGCGGGCGTCTGGGCGAGGACGGCCTGGATGACGGAGTCGGCGGTGACGCCCTCCATCTCGGCCTCGGCGCGCAGCGCGACCCGGTGCCGCAGGGTGGGCAGGGCGAGCGCCTTCACGTCGTCGGGGGTGACGTAGTCGCGGCCGGCCAGCCAGGCCCAGGCGCGCGAGGCGGCGAGCAGGGCGGTGGCACCGCGCGGGGAGACGCCGATGGACAGCGACGGGGACTGCCGGGTGGCCCGGCAGAGGTCGACGATGTAGGCGAGGACCCCGGGGGAGACGGTCAGCGCGGCGATCTGCTCGCGGGCGGCGGCGAGGTGCTCGGGCCCGGCGACCGGGCGGACGCCGGCCGCGGCGAGGTCGCGGGGGTCGAAGCCCGCGGCGTGCCGGGAGAGGACCTGGAACTCCTGATCGCGGTCGGGCAGCGGCAGGATCAGCTTGAGCAGGAAGCGGTCCAGCTGGGCCTCGGGCAGCGGGTAGGTGCCCTCGTACTCGACCGGGTTCTGGGTCGCGGCGACCATGAACGGCACGGGCAGCGCGCGCGGCTCGCCGTCGACCGTGACCTGGTGCTCCTCCATGGCCTCCAGCAGGGCGGCCTGGGTCTTCGGCGGGGTGCGGTTGATCTCGTCGGCCAGCAGCAGGTTGGTGAAGACCGGGCCGGGCTGGAAGGAGAACTCGGAGCTGCGGGCGTCGTAGACGAGCGAGCCGGTGACGTCGCCCGGCATCAGGTCGGGGGTGAACTGGATGCGCTTGGTCTCCAGGCTGAGCGCGGTGGAGAGGGTGCGGATCAGCAGGGTCTTGGCGACGCCGGGGACGCCCTCCAGCAACACGTGGCCGCCGCAGAGGAGCGCGACCACCAGTCCGGTGACGGCGGCGTCCTGGCCGACCACGGCCTTGCCGATCTCGGCGCGCAGGGCGGTCAGCGCGGCCCGCGGGTCGGTCAGTGCCGCCCGGGGGTCGGTGCTGCCGGGGGTGTCGGTCGCCGCGCCGGGGACGGTGCGGAGCTGGGCGGTTGCCTGGTCGGTCACGGGTTCCGTACCTGCCTTTCGAGGGCGTCGAGGTCGTCGGCGAGCCGCAGCAGCGCGGCGTCGTCGGTCGGGGGCGGGCCGAACAGCAGGGCCCGGACGTCCCCGGCGGGCCGGCCGGGGAGCCGGTCGGCCACAGCCGCGCAGAGTGCGTCGGCGTCGGGTGCGCCGGCCTGGAGCGGGACGCCCAGGGCCGGGGCGAGGCGGTGGGCTGCCGCGCTGCGCAGGGCCTCGGCGGCGCGGCCGCGGGCCTTGGCGCGCCGGTAGAGGCGGGCGCGGCCCTCGGTGGTCTCGGAGGCGCGGACCACCACGGGCAGGTCCTCGCTGACCACCGGGCCGAGTCGGCGGCCGCGCCAGAGCGCGGCGAGCACGGCGGCGACCACGAGCTGGTCGTAGGCCCAGTGCCAGCCGCTCGGGAGGTAGTCGTCGAAGGTCTTGGTGCCCTCGCCCTCGGCGAGCGGGGCGGAGTAGTCCGGCAGGTGCCAGGTGAGGCGGGGCTGCGAGCCGAGCAGGCCGAGCGCGAGGGCGGCGTCGCCGTCCTCGGCGAGCCGCTCGTTCTGCAGGAACGCGCCGCTGCCGAGCACGATGACGTCGCCGCCGCCGTCGCCGGTTTGGGCGCTGACCAGTGGGTAGCCGTGGCCGCGCGGGTAGCAGCCCTGGCCGCGGCTGCCGCTGGTGTAGAGCATGCCGCCCAGGTGGGCGCTGCCGGCCCGGGTGGCCTCGGCGAGCGAGCAGTCCGGGGTGGTGCTGCGGTCGGACGCGTACGGGAGGCCGCCGTCCTCCTCGGACATGCGGATGCCGGGGGCGAGCGCGGTGAGGGCGGTCGGGCCCGGGGCGATCAGGACCAGCCTCCGGTGCCCGGCGGCGGCGACGGCGCGCAGCTGGGCGGGGTCGAGCAGGTCCGGCTCGGGCAGCACGAGGGTGTCGGGGCCGGCCGGGCTGCCGGTCGGGTCGGTGGTGAACTCGGCCTTGAGGCCCTGCCGTTCGAGCAGCGCGACGACGGCGTGGGCGCCGTCGCCGTCGTACGAGCGGGGGTCGAGCGGCGGGTAGCGGTGGTTCTGGCCGAGGGAGGTCACGGCGACGGCGCCGATCAGCAGGGCGGCCAGGAAGGCCAGGTACCAGCGGCCCCGGCGCCACAGGCCGCGGATGGTCGGGGCGAGGCTGGTGGGGGCGGCGCCGGTGGGCGCCTCGGTCACCGGCGGCGGTGCGGGGGCGGTGGCGGTCATGCCGTTCCTCCCGGGGCCGGGGTCGGGGTCGATGGGGAGGACGGGGAGGCGTCCGCCGTCGAGCCGGGCGTGAGGACCGGGCGAGTGCGTTCCAGCGTCCGGTCGAGCTCGTCCAGCAGCCGGTACGCGGACTGGTCGGCGGTGCGCTCGCCGTACGCGATGTCGTCGAAGGCACGGGCGGCCGCGGACAGCGCGGCGGCGTGCTCGGGCAGCGCCCGGCCGGCCTCCTCGGCGGCCTCGTCGGCGGTGCGGCCGGGGCGGGAGTCGAGCAGGGTGCGCTCCTCCAGGCCCCGCACCAGGGCGCGCATCTGCTCGCGGACGGCGTCGGCCCAGCGCCCGGCGGCGGCGTGTTCGGCGGCGTCCGCCCGGTACTGCGCGGCGCTGCGCGGGCCCTCGACTCCGTAGACGTCCCCGACGGTGCGGGCGGCGCGCCGGGGCGCGCCGAGGCGCCACCAGAGCGCGGCGCCGATCAGCACCGCGACGATCAGGAAGAGCACCAGGCCGGTGGTGCCGCTGGTGCCGTCGCCGGAGATGCTGCCGAGCGCGTCGGAGACGTGCTCCCAGAACCAGTCCGCGGCCCGCTGCAGGATCGACGGGTCGTTCTTGTGGTACTCGGCGTTGAGCAACTCGTCCCGGGCGGCGTCACGCGCGGGATCGCGCGGGACGGTGACCGGGGCGCCGCCCGCGGCGAGCAGCCTGTCCCCCCAACTGGGCATCCGGTTCAGCGCCTCGCCGGGGTCTGGTCGGGTTGCTCGCCCCAGCCGGTGCCGCCGGACTCGGGCAGGCCAGCGGCGCGGGCGAGCTCGATGTCCAGGGCCTCGCGGCGGATCCGCTGGTCGATGTAGAGCAGTACGCCGACGGCGGCCATGAACGGTGTGGTGAGGGTGCCGGCGATGATCCCGGCGACCGCCATGACGACCACCATGGCGACGCCCTGGTGGGTGGAGTCGGTCAGGCCTTGTCGGTCGAGGGTCTCGAAGCCGAGCAGCAGGCCGACGAAGCGGAACGGGACGGCGATGACCACCGCGACGACCAGCGACAGCACCTTGCTCAGCAGGGTGATGCCGAAGATCCGCCACCAGGAGCCGCGGACCAGGCGCCGGGAGCGCGACAGCGCGGTGGCCACGCCCTGCTTCTCCAGCATCAGCGCGGGGGCGGCCAGGCTGTAGCGGATCCACAGCCAGGCGGCGACCGGCAGGGTCAGCAGGCCGACGAGGAACAGCAGCCCGGCGGTCGCGGGCTCGGCGGCGCCGCCGGCGCGGTAACCGATCAGCGGGGCGAAGCCGAGCAGGCCCACGCCGAGGCCCATCAGGAGGGTGAGCAGGGTGAGCCCGAGCAGCTGCAGGAGCCGCGGCCGGGCGTCGCGCCAGGCCTCCCCGGCGGTCGCGGAGCGGCCGAGGACGGCCCGGCTCACGACGATGGTGAGGAGTGCGGCGGCGAGCACGTCGAGCAGCAGCTGCAGCGGCATGGCGGCGAGCAGCCGCAGGGTCTGGGTGGCGGCGCCGGTCTTGCCCCTGACCAGGAGGTCCACCAGGACGGTCCCGCCCTGGGCGACCACGGCGATGCCGAGCGAGAGCGCGAGCACCGTCCGCCAGTGCCGGCGGACGGTGTTGACGGAGCCGTCGAGCAGCTCGCCGACGCCGAGCGGGCGCAGCGGGATGACCCCGGGCCGGGGGCTGTGCGGCACGTCCCAGCCGTAGGGGGGTCGGCCGCCGGGGGACGGTCGGCCCCACTGCGGCCGGCCGTACTGGTCGTACGGACCGTGCTGGTTGTTCTGGCCGTACTGGTTGTTCTGGCCGTACTGGCCGGTCCAGCCGGGGGTGGCCTGCGGTGGTGCCGACGGCCCGGGCACGGCGGCGGGCGTGTCGGCCGGGGGCCGGACGCCGTCGCGGGGTGGCTCGGACGAGCTGGGCGAGGCCCAGCCCGGAGTGTCGGTCATCACTGCTCCTCGGAGGGGCGTCGTGGGCGCGGCTCCGGACGGATCTTCCGCCCGCACGCAGCGCCAATCGTGCCATGGGGCCGGAGGAGGCCCCAGGGCGATCCGGTCGCTGATCGGCCACGGGGGGTCACCGTGGGTCGGTCGGTGGGCCGCGGACGGTTCGGAGGCGTTCCGACCGGGGTCATTCGCCCGGTATGGCCGGAATGCACCGGCGGGGGAGTTGGCCGAACTGGAGCAATGGCACTGCTGTGCGGCAGGTCACAATCCGGTAATGAGAGGATGGACGCATGAAGGGACGCGTCCTCGTCGTTGATGACGACTCCGCACTGGCCGAGATGCTCGGCATCGTGCTGCGTGGTGAGGGTTTTGAGCCGTTTTTCGTCGCGGATGGGGACAAGGCGCTAGCCGCGTTCCGGGAGACCAAGCCCGATCTGGTCCTGCTCGACCTGATGCTGCCCGGTCGGGACGGCATCGACGTCTGCCGGCAGATCCGGGCGGAGTCGGGCATTCCGATCGTCATGCTGACCGCGAAGACCGACACGGTCGACGTGGTGGTGGGCCTGGAGTCCGGTGCCGACGACTACGTCACCAAGCCGTTCAAGCCCAAGGAGCTGGTGGCCCGGGTGCGTGCCCGGCTGCGTCGCGCCGAGGAGCCGACGCCGGAGCAGCTGACCATCGGCGACCTGGTGATCGACGTGGCCGGCCACTCGGTGAAGCGGGACGGCCGGGGCATCCCGCTGACCCCGCTGGAGTTCGACCTGCTGGTCGCGCTGGCCCGCAAGCCCTGGCAGGTGTTCACCCGCGAGGTGCTGCTGGAGCAGGTCTGGGGCTACCGCCACGCGGCGGACACCCGCCTGGTCAACGTCCACGTCCAGCGCCTCCGCTCCAAGATCGAGAAGGACCCGGAGCGCCCCGAGATCGTGGTGACCGTCCGCGGCGTCGGCTACAAGGCCGGACCCAGCTGACGTGACGGACCGGGCTGACGAGACCCCGTCGGGTACCGCGACCGACGGGGCCGGAGCCGTGCGCGGGGACGTACTGAGTTCGACCACCCGCCGTCGGCGCGGTCCCTCCGGCCTGGCCGGACTGGCCAAGCGTCAGCTGCGCCGTCCCGCGCACCGGGTGACCGCGCTGTACCGGCGGTCGATCCAGCTGCGCGTGGTCGCGGTGTCCCTGCTGGCGTCCATCGCGGTGGTCCTGGTGCTGGGCGTGGTCGTGGTGGCGCAGGTGCGCAACGGCCTGCTCGACACCAAGATGGACGCTGCCCGGGCGCAGGCCAGGATCGGCTTCCAGGTCGAGCAGAAGAAGATCGACGAGGCCCGGGACCAGAAGCTGCGCGGCACCGCCGATCCGACCGTCGACGAGACCGGCACCTGGCTGCTGCGGCAGGTCAACGACCTCGCCGGGAGCGGGCAGACCGTCTACTCGGTGATCGCGATGGCCCCCGGCAGCGGCGCCGTCGTCCCGGACACCGCCGGCTTCGCGCCGCGCTACTCCGGCGACATCCAGCCCAGCAGCATCCCGGACGCCCTGCGGGCCAAGCTCCTCTCCGAGCCCGGCCAGATGTTCGACCAGCCGACCCGGATCCACCGCTCGCCCGAGAGCAGCGTCAAGTCCGAGCCCGGGCTGGCCCTCGGCATGCAGTTCATCGGCCCGGCCGGGACCAGCTACCAGATGTTCTACGTGTTCTCCTTCGGCCAGGAGACCGACACCCTCAACCTGATCACCGGCACCCTGGCGACCGCCGGCGTGTTCGTGGTGATCCTGATGGGCGGCATCGCCTGGGTCGTGGTGCGCCAGGTGGTCACCCCGGTCCGGATGGCCGCCGGGATCTCCGAGCGGCTCGCCGACGGGCACCTGGAAGAGCGCATGAAGGTGACCGGGACGGACGACATCGCCCGCCTCGGGGAGTCGTTCAACCGGATGGCCAACGCCCTGCAGGCGCAGATCCGCCAGCTGGAGGAGCTGTCCCGGGTGCAGCGGCGCTTCGTCTCGGACGTCTCGCACGAGCTGCGGACCCCGCTGACCACCGTCCGGATGGCCGCCGACCTCATCTACGACAGCCGCGAGGACCTGGACCCGATGGCGGCCCGCTCGGCGGAGCTGCTGCAGGGCCAGCTGGACCGGTTCGAGTCGCTGCTCGCCGACCTGCTGGAGATCAGCCGCTTCGACGCCGGCGCCGCGATCCTGGACGCCGAGCCGGTCGACCTGCGGGAGATCGTCGGCCGGGTGGTCGAGGCCGCGGAACCGCTGGCCGAGGCCAAGGGCAGCACCGTCGTGATCCGCGGCGACGGCGAGCCCGTGCTGGCCGAGGTCGACTCCCGCCGGATCGAGCGCATCCTGCGCAACCTGGTGGTCAACGCGCTGGAGCACGGTGAGGGCCGCGACGTGGTGGTCCGGCTGGGCTCGGCGGACGGCGCGGTCGCGGTCGGCGTGCGCGACTACGGCATCGGCCTCAAGCCGGGCGAGGCGTCCCGGGTGTTCCACCGCTTCTGGCGGGCCGACCCGTCCCGGGTGCGGACCACCGGCGGCACCGGCCTCGGCCTGTCCATCGCGGTCGAGGACGCCCACCTGCACGGCGGCTGGCTCCAGGCCTGGGGCGAGCCCGGCGGCGGCTCGCACTTCCGGCTCACCCTGCCGCGCACCCGCGGCGGCGAGATCTCCCGGGCGCCGTTCCGGCTGGAACCGGAGGACTCCCGCAACAACCGGGGCCTGGGCACGTACGGCATGCCGTACCGGCGGGCGATCAGCCCGGTCGGCTCGACGGCGCTGACCGTCGCCGAGGAGCCGACGGAGGCGCCGGACGGGTTCGGCCCCGGGGCCGGCTTCGGCAGCGGGCTCGGCGGGGTGCTGAACATCGGCCCCGGCCTCGGCCGGAGCCGGATGCCCGAGGGCCCGCGCTCGGACCCCTCGGACGTACGGGCCGCGGGAGCCGGTTACGGGGCGACGGGTGCCCAGGTCATGGTGGACCCGACGCCCGGACGGCCGTCGGTGGCACAGCGGACGGCGGAGCCGGACGTGATGGGTGGGACGGACGTGGAGGGGTCGCAGCGTGCGAGGGACGAGCAAGAGGACTGAGCCGCGGGTCGTCGCGGTGACCGGCGCGCTGCTCGCCCTGATGGCGAGCGGCTGCGCCGCCATGCCGGATTCCGGCACCATCACCAAGGTGGAGCTGTCCCAGGGCTCGGCGGACAAGAACCTGCAGGCCAGGGTCTACCCGGTGGCACCCGGCAAGGGTGCCAAGCCGCGCGAGCTGCTGACCGGGTTCCTGGACGCGGTGACCGCCGACGAGGGGTACGAGACCGCGCGCAAGTACCTCACCGAGGGCGCCGCCGCGGCCTGGAAGCCGGACGCCGGGATCCGGGTGCTCTCGTCCACCACCATCCCGGGCGGCCAGGACGTCACCAACGAGGACACCCTGGCCTCGGTGACGGTGAGCGGGCAGCTGGTCGCCAGCGTCGACGAGAAGCACTCGTACCAGCTGGTGGCCGGGCAGAACAACAACGTCTCGTCCGACTTCACCTTCGTCCGGGAGAAGGACGGCGAGTGGCGGATCGACAAGCTGCCGGCCGGCGTGATCATGAACGAGACCAACTTCCGGAACAGCTTCCGGCAGGTCGAGCGGTTCTTCTACACCGCGCCGGACCCGTCCGCGGTGCCCTCCGGGAACACCGGCCAGGAGGTGCTGGTCGCCGACCCGATCTACCTGCGGCGCCGAATAGACCCGCTGGCCTCGGCCGCCCAGGCGGTGGCCGACGGGCCCTCCACCTGGCTCTCGCCGGTGGTCCGCACGGCCTTCCCGAACGGCGCCCGGGTCGACCGGGTGACCATCGACGACAGTCGGGTCGCCCACGTGCAGCTCGCCGAGGCGGACGTCAGCGAGCCGATGGCCTGCCGGCGGATGGCGACCCAGCTCTTCTACACCCTCGCCGACCAGGGCAAGGGCCAGGTCGAGCGGCTCGAACTGAAGGGCCGGCGCGGCTCCTGCACCGCCAGCCGCACCGACGTGCCGGCCACCGGCCCGGGCGCGCTGGCCGGGCAGCCCCCCGCGACGCAGTACTACCAGCGGGTCGACGGCTCCCTGGTGGCGACCGACGAGGGCCGCCCCGGCGACCCGGTCCACGGCATCCTCGGCCGGCCCCAGTCGAACACCAAGCCGCCGCTCGGCGCCGTCGCGGTCAGTCGGGGCGGCCTCCAGGCCGCCGCGATCAGCGAGGACGGCCACCAGGTCTACTCGGTGCCGCTGACGGACGCCGCGGTGACGCTGGGCGACCCGGTGCTCAGCTCGCCGGCGAAGTCCGGGGACAAGGAGGACGGCTTCGCCTCGCCCAGCTGGGACGGCCGCGGCGACCTGTGGGTGGTGGACCGCAACCAGCAGGGGCAGCGGGTGGTGATGGTGCGCGGCAACAAGTCGTACACCGTGTCGGTCGAGGGGCTGGCCGGGCAGACCGTGCAGTCGCTGAAGATCTCCTCGGACGGTGTCCGGGTGGCCTTGGTGGTCAAGAGCCCGGGCGTGGCCATCCGTTCGCTGATGTTCGGTCTGGTGGTGCACGGCGGCACCCCGCAGGCGCCGACCGTGAAGATCACCGGGCTGCGCCGGGCGGCGCCCACGCTCACCGACGTCGCGTCGGTGTCCTGGGCGGAGACCGACCAGCTCCTGGTGCTGGGCAAGGAGGCCGACCGGACCCAGCAGCTCTACTTCATCAGCACCGACGGCTCGCAGAGCACGGACACCCAGCTGCAGAGCGCCGAGAGCATGACGACCGTCGCGGCCTCGGAGTCCCGCGGGGACAGCCTGACCCAGGCGCCGCCGGTGCTCGCGATGGCGGAGGTCAAGCAGGCGGACGGCAAGCCGAGCGAGCTCAAGGCCTACCGCCTGGTCAACAACCAGTGGCGGGAGGCCCCGCTGATCGACAAGCCCCGGTCCTTCTTCTACGCGGGCTGACGCCCGGTCCGGACGGGGAGGCCCCGGGGCCGGTACGGGCCGGTGGTGGGCCGCCGCGCGCGGGCTGACGCGCCGGCAGCGGCGGTCAGCCCGCCGGGCGCACCGAGGTGGCCGCGACCGCGGCACCGGCCCGGACCGGCAGGCCGGCGGCGGCCAGCGCCCGGGCGGCCTCGGCGAGGCTGGCCCCGGTGGTCACCAGGTCGTCCACCAGGACGGGGTGACGGCCCGCCAGACGGGCCCGGGCGCGCGGCAGGACGGTGAGCGCGCCGTGCAGGTTGCGGCGCCGCTCCGCCGCGTTCAGTCCGGTCTGGTCGGCGACCGGGCGGGCGTGCCGCAGCAGCTCGGCGGCCCGGGCGTCCAGGCCGGCCCGGCGCAGCGCGCGGGCGGCGGCTCCGGCCAGCCGCAGCGTCGGGTCGTGGCCGCGGGCGCGGACGGCCGCGCGGGTCGAGGGCATCGGCACCAGCAGGAGCGGCGCGGTGTCGGCCCGTGCCCCCAGGGCGGAGCGCACCGCCCGGCCGAGGGCCTCGCCGAGCGGGCCGGCCAGCCGTAGCGCACCGCGTTCCTTGTGCGCGAGCAGCAACTGCCGGACGGGGTCGGTGTAGGGGGCGGCGGCGTGCGCCCAGGGCAGCTGGGTGGGGCCCGGCCGCGCGGTGGCCAGGACGTGCCGGCAGGCCGGGCAGAGTTGGGTGCGTTCGCTGCCGCAGCCGGCGCAGTTCGCGGGGAGCAGGACGTCCAGCAGCCCGGCCAGTGCGTGACCGAACGGTCCGTAGGCGGACGGTCGGCGGGTGGGTGAGGGGGGCAGTGGCACGGCTGCTCCTGGCGGCGGCGGGCACGGGGAGTGAGCAAAGGATCCGCCGTATGGGGGGTGTTGTCCAGGTATTAACCGATACTTCACTCGCGGGAGTGTAGACAGGGTGCAACAGCTTGACCGCCCGCTCGCAGTATCGGGTCATACCCCCCTTCTCGCCTGGGGAGGCGAAAACTCCCTGTGAGGTGTTCCATGAGGCTCCAGGGGGTTTCAACCGTCCCTGGTGGGGAGGAAGTGAGGTGAGGGCCAGTCGTTTCCCGCCGCTGGCGGCGGGGGCGGGGGGCCGGCAGTGGATGGGCTGGTCCAGCTGGGTCTCAGCCCGATCCGGTAGCACCCGGATCGGCGTCAGCACGAGGGATCGGAGTTCTGCGTGGACATCGTCGTCAAGGGCCGCAAGACCGAGGTGCCCAAGAGGTTCCGCGAGCACGTGGCCGAGAAGCTGGAGAAGGTCCAGAAGTTCGACGGCAAGGTGATCAGCCTCGACGTCGAGGTGTCCAAGGAGCACAACCCGCGGCAGGCCGACCGGTCCGAGCGGGTGGAGATCACTCTCCGTACCCGTGGGCCGGTGATCCGGGCCGAAGCCGCCGCCGCGGACCCCTACGCGGCGCTCGACCTGGCTTCGGCGAAGCTCGACGCGCAGCTGCGCAAGTCCGCAGACCGGCGCCGGGTGCACAAGGGCGGCGCGAACGGCCGCACCCCCATCAGCGTCGCCGAGGCGACCGCGGCCCTGGCCGCGCTGCCCGAGCCGGCGAGGCTGGAGGGCGGGACGAACGGCGCCGTCCGCAAGACCATGATGGGATCCCTGGAAGTGGAGGGCGAAGGCCCGCTGGTGGTCCGGGAGAAGACGCACCCGGCCGCCCCGATGGCGCTCGACCAGGCGCTCTACGAGATGGAGCTGGTCGGCCACGACTTCTACCTCTTCGTGGAGAAGGACAGCGGCCTGCCCAGCGTCGTCTACCGCCGGCACGGCTACAACTACGGTGTCATCCACCTGCAGACCGATCTGCAGGCCGGGCCGGGCAGTGGTGCGGGCGGCGCGATCGGCGAGGCCGACGACGAGGACTGACCGTCCGAGCAGTGATGGAGGGGTGACCCCGGTGGCCGTGACCACCGGGGTCACCGGCGTTCCGGGGCCGGGTGGTTCGAACGCGGTCGGGTCCCGGGGTGAGGGGTCACCCGAAGAGGGGGAATCGGCGCCGGAGGGTGACCTCGGCGGCTGCCGGGCGTGGAATGATTGGCGCACGACGACCCGCGAAGGGGGAGGAGCGGATGGGGGATCACTTCGGGCTGGGGCCCGCGGCTGGGCCCGGGCTGCCGTTGGGGCCGGAGGAGGATCCCGCGTACGCGCCGCGCCGGGGTGAGCCGATCCGTGTGCTGGTGGTGGACGACCACGCGTTGTTCCGGCGGGGGCTGGAGATCGTCCTCGCCGAGGAGCAGGACATCAAGGTCGTCGGCGAGGCGGGGGACGGCGCCGAGGCGGTGCTGAAGGCCGCCGACCTGCTGCCGGACATCATCCTGATGGACGTCCGGATGCCGCGGCGCAGCGGGATCGAGGCCTGCACGGCGATCAAGGACGTGGCGCCGAGCACCAAGATCATCATGCTGACGATAAGCGACGAGGAGGCCGACCTCTACGAGGCGATCAAGGCGGGGGCCACCGGCTACCTGCTGAAGGAGATCTCCACCGACGAGGTCGCCACCGCGATCCGCGCGGTGGCCGACGGGCAGTCGCAGATCAGCCCGTCGATGGCCTCCAAGCTGCTCACCGAGTTCAAGTCGATGATCCAGCGGCGTTCCGACGACCGGGACCTGGTGCCCGCGCCCCGGCTCACCGACCGGGAGCTGGAGGTGCTCAAGCTGGTGGCGACCGGGATGAACAACCGGGAGATCGCCAAGGAGCTGTTCATCAGCGAGAACACCGTGAAGAACCACGTGCGCAACATCCTGGAGAAGCTCCAACTGCACTCCAGGATGGAGGCGGTGGTGTACGCGATGCGGGAGAAGATCCTCGAAATAGGGTGAGCCGGGCCGGGCTCACCCGTCCGCCAGCAGCTTCTCCAGGGCCGGGCGCAGCCGCTCGTCGTGCAGCGTCCCGACCCGCACCGTGTCGCAGCCGACCCAGGCGGCCGCCTCGCGCAGGGCCGTCGCCAGCGGCTCGACGTACCGGGCGTCCCGGCCGCGGCCGCCGGTCAACGAGACCTGCCGGGCGACCAGGGTGCGGCCCTCGCGGGCCGGGTCGACCCGGCCGACCAGCCGGCCGCCGGCCAGCAGCGGCATCGCGAAGTAGCCGTGCACCCGCTTGTGCTTGGGCGTGTAGGCCTCCAGCCGGTGCTCCATGTCGAAGATCCGCTCGGTGCGCGGGCGGTCCCAGATCAGCGAGTCGAACGGCGAGAGCAGCGTGGTGCGGTGGCGTCCGCGCGGGGCGGTGGCCAGGGCGGCCGGGTCGGCCCAGGCGGGGGCCGGGGTGCCGTCCGGGCCCCAGCCGGCCACCTCGACCGGGACCAGCCCGCTGTCGGCGAGCACCGGGTCCAACTCCTCGGCGCGCAGGCGGTGGTAGTCCAGCAGATCGGCCCGGGTGGCCACGCCGAGCGCGGCGCCGGCCTGGCCGACCAGCGTGCGCACGCACTCCTCGTCCGACCGCTCCTGCCCGAACAGCGCGGCCGGGACGGCCTGTTCGGCCAGCGCGTAGACGCGCTTCCAGCTCCGGCGCTCGGTGCAGACCACGTCGCCGAAGGCCAGCGCCCGTTCGACCGCGATCTTGGTGTCGGACCAGTCCCACCACTCGGCGGTCTTCTTGGCGCCGCCCAGCTCGGTCGAGGTCAACGGGCCCTTGGCGCGCAGCTTGTCGAGCACCAGGCGGTAGGTCTCGGGTGCGACCTGGTGGCCCCACAGGTGGCCGCGGTCGCGGTAGCGGCGGCGCCGGAAGGCGAACAGCGGCCACTCCTCGACCGGCAGGACGCAGGCCGCGTGCGACCAGTACTCGAAGCTCGTGCCGCCGCCCCAGTAGGCCGCCTCGACCGCCGGGCGGCCGACCGCGCCGAGGCGGGCGTACGGCACCAGTTCGTGCGAGCGGGCGAGCACCGAGATGGTGTCCAACTGGACGGCGCCCAGGTGCCGCAGCACCCCGCGCACCCCGGCCCGGCGGTCGGGCGCGCCGAGCAACCCCTGGGCGCGCAGGGCGATCCGGCGGGCGTCGTCGGCGCTCAGGGTGAGGACGGGAGAGCTGTGCGCGGCTGCGGCGGTCATGCCGGCGAGCGTAGCCCGGGGCACCGACAACGGCCCCGGGCCCGTCCCTCAGTCCTGGTCGGAGGCCAGCAGCGAGGCGACCCAGGCGTCGTGGAAGACGCCGCGTTGCTCGGCGTACGAGCGCAGCGTGCCCTCGAAGCGGTAGCCGACCCGCTCGGCGACGGCGCGGGAGCCGGCGTTGCCGACGTAGGCCAGCCACTCCAGGCGGCGCAGGCCGAGCTCGCGCAAGCCGAAGCGGGAGACCGCGCGGGCGGCCTCGGTGGTGTAGCCGCGGCCGCGGAACTCCTTCGCGGCCCACCAGCCGATCTCGGCGCAGCCCGGGTCGTTCTCGCGCCGGACCAGCGCCTGGGAGCCGACCAGGGCGCCGGACCCGCGCTCGAACACGCACCAGATCCGGTTCGCCCCGGTGCGCCAGCCGTCGGTGGCGAGATCGCGCACGAAGAACTCCGCGTCCGCGCGCCGGTACGGAGAGGGAACCACCGTCCAGCGCTGGATCTCCGGGTCCTGGCAGGCGGCGAAGACGGCGTCGATGTCCGATTCCCGCGGGGCGCGCAGAACCAGGCGCTCGGTGGTGAGGATGACCGGCTCGGTGCGGATTTCTGCCATGAACGGATTATTTCGCCGGAGATCCGGGGCGGGCATCCGAATATGCGGCCGACTCCGCGGCCCGCCGACCCTTTTGTCCCGGTGGACGGTGCTATCAGGTCATGTGCTCGCGGGGGTGACACGGGAATACCGTGCTGACGCACCTCCCGGGGCATTGGACTCCTCGCATACGATGGCCCGTGCGGTGGGGTGGACCCGCCGTGCAGTCGTCCAGTGCCAATACAGGCAAGGAGCCCGCTCTAGTGTCCGTCTTCGACAAGATCCTGCGCGCAGGCGAGGGCAAGATCCTTCGCAAGCTGCAGCGGATTGCTGCCCAGGTCAACTCCATCGAAGAGGACTTCGTCAACCTCACCGACGCCGAGCTGCGCGCGCTGACCGACGAGTACAAGCAGCGACTCGCGGACGGCGAGAGCCTGGACGACATCCTCCCCGAGGCGTTCGCCACCGTCCGTGAGGCCGCCAAGCGCGTGCTCGGCCAGCGGCACTACGACGTCCAGCTCATGGGTGGCGCGGCCCTGCACTACGGGTACGTCGCGGAGATGCGCACCGGTGAGGGCAAGACCCTCGTCGGCACCCTGCCCGCGTACCTGAACGCGCTGACCGGCAAGGGCGTCCACCTGATCACCGTCAACGACTACCTCGCCGAGCGCGACTCGGAGTGGATGGGCCGGGTGCACCGCTTCCTCGGCCTCGAGGTCGGCGTGATCCTCGGGAACATGACGCCCGCCGAGCGCAAGCACCAGTACGGGATGGACATCACGTACGGCACCAACAACGAGTTCGGCTTCGACTACCTGCGCGACAACATGGCCTGGTCGAAGGACGAACTCGTCCAGCGCGGCCACAACTTCGCGATCGTCGACGAGGTCGACTCGATCCTCATCGACGAGGCCCGCACCCCGCTGATCATCTCCGGCCCGGCCGACCAGGCGACCAAGTGGTACGCCGACTTCGCCAAGCTGGTGCAGCGTCTGAAGATCGACCGGGACTACGAGGTCGACGAGAAGAAGCGCACCGTCGGCATCCTGGAGGACGGCGTCAGCCGGGTCGAGGACTACCTCGGCATCGACAACCTCTACGAGTCGGTGAACACCCCGCTGGTCGGCTTCCTGAACAACGCCATCAAGGCCAAGGAGCTGTACAAGGCGGACAAGGACTACGTCGTCATGAACGGCGAAGTCATGATCGTCGACGAGCACACCGGCCGCATCCTGGCCGGCCGCCGCTACAACGAGGGCATGCACCAGGCGATCGAGGCCAAGGAGGGGGTGGAGGTCCAGAACGAGAACCAGACCCTGGCCACCATCACCCTGCAGAACTTCTTCCGCCTGTACGGCAAGCTCTCGGGCATGACCGGTACCGGCACCACCGAGGCCGCCGAGTTCCACCAGATCTACAAGCTCGGCGTGGTGCCGATCCCGACCAACAAGACGCCGCTGCGCATCGACCAGCCCGACCTGATCTACAAGTCGGAGCCGGCCAAGTTCGCCGCCGTGGTCGAGGACATCGCCGAGAAGCACGAGAAGGGCCAGCCGGTGCTGGTCGGCACCGTGTCGGTCGAGAAGTCCGAGTACCTGTCGCAGGAGCTGCGCAAGCGCGGCATCCCGCACGAGGTGCTGAACGCCAAGCACCACGAGCGCGAGGCGCAGATCGTCGCGCAGGCCGGTCGCAAGGGCGCCGTGACCGTCGCCACCAACATGGCCGGCCGCGGCACCGACATCATGCTGGGCGGCAACGCCGACCACCTGGCCGCCGCCGAGCTGGCGCAGCGCGGGCTCACCCCGACGGACACCCCGGACGAGTACGAGGCCGCCTTCCCGGCCGCCCTGGAGAAGGCCAAGGCCTCGGTCAAGGCCGAGCAGGACGAGGTCAAGGAGGCCGGCGGCCTCTACGTCCTCGGCACCGAGCGGCACGAGTCCCGCCGGATCGACAACCAGCTGCGCGGCCGCTCCGGCCGTCAGGGCGACCCGGGCGAGTCCCGCTTCTACCTGTCGCTGGGCGACGACCTGATGCGCCTGTTCAAGGCCGGCATGGTCGAGCGCGTGCTCTCGATGGCCAACGTGCCCGAGGACGTGCCGATCGAGTCCAAGATGGTCACCCGCGCGATCGCCTCCGCGCAGACCCAGGTCGAGCAGCAGAACTTCGAGATCCGCAAGAACGTCCTCAAGTACGACGAGGTGCTCAACCGTCAGCGCGAGGTCATCTACGGCGAGCGCCGCCGCGTGCTGGAGGGCGAGGACCTGCAGGAGCAGGTCGGCCACTTCATGGACGACACCGTCGAGGCCTACGTCAAGGCGGCCACCGGCGAGGGCTTCGAGGACGACTGGGACCTGGACAAGCTCTGGACCGCGCTCAAGCAGCTCTACCCGATCACCCTCGACCTGGCGGAGCTGGAGGAGGAGGTCGGCGGTTCGGCCGGCCTGACCCCCGAGTTCCTGGTCAAGGTCGTCCAGGAGGACATCCAGGCGCAGTACGGCGCCCGCGAGGACCAGCTCGGCGAGGAGATCATGCGCGAGCTGGAGCGCCGGGTCGTGCTGTCGGTGCTGGACCGCCGCTGGCGCGAGCACCTCTACGAGATGGACTACCTCCAGGAGGGCATCGGCCTGCGGGCCATGGCGCAGCGCGACCCGCTGGTCGAGTACCAGCGCGAGGGCTTCGACATGTTCACCGCGATGATGGAGGGCATCAAGGAGGAGTCCGTCGGCTACCTGTTCAACCTGGAGGTCCAGGTCGAGCAGCAGGTCGAGGAGGTCCCGGTCGAGGACGCCCAGGTGGTGCTCGACAAGCTGGAGAAGGACGCCTCCCGCCCGGAGATCAAGGCCAAGGGCCTGGAGGCCCCGAAGCCGCAGCGGCTGCACTACACGGCCCCCTCGGTGGAGGTCGGCGGCGGTGTGGTCGAGGGCGACTTCGAGGACCTCGCGCCGGAGGACGAGGGCGACGGGATGACCCGCGCCGAGCGTCGCAAGGCCGCCAAGTCGGCCAAGGGCCGCCGCCGCAAGGGCTGAGCCGTCCGCGGGGCCCGAGCGGGCCCCGGGACACCAGGCAGGACGCCGCGCAGGGCGCCGCTCCCGGACGGGGGCGGCGCCCTGCGCCGTTCCCCGCTCCCGGGTGGTCACCGGGCCTCCACGGCGGTGCACTGCCACTGCCCGGCCGGGCCGCGCTGCTCCAGCCGGAAGGCCACCATGTGGTGCCGCCGACCGAGGTCGACCCGGACGCAGGCCTCGACCGCGTCGGGCGAGGGTGAGCGGTCGTGCACCGGGCCGAGCCGGGGCCGGGCGGTGGCCCCGCCGCGGCGCAGCGCGCCCATCCGGACCAGCGAGGCGAGCTGCCCGTAGCCGTCCAGGCTGGTGTGCCGCATCAGCTGGCCGGAGGGCCGCGCGCCGGTGAGCACCTCGACCAGCTGGTGGGCGAAGCGGGAGGCCAGCGCCCGGGGGTCGGGCCCTGAACCGGGCGCTGAGCCGGGCCCTGAGCCGGAGCCTGCGCCTGAGCCGGGTCCGGGGACGCCGCCGCAGGCGGCGCGCGGGTGCCGGGGGAGGCGCCCGGCCGGGTCGCAGGCGCCGTGGGCGGTGCGCGGGCGGCGGGGCGGACGGGCGGAGAGGTGGGCGGTCACGGCGGCTCCTCGACATGGTGGTGCGGGTACGGACGGGTCCAGGCTGGTGGCGCCGGCCGCGGGGCGGCAACGGCTATTCGGGGCGGCCGGAGCCTGCGTTGCGGTTCACCTATCCGGATGACTCGACCAGTGCGACGAAGGGTCGGAGCGGTGGCCGCACGGCACCCGGTTGACGCCCGGGGGCGGTGCGTACGGCCCGAAAGGGGACGTTCCGACTGGGCGGACCGGGTGGTCGGCGCCCGGTCGCCGCGTTGCGCCGGCCCGGTCCGGCGCGCACCATCGGAGCCTGACCGGAGAACCGCGGGGAGCGGGCAGACGCCCCCCCAGGACGACGGGCGGGCGGTATGACGACGAGCGGTATGACGACGGCACGGGCGGCAGCGGGAGTGCCGGCCCCGGCGGTCGCGGGCGCCACCCCGCGCGCCGGGGGCGCACCCCGGCGCGGCCTGGTCCTGGGCGGCGGCGGGATGCTCGGCGCGGCCTGGACGGTCGGCGCGCTCTGCGCCGTCGAGGAGGCCACCGGGCGGCAACCCGGCGAGTCCGACCTCCTGCTCGGCACCTCGGCGGGCGCGATCCTCGCCGCGATGCTGTCCGGCGGCGTCCGCCCCGAGCACCTGTGCGACCACCAGCGCGGGCTGCCGGTCACGGACGGCCCGCTGGCCGGGCTCGCCTTCGACTACGACACCGCGGCCGGCGGTGCGCTGCCGCCCAGGCCCCGGGCCGGCATCGGCTCGCCCGGCCTGCTGCGCGACGCCGTCCGGCACCCGCGCGAGTTCCCGCTGCTGACCATGGTCTCGGCGATGGCGCCGCACGGCCGGGGCTCGCTGGCGCCGGTCGGCGAGCTGGTGCGCGGCCTGCTCGGCCCGGTCGGCTGGCCGGACCCGGACCCGGACCCGGCGGCCCTGGACCCGGATCCTGACGTCCCGGGCCCCGGCGTTCCGGGCGCGGGTGCGGGCTCGCTGTTGCGGGTGGCCGCCGTGGACTACCGCAGGGGCCACCGGGTGGTCTTCGGCGACCCGGACGCCCCGGCGGTCGCGGTCGCCGACGCCGTGATGGCCTCCTGCGCCATCCCCGGCTGGTTCGCGCCGGTGCGCCTGGACGGTTCGGCGTACGTGGACGGCGGCTGCTGGTCGGCCACCAACGCCGACCTGATGCTCGGCCGCGGCCTGGACGAGGTCTACGTGCTGGCCCCGATGGCCCTGCGGCTGGACCCCGGGCCCGGGCGGGGCGGCCGGGCCGACGGGGCCGGGCCGGCCGGGCGCGGGCGCGACACCCTGGCCGCGCTGCGCGAGTGGCGCGCCCGGGACCGCCCGCGCGGCGTGCTGGCCCAGCTGGTCAGCCGCTACCGCCGGGCCGTCACCCGGCAGCTGCTGCGCGAGGCCGCGCTGCTGCGGGCCGAGGGCGTCCGGGTCCGGCTCCTCGCGCCGACCCTGGCGGACCTGGCGGTGATGGGCCCGAACATGATGGACCCGGCCCGTCGCGGCGCGGTCCTGGAGAGCGCGCTGCGCACCAGCCGGGAGGCGCTGCGGGCCGCACGGTGACCGGGCCCGGACCGGGGGTGATCACGGGAGCCCGGCGGAGCTTATTCTTGGGGCGCTGGAGAATCCGTTCCGCTGGACCAAGCCCGCTGGACCGAACCGGAGAGTGCCACCGATGCGCGTGTACGTGCCCACCACCCTGACCGGCCTGGCGGCGGCGCACGAGGGCGGCGCCCTGGAGCAGTCCGCGGCGTACGCCGTGACCCCCGCGCTGCGCGAGTGGTACGTCAGCGACGACATCGAGGAACTGGAGTACGCGGCGCTCAACCGGGCCGCGCAGTCCTCGCTGCGGCTGCTGGCCGCCGACCCGGACGCCCCGCGCCGTCGGGTCGTGGTGGCGCTGGACGTGGCCGACGCGTCCGTGCGGCCGTTCCCCGGCGACGAGTACCAGGACCAGGCCTCGCTCGGCCGGGTGGTGCTGGCCGGCCCGGTGCGGCTGGCCAAGGCGGCCGCGGTGCACGCGGACGTGTCCGACGACGAGGTGGTCACGGACGTCGCCGCCGCGGTGGCGGCGGTGGCCGCGGCCGACGCGGGCGACCAGGACGCCCAGTTCACCGTGGACGGCGCCGAGGACCACGACCTGCTCTGGTTCGCGACCCAGGAGATCCCCGCCCTGTTCGCCTGAGCGGCGGCCCCGGCGGCCCCGGGAGCACAGCCGAGAGGCTGTTGGGACAGGCATGACGGCGGCGGCCGCCGGCCGCCGCCGTCGCGGTGCGGACCCCAGACCCCGGACTCCAGGCGCAGACGCTAGGTGCTCCTGAGGGCTCTCAGCGGGTCGGTGCGGGCCGCGCGCAGGGCCGGGTAGAGGCCGGCCAGCAGGCCGACGGCGGTGCCGATCAGCGGGGCGGGCAGGGTGGTGGCCGGTGGCAGGACGGCCGTCCACTCGCGGGCGGCGGCCACGCCGATCACGGTCAGCACGCCGAGGCCGGTGCCGATCAGGCCGCCGAGGGTGCCGAGGGCCGTCGACTCGGTCAGGAACTGGGCGGCGATGTGGCCGGTGCGGGCGCCCAGGGAGCGGCGCAGGCCGATCTCCTGGGTCCGCTCCAGGACGGCGACCAGCGTGGTGTTGGCGATCCCGACCGCGCCGGCCAGCAGGCAGATCCCGGCCAGTGCCAGGAACAGCCCGGTCAGGTCGGAGGTCACCGTGTCCTGCAGGCTGTGCGGGTCCGGCGGCGGGACGACGGTGAACGCGTTCGGGGTGTCCGGCCGCAGCGCGAGCGGGAGTTGGGCCGCCACCACGGGCGCCGCGCCGATCCGGGTGGCGACCAGCCCCTGGGCGCCGTGCTCCGGCTGCGCGGGCGGGTTGCCGTACCGCTCCAGCGCCGTGGCGGCCGGGATGATCAGGCCGAGCAGGGCGCCCGGCCGGCGCTGGACGTCCGCGTAGATCCCGACGACGGTGTACGGGACGCGGTCGATGAAGACGGCCGGCTGGGCGTCCAGGCGGCTCACCCCGAGGCGCTTGGCGGCGGCCTCGCTGAGCAGCGCCACCGGCTGTGCGGTGTCCTGGACGAACTCGTCCAGGGTGACCCCGGCGGTCAGGGTCGGCTCCATCGCGGCGACCGCGCCCGGGGTGGCCGCGAGCAGGGAGAGCCCGGTGCCCTCGTCGGGGCCGTCCGGGCGGCTGGACAGCGTCGGGGCGCCGGGCACCGGCCACCAGACGCCGCCGGCCCGTACGCCGTCGATCGCGGCGATCCGGCGGTCGGCGTCGGCGGGGAAGTCGCTCGGCGGGTTGGTACCGGGGGCGACGCCGTCGGTGCGCGGCAGGTCGGTCACGGTGACGGTGGTGGCCTTGGTGAGGCTGAACCGCTCGCCGATCTGGCCGGTGGCGGTCGCGGTCAGGCCGAGGACGGCGACGAAGGCGCCGACGCCGAGCACGGTGCCGAGCATGGTGAGCACCGAGCGGCCGGGGCGCTGGAGGATGCCGGACAGCGCCTCGGAGAGCAGGTCGCGGGGGCCGAGCCGGGAGGGCGGCTCGGGGAGCGCGCTACGGGGGCGGATCACCGGGGAGCTCCGCCCGCCCGGACGGCTTCGATCTCGCCGAGCACGCCGTCGCGGATGGTCACCCGGCGTTCGGCGCGGGCGGCCACGGACGGGTCGTGGGTGATCACCACCAGGGTGAAGCCCTGCGCGTGCAGGACGTCGAACTGCGTCAGCACCGCCCCGGCGTTGGCCGAGTCCAGGTTGCCGGTCGGCTCGTCGCACAGCAGCAGGCTGGGCCGGTTCACCAGGGCGCGGGCGATCGCCACCCGCTGGCGCTCGCCGCCGGACATGGTGCCGGGCAGGGCGTCCGTGCGGTGGCCGAGGCCGACCAGGCGCAGTGCCGCCAGGGCGGCGGCGCGGCGGGTGCGGCGCGGGGTGCGGTTGTAGACCTGGGCGAGGAGGACGTTCTCCTCGGCGGTGTGGTGCGGGAGCAGGTGGAAGGACTGGAAGACGAAGCCGATCCGGTGCCCGCGCAGGGTGGCGCGGTCCTTGTCACGCAGGCCGGCGGTGTCGAGGCCGTCCAGTTCGTAGCGGCCGGTGGTGGGGGTGTCGAGCAGGCCGAGCAGGTGCAGCAGGGTGGACTTGCCGGAGCCGGACGGGCCGGTCACGGCCAGGTACTCGCCGCGGTGGACGGTCAGGTCGGTGGGGTGCAGGGCGACCACGGGCGGGCGGCCGGGGTGGGTGCGGCCGACGCCGTGCAGGGCGATGACGGGCGGTGCGGGGCTCACTTGCCGACCACCACCTGGTCGCCGACGCGCAGCGCGGCGCCGTCCGCCGGGGTGACGGCCACCAGGCCGTCCGCGGTGACGCCGGTGGTGACCGGGACGGTGGTGCGGTTCCCGGACGTGTCCACCCGGGTGACGGAGGTCCGGCCCGCCGCGTCGGTGGAGATCGCGGCGATCGGGACGGCGGTGACGGGGGCGCCCGCCTTGGCCTTGAGGACGGTGAGCCGGACGTTCTTGCCGTTCAGGGCAGCGGGCAGCGGGGTGTCCGGGGTGATCGAGACCGGGACGTAACTCTGGCCGCCGGGCTGGTTGTTGGGCGCTCCGGCGGCCGGGCCCGCTGCGCCGGGCTGGACTGCGCCGGGCTGGCCGGGACCGGAGCCCCCGCCGGCCGCCGCCGCGCCGCCGAGGGTGATCACCTTGCCGGCCGGGGGCGCGGTGGCCGGGGCGCCGAGCTCGGCGACGGTGCCGGGGAGGGTGGTGCCGGTGTCCTCGGCGAGGAGTTCGACGGCCATGCCCGGCTTCACGCCGGCCGCCTGGGCCGGGGTCAGCAGGCCGGTGACGGCCAGGCCGCCGCTGGTGAGCGACAGCAGGGTGCCGGAAACCGGCGAGCCGACCGCGCCGTTCACGGCGGTGACGCTCGCGGGCAGGGCCGGCAGGAACAGCACGTGGGCGGCCGGGACCATCGGGCCGTTGACGGCCCTGGCCTTGCCGAGGACGGTCCGGTCGGCGGCCAACTGCTTCCGGGCGTCGGCGAGTTGCCGGTCGAGGTCGCCGACGGGAGCGGGAGCGGGGGCGGCGGGCTGGGCCGGCTGGGGGCCCTGGGCGGGCGTGGTCGCGGGTTGCGCCGGCTGGGCGGGCCGGACGCCGGCGGCCTGCTTCTGCGCGAGGAGGCCGTCCACCGTCTGCTGGTCGGCGTCGACCGCCTTCTGCGCGGTGTCCACGGCCTGCTGGGTGGTGGCGCCGGTGGTCGGCGCCGGGTAGCCGAGCCCGCGGTAGAAGGCTGATACCGCGGCGGCGGTGCCGGGCCCGTACGAGCCCTGGTCGTCGCCGCCGCTCCCGTACCCCAACCCGGCCAGTGCGGACTGGAGTTCGGTCACGTCGGGGCCGGTGCTGCCCGGCTTGAGGTCGCGGTACGCGGGCACCGGCCCGGGCAGGGCGAACAGCGGCTGCCCGGACACCTCGGCGAGCAGCTTCCCGGCCGCGACGGTGTCGCCCGCCTTCACGCCCAGCCCGGAGACGAACAGCCCGGTCACCTCGGGTGAGGCGGCGACCGGGACCACGTTGTACTGCGCCGGCGGGTACACCACCGCGCGCGCGGCCAACGAGGGCGTCAGCACCTGGCTGACCACCGGCGCGGTGAGCAGGCTGTTCGGCGGCGGCGCGGTCCCCGCGGCCCGCTCGGCCGGGGATTTCACCAGCGTCGCCGCCCCCACCCCGCCCACCGCCACCAGCGCGGCGCCCAGCGTCACCCCCAGCAGCACCCGCCGCCGCCGCGCGGTGCGGGACCCGGTGGCCGGTGGCGGCGGTCCGCCGGTCCCGTCGATCGTGCCGGTCGTCGTCAACAGTGCCCCTCCCCGATGGTGCCCCCGGGGAGAGCATGCCCCATCGGATGTCGTTGGGGTGCAAGGGGGTTGGAGGAAATCGGCCGTCCTCCCGGTGGCCCTGCCGGATCGTGCGCCACCGCACTCCCGACACCGCACTCCTTGGTGCCGCTCGACACCGGCGTTACCGTTGGTCCCCGTGCGCACTCACATCGTTTGGGACTGGAACGGCACGCTCTTCCATGACATGGAGGCGGTGCTCGGGGCGAGCAACGCCGCTTTCGCGACCATCGGCGTCGGGCCGATGAGCCTGCAGGAGTACCGCGAGCAGTACGAGATCCCGATCCCGCGCTTCTACCAGCGGTTGCTCGGCCGGGAGCCCTCGACGGAGGAGTGGCAGACCCTGGACGACGCCTTCCACGACCGCTACCACGAGCTGAGCCTGGCCTGCGGGCTGACCGACGGCGCACGCGAGCTGATGGCCGACTGGCAGGCGGCCGGGCACAGCCAGTCGCTGCTGTCGCTGTACGTGCACGACAAGCTGGTGCCGCTGGTCGACACCTTCGGCCTGACCGGGCACTTCCTGCGGGTCGACGGTCGCAGCGGCCCGGCCGGCGGGCAGAAGGCGGAGCACCTGGTGCGGCACCTGGCCGCGCTCGGCGAGGAGGTGGACCCGGCCCGTACGGTGCTCATCGGCGACGCCGCGGACGACGCCCTGGCGGCGCTGAGCGCGGGCGCGCGGGCGGTGCTGTACACCGGCGGTTCGCACACCCGGGAGAAGCTGGAGCCGGTCGGCGTCCCGGTGGTGGACACCCTGGCCGAGGCGGTCGAGCTGGCGGGCCGGCTCACCCGCTGAGCCCGTCCGGGCGGGGCCGCAGTGGCGGGCACCACGTCCGCCGTCCGCGTGTCTGAGCGGGCGGATCGGGCCGTCGCTGGTCAGGCTGGAGCGACAGCCGAGCAGTCAGCAGGACGGAGCCGCCATGCCCATCGACGCAGTCACCGAGGTGCCGACCCCGGTCAACGAGCCGGTGTACGGGTACGCGCCCGGCAGCCCGGAGCGGGACCGGCTGGTCCGGCGGCTGGACGAGCTGGCCGCCGAACAGGTCGCGCTGCCGATGACCATCGGCGGCGAGCAGCGCTTCGGCGGCGGCGAGCGGATCGAGGTCGTCCAGCCGCACCACCACGCGGCCAAGCTCGGCGTGCTCGGCAACGCCACCCGGGAGGACGCCCGGGCGGCGGTGGACGCGGCGCTGGCCGCCGGGCGGCAGTGGCGCTCGCTCTCCTTCGACGACCGCGCGGCGGTCTTCCTGCGCGCCGCCGACCTGCTCGCCGGGCCGTGGCGGGAGACGCTCAACGCGGCCACCATGCTCGGCCAGTCCAAGACCGTGCAGCAGGCCGAGATCGACTCCGCCTGCGAGCTGATCGACTTCTGGCGGTTCAACGTCCACTTCGCCCGGCAGATCCTGGCCGACCAGCCGATCTCCTCGCCCGGCGTGTGGAACCGCACCGACCACCGCCCGCTGGAGGGCTTCGTCTACGCGGTCACCCCGTTCAACTTCACCGCGATCGCCGGCAACCTGCCGACCGCGCCCGCGCTGATGGGCAACACCGTGGTCTGGAAGCCCGCGCCGACCCAGACCCTCGCCGCCCACCACCTGATGCGGCTGCTGGAGGCGGCCGGCCTGCCGCCCGGGGTGATCAACCTGGTCACCGGCGACGGCCTGCAGGTCTCCCCGGTCGCGCTGGCCGACCCGGCGCTCGCCGGGCTGCACTTCACCGGCTCCACCGCCACCTTCCAGTCGCTGTGGCAGACGATCGGCGCCAACATCGGCGGCTACCGCACGTACCCGAGGATCGTCGGCGAGACCGGCGGCAAGGACTTCCTGCTGGCCCACCGCTCGGCCGACCCGGAGATCCTGCGGACCGCGCTGGTCCGCGGCGCCTTCGAGTACCAGGGCCAGAAGTGCTCCGCGCTCTCCCGCGCCTACCTGCCGCGCAGCCTCTGGCAGAAGATCAAGGAGGAGTTCCTGGCCGAGGTGGACGCGCTCGCGGTGGGCGACGTCACCGACCTGTCCAACTTCATGGGCGCCCTGATCGACCGGCGCGCCTTCGAGCGGAACCGGGCGGCCATCGACCGCGCCAAGGCCGACCCGACGATCGAGCTGGCGGCCGGCGGGCAGTACGACGACGCGATCGGCTGGTTCGTCCGGCCCACCGTCCTGGTCTCCTCCGACCACCGGGGCGAGATCTTCCGGACCGAGTACTTCGGCCCGATCCTGGCCGTCCACGTGTACGAGGACTCCCGCTGGGACGACGTGCTGCGCCGGGTGGACGGCGGTGCCCCGTACGGCCTGACCGGCTCGGTGATCGCGCAGGATCGTTACGCCATCGCACAGGCCGTCGAGGAGCTGCGCTTCGCCGCCGGGAACTTCTCCATCAACGACAAGCCGACCGGCGCCGTGGTCGGCCAGCAGCCCTTCGGCGGCGGCCGGGCCTCCGGCACCAACGACAAGGCCGGCGCCGCGCAGAACCTCCTGCGGTGGACCTCGGCCCGCTCGATCAAGGAGTCCTTCGTCCCGCCGACCCGGCACCGTTACCCGCACATGGGCTGAGAGTGAACACGAGCCTCCGGTTTGGACATGCTGTCCAGGACGGACCCGACATCCTGCAGGTTTGCGCCTCCCTGTCCCTGTGCACCTTCGATTGATCCGGTTAGGCTGGCTGGCGTCGTCGGGTGGCTTGCAGGACGAACGTGTCGTCCTACCCACTGGGAGGACGTTTCATGCGCGTCATGAGCCCCTTTCAGTCGGATGGTGCGGCAGGATTGCGGCTGACCCGTCGGTGTACATCCACACACCACCGAGTCACGCAACGGCGCGCGACAGGAGCCAAGAAGTCATGCAGACCAAGCTGGACGCAGCCAAGGCCGAACTGCTCAAGAAGGCAGCCGCAGCCGCTGAGAACAGCCAGGTGGGGGGAGCGGCGCCGGGGGAGGGTCTGAGCAACGGCGCTCTGACCGCGTACCTGCACCACTACTACCTCCACACCGCGCCCGAGGACCTGGTCGAATCCGACCCGGTCGACGTCTACGGCGCGGCCGCCTCCCACTACCGCCTGGGCCTCAAGCGCCCGCAGGGCACCGCCGAGGTGCGGGTGTACACCCCCTCGGTCGAGGAGAACGGCTGGTCCTGCGGCCACACGGTGGTCGAGGTGGTCACCGACGACATGCCGTTCCTGGTCGACTCCGTGACCAACGAGCTGTCCCGCCAGGACCGCGCGATCCACCTGGTGATCCACCCCCAGCTGGTCGTCCGCCGCGACATCACCGGCAAGCTGCTGGAGATCCTGGACGTCGACGCCTGCTCCCGCAGCCAGGCCGCCGGCACCGAGTGGCCGGCCGACGCGACCGTCGAGTCGTGGATGCACATCGAGGTCGACCGCGAGACCGACCGCGACGACCTGCGCACCATCGAAGGCAACCTGCGCCGCGTGCTCGGCGACGTCCGCGAGGTCGTCGAGGACTGGAGCAAGATGCGCGAGAGCGCACTGCGCCTGGCCGACGAGCTGGCCGAGGAGCCCCCGGCCGGCCTGCCCGAGCAGGAGGTCGGCGAGGCCTGGGAGCTGATGCGCTGGCTCGCCGACGACCACTTCACCTTCCTCGGCTACCGCGAGTACGACCTGGTCGAGCACGAGGGCGAGGAGGTCCTCAAGGCCGTCGCCGGGACCGGCCTCGGCATCCTGCGCTCCGACCCGCACAGCCACGACGACCGCCACCACTCGGTCAGCGAGGCCTTCGGCCGGCTCTCCGCGCCGGTGCGCGCCAAGGCCCACGAGAAGAAGCTGCTCGTCCTGACCAAGGCCAACAGCCGCGCCACCGTGCACCGCCCGGCCTACCTGGACTACGTCGGCGTGAAGAAGTTCAACGCCGCCGGCGAGCCGATCGGCGAGCGCCGCTTCCTCGGCCTGTTCTCCTCCGCCGCCTACACCGAGTCGGTCACCCGCATCCCGGTCGTGCGCCGCAAGGTCCAGGCGGTGCTGGAGGAGTCCGGCTTCTCCAGCGAGAGCCACGACGGCCGCGACCTGCTGCAGATCATGGAGACCTTCCCGCGGGACGAGATCTTCCAGACCCCGGCCTCCGAGCTGCTCTCCATCGCCACCAGCGTGCTCTACCTGCAGGAGCGCCGTAAGCTGCGCCTCTTCCTGCGCCAGGACGAGTACGGGCGCTACTTCTCCGCCTTCATCTACCTGCCGCGCGACCGCTACACCACGCGGATCCGGCTGCTGCTCACCGACATCCTCAAGGAAGAGCTGAACGGCGCCACCATCGACTACACGGTGTACGCCACCGAGTCGGTGCTGACCCGCCTGCACTTCGTGGTCCGGGTCGCCCCGGGCACCGAGCTGCCCCGGCTCACCGACTCCGACATCGAGCGGATCGAGAACCGCCTGGCCGAGGCCGCCCGGTTCTGGATGGACGGCTTCCACGACCAGCTGCACCTGGAGCTGGGCGAGGAGCGGGCCGCCGAGCTCGGCCACAAGTACGCCAACGCCTTCCCCGACGGCTACCGCGCCGACTTCCCGCCGCGCACCGCTGTCTCCGACATCAAGCAGATCGAGTCGCTGCACGGCGCGGGCGACTTCCGCCTCAACCTGTACCAGCCGGTCGGCGCCGGCGACGACGAGCGCCGCTTCAAGATCTACCGGGTCGGCGGCCCGATCTCGCTCACCGAGGTCCTGCCGGTGCTCCAGCGCCTGGGCGTCGAGGTGCTCGACGAGCACCCGTACGCGCTGCGCCGCTCCGACGGCACCACCGCGTGGGTCTACGACTTCGGCCTGAGGCTGCGCGAGGCCACCGACCTCAATGACGAGGCCCGCGAGCGCTTCCAGGAGACCTTCGCCGCCACCTGGACCGGCAAGGCCGAGAACGACGGCTTCAACGAGCTGGTGCTGACCGCCGGGCTGACCTGGCGCCAGGCGATGATGCTCCGCGCGTACGCCAAGTACCTGCGCCAGGCGGGCTCCACGTTCTCCCAGGACTACATGGAGGACGCGCTCCGCAACAACACCCACACCACCCGCCTGCTGGTCAACCTGTTCGAGGCCCGGCTGAGCCCGAGCCACCGGTCGGGTGCCCTGGAGCTGACCGAGGGCATCCTGGAGGAGCTGACCGGCGCGCTCGACGAGGTCGTCTCGCTGGACGAGGACCGCATCCTGCGCTCCTTCCTGAACCTCATCAAGGCCACCCTGCGGACCAACTTCTTCCAGCACGCCGCGGACGGCGAGTGGCACTCCTACGTGTCGATGAAGTTCGACCCGAAGGCCGTCCCGGACCTGCCGGCCCCGCGCCCGGCGTTCGAGATCTGGGTCTACTCGCCGCAGGTCGAGGGCGTGCACCTGCGCTTCGGCAAGGTCGCCCGCGGCGGTCTGCGCTGGTCCGACCGGCGCGAGGACTTCCGCACCGAGATCCTGGGCCTGGTCAAGGCGCAGATGGTCAAGAACACCGTCATCGTGCCGGTCGGCGCCAAGGGCGGCTTCGTCGCCAAGCAGCTGCCGGACCCGTCGGTGGACCGCGACGCCTGGCTGGCCGAGGGCATCTCCTCGTACAAGACCTTCATCTCGGCGCTGCTCGACATCACCGACAACCTGGTCGGCGGCGCGGTCGTCCACCCGGCCGACGTGGTCCGCCACGACGAGGACGACACCTACCTGGTCGTCGCCGCCGACAAGGGCACCGCGACCTTCTCCGACATCGCCAACGGCGTCGCGGAGTCGTACGGCTTCTGGCTGGGCGACGCGTTCGCCTCCGGCGGCTCGGCCGGCTACGACCACAAGGGCATGGGCATCACCGCCCGCGGTGCCTGGGAGTCGGTCAAGCGCAACTTCCGCGAGCTCGGCGTCGACACCCAGACCGAGGACTTCACCGTCATCGGCATCGGCGACATGTCCGGCGACGTCTTCGGCAACGGCATGCTGCTCAGCGAGCACATCCGCCTGGTCGCCGCCTTCGACCACCGCCACATCTTCCTCGACCCCACCCCGGACGCGGCCGCCTCGTACGCCGAGCGCCGCCGCCTCTTCGACCTGCCGCGCAGCTCCTGGGACGACTACGACAAGTCGCTGATCTCGGCCGGCGGCGGGGTGTTCCCCCGGTCGGCGAAGGCGATCCAGCTGACCCCGCAGGTCCGGGCCGCGCTCGGCGTCGAGGCGGCCAAGCTCACCCCGGCCGAGCTGATGAAGGCCATCCTGCAGGCGCCGGTCGACCTGTTCTGGAACGGCGGCATCGGCACCTACGTCAAGGCCTCCGCCGAGACCAACGCCGAGGTCGGCGACAAGGCCAACGACGCCATCCGGGTCAACGGCGAGCAGGTCCGGGCGCGGGTCATCGGCGAGGGCGGCAACCTCGGCTGCACCCAGCTCGGCCGCATCGAGTACGCGGCCACCGGCGGCCCGGAGGGCACCGGCGGCTGGATCAACACCGACGCGATCGACAACTCGGCGGGTGTGGACACCTCGGACCACGAGGTCAACATCAAGATCCTGCTCAACCAGGTCGTCGCCGAGGGCGACATGACGGTCAAGCAGCGCAACGTCCTGCTGGCCGAGATGACCGACGAGGTCGGCCGCCTGGTGCTGCGCAACAACTACGCGCAGAACGTGGTGCTGGCCAACGCCGTCGCCCAGGCGCACAGCATGGTCAACGTCCACGCGCGGATGATCAACCGTTTCGAGGCGGCCGGCCGCCTGGACCGGGGGCTGGAGTTCCTGCCCTCCGAGCGGCAGATCCGCGAGCGCCAGCAGAGCGGCCGCGGGCTCTCCCAGCCCGAGATGTCCGTGCTGCTCGCCTACACCAAGATCATCCTGGCCGACGAGCTGCTGGCCACCGACCTGCCCGACGACCCGTACTTCCGCGCCGCGCTGCACGAGTACTTCCCCAGCGCGCTGCGGGCCCGGTTCGCCGACGCGATCGACAGCCACGCGCTGCGCCGCGAGATCATCACCACGCTGATCGTCAACGACACGATCAACCGCGGTGGCTGCACCTTCGCCTTCCGCCTGAAGGAGGAGACCGGCGCGACCTACGAGGAGATCGCCCGGACGCACACCGCCGCGCGGGCCGTCTTCGGCCTGGAGGCGATCTGGGGCGAGATCGAGGGCCTGGACAACCGGGCCCCGGCCCGGGTGCAGACCAAGATGCGCCTGCACTCGCGCCGCCTGGTCGAGCGCGCCACCCGGTGGATGCTCAACAACCGCCGCCAGCCGCTCGACATCGCCGGCACCATCGAGTTCTTCCACGACCGGGTCAACCAGGTCTGGGGCTCGCTGCCCAAGCCGCTGCGCGGCGAGGACCTGACCTGGTTCGAGTCCGTCTACGGCGAGCTCGCCTCGGCCGGGGTGCCGGAGGAGCTGGCCACCCGGATCGCCGGCCTCTCCTCGGTCTTCCCGACCCTGGACATCACCGAGGTCGCGGACCGCTCCGGCAAGGACGTCGCCGACGTCGCCGAGCTCTACTACGACCTGGGCGACCGGCTGCAGATCTCGCACCTGCTCGACCGCATCATCGAGCTGCCCCGCACCGACCGCTGGTCGTCGATGGCCCGGGCCGCGATCCGCGAGGACCTCTTCGCGGCGCACGCGGCGCTGACCGCCGACATCCTGGCCTGCGGCCCCGAGGGAGCCACCCCGGAGGAGCGCTACACCGCCTGGGCGGAGCTCAACGCCACCCTGCTCAACCGCGCCAAGAGCACCCTCGACGACATAAGGGGTTCGGACAACTACGAGCTGTCCAGCCTCTCGGTCGCGATGCGCGTCATCCGCACCCTGCTGCGCACCGGTTCGATGCGCTGACGGTCGGCTGACCGGCAGGTGACGGACAGTCGCACGGAAGGGGCCCGCGTCCACGGACGCGGGCCCCTTCCGTGCGTCGGGCGGAAACCGATTGTGGATCGGGGACGCGAACCCCCCGGTTCGTCGGGGCCCTCCTCGTGCCCGGGCCGGGACCCGGCGGCGCGGGCCGGCCGGTCAGCGCTGGGCGGCGGCGCGCTGCAGGGCGCTGGCGAGGAGGGCGAGGTCGGTGGGGCCGTTGCCGAGTTCGCGGACCGGGCGCCGGGCGGGCGGGGCACCGAGCTGGAGCGGGTCGATCGCGACCACCGTCGGCCGCAGGGTGGCGGTGCGCGGGATGCGGCCGCTGATCCGGGCGGTCTGGAAGGCGGTGACGCCGCCGTCCGGCAGCCGCAGGTAGCCGCGGCCGGGGGTGTCCTCGGGGAGGGCGGCCGCGTCGCCGAGGTGGATCAGCAGGTCGGAGTCGGCCGGGTCGTCGGTGCGCAGCGCGATCCGCAGCAGGGCGGCCTCGTCCACCTCGCTGCCCGCGCTGTCCTCCGGGCGGCCGGTGGCGACCGCGAGGTGGACGCCGAGCGGGCCGCCGCGGCGGGCGACGTCGGCGAGCGCGCGGGCGAGCGGGCGGCCGGCCGGGGAGACGGGGGAGAGCAGGGCGTCGTAGTCGTCCACGACGACGACCAGCCGGGCGGGGACGGGCGTCGCGGGGACGGATGACGCGGTGACGGGCATCGCGGGGACGGGCGGAGCGGGGGCGGCGCCGGGCCGCGGGCCCTCCGCGCCGCGCGGCGCGACGATCCGGGGCGCCGAGGCGGCGGCGGCCCCGACGGTGGCGGGCACGGGCACCTGCGGATGGTCCGCGGCCGCGGGCCGCTCCTCCGGGCCGTGCCGGTCGTCCAGGATGCGCGCGGCGTGCCAGGAGGCGAAGTCCAGCCCGTCGAACAGCCGCTCCCGCAGGTCGAGTTCGTCCTCCAGCGCCTCGGCCGCGAGCAGCGCGGCGCGGGGGTCGGTGCCGGCGTTCACCAGACCGGTGACGTGCGGCAGCTCGGTGCAGCCGTCCAGGCCGTCCTCGGTGGCCCGGCCCTCGATGAGCGTGACGGTCAGCCGCTCGGGCCGCTCGGAGACGGCGAGCGAGGCGACCAGGGTGCGCAGCAGCTCGGTCTTGCCGGAGCCGCGGGCGCCGCCGATCAGCAGGTGCGGACCGCCCGGGTCGGGGGAGGGGAGCGCGAGTTCCGGGTCGGCCAGGTCGAGCGTGCAGAGCTCGTCCCGGGTGGTGCCGAGCAGCGCGGTGGCGGCACCGATGCCGCCCGCGTGCGCGGCCCAGCGGGCGGACAGCTTGGCCGGGGTGACGGTGTCCAGCTGCAGCAGGTCGAGCAGGCGCAGCGCGTCGGGCAGCGGGCCGCGGGCGGCCGGGGTGGCCTCGCGCAGTGGGGCGAGGACGCGGGCCAGCCGTTCGGCCCAGGCGTCGGAGACGGCGTCCAGCGAGACCTCGTGCAGGGTCTCGCGGCCGCGGGCGACCGGGCGGTCGAGGGAGAGCTGGGTGCCCACCTCGCCGGTGATCAGGGCGGTGGCGCCGAGGCCCCGGGGGAGCAGCTCGGGCTGTTCGGCGAGGCAGACCGGGAAGATGCCGACCGCCGGGCCCTGGCGCAGCAGCAGGGCGAGCGCCTGTCGGGCGGTCTCGCCGGCCGGGCGGCCGTCCACCACGACCACGGTGGCCGGGTGGCCGCCGAGGCCGCTCGGGCCGCTGAGCCGGGCGGTGAGCTCGGTCAGCCGGGCGGTGGCCTGCTCGTCGTCGAGGCCGATCAGCAGCCGGCAGTCCTGGCCGTCGGCCGGGCGCAGGTGGGGCAGCCACAGGGCCCAGGCCCAGGTGTCGGCGCGCTCCTCGGGGGTGCGGGCCGGGTCGGCGTCGACCACGACCAGGCTCAGGCCGGTCGGCGGGTGCAGGGCGGCGAGCTGGGCGACGACGGCGCGGGTGAGCGCGTCCAGGCGCTCGCGCGGCCCGCAGAGGCCGAGGCTGCCGGCGGTCTGCAGGTCGAGGGTGACCGGGACGGCGGGCAGCGTGGTGCCGGGCGTGGTGCCGGGGCCGCCGGGGCGGTCGGCGGTGCCCAGCCGCAGGGTGAGGGCGTCGGGGTGGCCGGGCCCGCGCTCCCACAGCCGGGGGCCGGGGCCGAGGGCGTTCAGCAGCAGGCCGGCGAGGTCGGGCCAGCGTTCGCGCTGGGCGGCGGTCTGGCGCAGCCGGACGGCGGCGTGGTGGCGTTCGGCGCTCTCCTGGCCGGGCGGCTCGGCGGTGCGGCCGGGCAGCAGGGAGAACAGGCCGCGGCTCCGGCCGGGGGCGGGTTCGGGGGCGGCGGGCGGCTCGACCACCGGCGGCGCGGGCCGGACCGGGCCGGGCGCGGCGAGCTGGAGGTGGCCGTGGCCGTCGGGCAGGGCGGCCCGGACGGTCCCGGTGGCGTCGGCCGGGTCGGGGGCGGTCACCTGCAGCGTCGACTCGCCGATCCGCAGCAGGGCGCCGGGCTCCAGCGGGACGGCGGCCTCGGGCGGGCAGGGCGGGACGAGCCGGCCGTCCAGGGTGGTGCCGTTGGTGGAGCCGAGGTCGCGGACGGAGACCCGGCCGTCCTCGGTGAGGTGCAGCGCGAGGTGCAGCCGGGAGACGTCCGGGTCGTCGAGCGGGACGTCGGCCTCGCCGGAACGGCCGATCCGGATCTCCCGGCCGTGCAGCCGGTGCACGCCGCCGGCGTCCGGCCCGCCGACCACGCGCAGTTCGGCGACGGCGGGGGTGTCCTCGGGGTCGTCGGCGGTGGGGTCGGGCTCGTTGAGGCTGAGGACGGCTCCGTCGAGCAGCGGGGGGTGGCCGAGCAGGGTGTGCTCGTCCACCCGGTGCGCCCCGGCGTACAGGTGCACGTGGGTGGCGGCCCGCGGTCCGCGCACGCCGACGGCGCCGGCGAGGGCACCCGCGATGGCGCCGAGCGCGGTCCCGACGGGCGCGGTGACCAGCACGTCCACGTGGGGGATGGCGGAGCCGGCGGCGGCCGGGCCGCTGCGCGGTCGGAGGACGGTCAGCCGGATCTGCATCTCGCCCGCGGGTCCCTTCTGCTGGTGTGAAGCCTGGTACCCCGGCGCCGTCGCGGACGCACCGGGCGGACGCGGCGACCCCATTGGGCCACACGAGTGGCGAGTGTCCATCCTGCCATCCGTCACGGACGGTCCGCGCACCGTACCGGATTTGACGATCTTGCGATCATGGTCATGGTGAAGGCGACGGTGGGTCAGGTCAACCGCCCCCTTCCGTGGCCCCTGATCAGGCCCGCCGACCCGCTCCGGGTATCCCCCGCGGGAAGTCCCCCAACCCCTCCCGCACGGCCCGCCGGTCACCCCGAAAACCCGGACGGACACCGTTAGAGTGGCCGCAGACACGGGCCCGGCAGGCTCACCGCACCGGCGGAGGAGCGCCCCGCGCGGGCGGCACGGCGAGGAGTGCGACAGGTGCGGCCAGTCGGCAGCAAATATCTGCTGGATGAGACCCTCGGACGGGGTGCGACCGGCACCGTCTGGCGCGGTGTGGTGCGCGAGGACGTCCAGGTGCCGGGCAGCGAGCCCGGACAGCGGGTGGCGATCAAGGTGCTGCGCGAGGAACTGGCCGCCGACCCGGACGTCGTGATGCGCTTCCTGCGCGAGCGCTCGCTGCTGCTGCGGCTGTCCCACCCCAACATCGTCCGGGTCCGCGACCTGGTCGTCGAGGGAGAGCTGCTGGCCCTGGTGATGGACCTGGTGGAGGGCCCCGACCTGGCCCGCTACCTGCGCGCCAACGGCCCGTTCAGCCCGATCGCGGGCGCCCTGCTGATGGCCCAGGTCGCGGACGCGCTGGCGGCCAGCCACGCCGACGGGATCGTCCACCGCGACCTCAAGCCGGCCAACGTACTGCTCGCCTCCACCGTGGTCGACGGCATCGAGCGGATGCACCCGCTGCTCACCGACTTCGGCATCGCCCGGCTCGCCGACTCCCCGGGCGTCACCCGCACCCACGAGTTCGTCGGCACCCCCGCGTACGTCGCGCCGGAGTCCGCCGAGGGCCGCCCGCAGACCTCCGCGGTGGACGTGTACGGCGCCGGGATCATGCTGTACGAGCTGGTCACCGGCCGCCAGCCGTTCCAGGGCGACAGTGCGATCGCCGTCCTCCAGGCCCACCTGGCGCAGGAGCCGCGCCGGCCCAGCACCATGCCCGAGCCGCTCTGGACGGTGATCGAGCGCTGCCTGCGCAAGGACCCGGCCCAGCGGCCGAGCGCCACCTCGCTGGCCCGCGCGCTGCGGGTGGTCGCGGCCGGGGTCGGCGTGCACGCCTCCCCGGCGGCGGTGGACGAGGCGCTGGCGGTCGCCGCCCTGCTGCAGCCGGACCCGCAGCCCGCCGCCGTCCCCGGTACCGTCCCGGCCGCGCCGGCGGGTGCGGAGGCCCGTACCCAGCTGCTGCCGCCGACCGCCCCCGGCGCCGCCGAGTACGACCCGGCCGCGGCGACCCGGGTGATGGGCACCCAGCCGCCGCCCGCGCCCCCGTACGGCAGCGCGGACCGGACCCAGGTGCTGCCGCCCACCGCCGTGCCGCCGTCCCCGCCCACCGCGCCCCCCGGGCCCCCCGGGCCTCCGGGAGGGCAGCAGGAGGCGCCGCACCCGTGGCAGACCCAGCTGCGCGCGGCGCGGGACCGCAACCAGCAGACCCAGGTCGGCTACTTCGGCCCGGAGGACTACGAGGAGTACGGCGAGCCGCAGGTCGCGCCGCCGCCCTACCAGGCCGGACAAGGGGGGCAGGCCGGCCAGGGCGCGCCGGGCGGACGGCCGGGCTACCAGCCGCAGCCGCCGGCCGGCTACCGGCAGGCCCCGCCGCCGCCCGGCTACGCGCAGCGCCCGCCGGTGGCCCCGCCGCCGTACCAGGCCGGGCAGGGTGGCCAGGGCGGGTACGGCGGGCAGCCCGGCCAGGGCGGGCAGGCCCCCCAGCGCGGCGGCCGTGCGCCCCAGGGCGGCCGCCGGCAGCCGACCGGCGGCCCCCGGCAGGCCGCCGCCGGGTACGGCCGGTCGCAGGGCGGCTACCCGCCGCCGCCCCCGCCCTCCCCGGCACCGCGCCGGGCCGAGCCGCCGGCCCCGCAGTACCGGGAGGCCCCGCCGCGCCGCGAGGAGCCGCCGCGCGAGCCGGCCCGCCGGGAGCCCGCGCCGTCGCGCCGGGAGCCCGCGCCGGCCCGCGAGCCGCGCCCGCGCAGCCGCAACCGGATGTACATCCCGGGGCTCGGCTGCCTCAAGGGCTGCCTGATGGTGCTGCTGGTGCTGACCGTGGCCGGGCTGGCGCTGTGGAACTTCACGCCGCTGCCGCACTACTGGGACGACGTGGTGGGCTGGTTCGACTCGGCGCGGGACTGGGTGAACAACGTCTTCGGCAAGTAGCGCCGCCGCTGAGCTGCCGGAACCGGCCCGGACCGGATCGCGGGTCGCCCCGGACCGGTCCGCTCCGGATCCCGGACCGGTCGGTCCGGGCCCTGCGCCGGTGCACCGCGGCAGGATTGACGCTTTGTCGACAATTTTCGAGATTTCTCGCCCGAGACTCCCGCTGCGCGCCCCTCAGGCGACCCCGCGGGGCCGCCGGGCGCGTAGGTTGGTCGCTGTTGTCCCGCCCCACCGAGCGCGCCGGAACCCCCCGGAGCGCTCCCGCGCCGCCCACGGAGCAGCATTGGCACGCAAGATCGGCAGCCGGTACACCGTCCACCAGGTCATCGGCCGGGGTTCGGCCGGGACGGTCTGGCTCGGTGAGGGGCCCGACGGCCCGGTCGCGGTCAAGCTGCTGCGCGAGGACCTCGCCTCCGATCAGGTGCTGGTCGGCCGCTTCGTCCAGGAGCGCACCGCGCTGACCAGCCTCGACCACCCCCGGGTGGTCGGCGTGCGCGACATGGTCGTGGACGGCAGCGACCTCGCCCTGGTGATGGAGCTGGTCCAGGGCACCGACCTGCGCTCCCGGTTGGAGCGGGACGGCGCGCTGCCCCCGCAGACCGCCGCCTCGATCATCGCCGACGTCGCCGACGGCCTGGCCGCCGCGCACGCGGCCGGGATCGTCCACCGCGACGTCAAGCCGGAGAACGTCCTGCTCGACCTCGCCGCCGCCCCCGGCCCGGGCGGCGCCCCGCGCGCCAAGCTCACCGACTTCGGCGTGGCCCGCCTGGTCGACGCCCCGCGCCGCACCCGGGCCACCCGGATCATCGGCACCCCCGACTACCTCGCCCCCGAGATCATCGAGGGCCTGGAGCCGCGCGCGGCCGTCGACATCTACGCCCTCGCCACCGTCCTGTACGAGTTGCTGGCCGGCTTCACCCCGTTCGGCGGCGGCCACACCGGCGCGGTGCTGCGCCGGCACGTCACCGAGCAGGTGCCGCCGATCCCCGGCCTGCCGGACGGGCTGTGGCGGATCATCTCCGAGTGCCTGGCCAAGGCCCCCGCCTCCCGGCTGCGCGCCGCCGAGCTGGCCGCCCGGCTGCGCGAGCAGCTGCCGTCGCTGGCGGGTCTGCCGGTGCTCGTGGTGCCCACCCAGGGCCGCGCCCCGGCCGAGGAGCAGCTGACCCCCGGCGAGGCCGTCTACGCCGAGGTCGACGCCGGCCCGGGCGTCCACCGGCGCCGCCGCGGCCCGGCCGTCCCGCTGGTGCCCGGCGCGGCGCCGGACTCCACCCGGGACACCCACACCAGCCTGCGCCGGCCGTCCGCCGACGAGCTGGCCGCGTACGCCGCCGAGTCCCGCGCCCAGCGCACCGCGCCGGGCCACCGCCGGGACCGCCAGGCGCTGCTGCGCCGCCGCCGGATGCTGGCCGTCCTGCTGGCCACCGTGCTGCTGCTGGCGGGCGCCGCCGCGGCCTGGACGGCCTTCGCGGCCACCGCGCCGGACGGCGGCCACCCGGCCCGCCCGGCCGTGCACGGCACCGCTCCGCGGGCTCCGTAGGCCGGTGGGAACGGGGGTGTCGTCATTACCACCCCCGGAACCATTACCCTGGGGGCGTGGCAGCCGTCGATCCTTCCGAAGAGCTCAAGAACCTCGATACGACCATGGGGTCGATCGAGGCCGTCCTCGACCTGGACAAGATCCGGGCCGACATCGCGGTCCTGGAGGAGGAGGCAGCCGCCCCCACCCTGTGGGACGACGTCGCGAACGCGCAGAAGGTGACCAGTCGGCTCTCCTTCCTCCAGGGCGAACTGCGCCGCGTCGAGGGCCTGCGCGGCCGCATCGACGACCTGGGCGTGCTGTTCGAGCTGGCCGAGGCCGAGAACGACGCGGACACCCGCACCGAGGCCGAGGCCGAGCTCGTCGCCCTGCAGAAGGCGGTCGAGGAGCTGGAGGTCCGCACCCTCCTGTCCGGCGAGTACGACGCCCGCGAGGCGCTGATCAACATCCGTGCCGAGGCCGGTGGCGTGGACGCCGCCGACTTCGCCGAGCAGCTGATGCGCATGTACCTGCGCTGGGCCGAGCGGCACGGGTACCCCACCGAGGTGTACGACACCTCGTACGCCGAAGAGGCCGGCATCAAGTCCGCGACCTTCACCGTGAAGGCGCCGTACGCCTACGGCACCCTCTCGGTCGAGCAGGGCACCCACCGCCTGGTCCGCATCTCGCCGTTCGACAACCAGGGCCGTCGGCAGACCTCCTTCGCCGGCGTCGAGGTCCTCCCGGTCGTCGAGCAGTCCGACCACGTCGACATCGACGAGGGCGAGCTGCGCGTGGACGTCTACCGCGCCTCCGGCCCCGGCGGCCAGGGCGTCAACACCACCGACTCGGCGGTGCGCATCACGCACCTCCCGACCGGCATCGTGGTCTCCTGCCAGAACGAGCGCTCGCAGATCCAGAACAAGGCGTCCGCGATGAACGTCCTCCAGGCCAAGCTGCTGGAGCGGCGCCGCCAGGAGGAGAAGGCGGCGATGGACGCGCTGAAGGACAGCGGCAGCTCCTGGGGCAACCAGATGCGCTCCTACGTCCTGCACCCGTACCAGATGGTCAAGGACGTCCGCACCGCGTACGAGGCCGGCAACCCGCAGGCCGTGCTGGACGGCGACATCGACGGCTTCATCGAGGCCGGCATCCGCTGGCGCAAGCAGCGCGAGACCAGCGCCGAGTAGGGCACGAGGACAGCGCGAAGGGCCCCGACCGCTGCGGTCGGGGCCCTTCGTCGTGGACCGGTGCCGGCATCGTGCCGGGTGGGTGGCGGATCCGGTGCCGGTCCCGTGCTGGTTCCGTGCCGGATCAGTGGTGGATCAGGGGATGCGGACCGGGGCCGTCAGGCCAGTGCCTGCCGGGCGATCAGCGCCACCGCGAGCAGTCCGGCCAGCACGGCCAGCAGCATCGCGGGGGAGAGCGCGGCGAACGGCCCCTGCTGCTCCTGCAGCCGGGCCCGGTTGGCGCGGCACACCGGGCAACGCCCGTCGCTGACGCGGCCGTTGCAGTTGGCGCACACCAGATGGTCGCAGGTCATGCGATCTCCTCCTCGCTGCTACAGCCAACGCGCCGGACGGGGCTTTGGTTCCCGTTCCCGCCCTGTACGGGGGAGCGGCCGGACGCGGCCGCCACCTCCCACTCTGCCAGGTTCCGGCGGTTCCGGCTCCCGGGCTGTGAGATGCCTCGCAATATTCCGGGCATAAGGGGATATTCTCTCCCAGGTTCCGAGCATCGTCGAGGGCTGTTCCTGCGGGCCGGTTGCCGATTCGCGTATGGTCCCAGACCAGGAGCGGCCCTCCGCGCTCCTTTCGCCCGCCCCAGGACCGGGCCTCCGGGGCGGATCGACCGAGGACTGGCGCCGCCTAGGATGGCCTCCGTGATGCAGCCGTGATCAGATTCGACAACGTCTCCAAGACCTATCCCAAGCAGAACCGTCCCGCCCTGGACAACGTCTCGCTGGAGATCGAGAAGGGCGAGTTCGTCTTCCTGGTCGGCTCGTCCGGCTCGGGCAAGTCCACCTTCCTGCGGCTGTGCCTGCGCGAGGAGCGCCCGAGCACGGGCTCGGTGCACGTGCTGGGCAAGGACCTCGGCAAGCTGTCCAACTGGAAGGTGCCGCACATGCGCCGCCAGCTGGGCACCGTCTTCCAGGACTTCCGCCTGCTCCCCAACAAGACGGTCGCGCAGAACGTCGCCTTCGCCCTGGAGGTGATCGGCAAGCCCAAGAGCGCCATCAACAAGGTGGTGCCCGAGGTGCTGGAGCTGGTCGGCCTCGGCGGCAAGGAGGACCGCATGCCGGGCGAGCTGTCCGGTGGTGAGCAGCAGCGCGTGGCGATCGCCCGCGCCTTCGTGAACCGTCCGATGCTGCTGATCGCGGACGAGCCCACCGGCAACCTCGACCCGCAGAACTCGGTCGGCATCATGAAGCTGCTGGACCGCATCAACCGCACCGGCACCACGGTGCTGATGGCCACCCACGACCAGGCGATCGTCGACCAGATGCGCAAGCGCGTCATCGAGCTCGACAAGGGGTTGCTCGTCCGCGACCAGGCCCGCGGCGTCTACGGGTACCAGCACTGACCCCCCAGCGCTGACCCGTAGGGCCGCCGGCCCGTACCGCCAGACCAGAGCAGTACCGACCCTGGAGTTGTCCCGCATGCGTGCCCAGTTCGTCCTGTCGGAGATCGGTGTGGGTCTCCGCCGCAACCTGACGATGACCATCGCGGTCGTCGTCAGCGTCGCGCTCTCCCTCGCCCTCGCCGGTTCCTCGCTCCTGGTCCGCGACCAGGTGAACAGCATGAAGGGGTACTGGTACGACAAGGTCGAGGTGAGCATCTACTTCTGCACCAAGGCGGACGCCCGCGACTCGCCCCAGTGCGACAAGGGCGCGGCCACCGACCAGCAGGTCCAGGACATCAAGGCCCAGCTGGACAAGATGACCTCGGTGGTCCAGTCCTCCACGTACGAGAGCTCCGCCGACGCGTACAAGCACTGGAAGGAGATGAACCCGGACAACCCGCTCATCCCCGTCCTCGGTCCGGACGCCCTGCCGCAGTCCTGGCGGGTCAAGCTCAACGACCCGACCAAGTACGACGTGATCCAGAGCGCCTTCGCCGGCAAGCCCGGCGTGAAGTCGGTCGAGGACCAGCGGAAGATCCTGCAGAACCTGTTCGGCCTGCTGAACGGCCTGCAGACGGCGGCCTTCGTGATCATGGTGCTGATGCTCTTCGTCGCGCTGCTGCTGATCGTCAACACCGTCCGGGTGTCGGCGTACAGCAGGCGGCGCGAGACCGGCATCATGCGCCTGGTCGGTGCCTCGAACTTCTACGTCCAGATGCCCTTCATCGCCGAGGCCGCGTTCGCCGCGCTGCTCGGCGCGGTGATGGCCTCCGGACTGCTGATCGGCGGGCACTTCTTCGTCCAGGGCTGGCTGGCCGACCGGGTGCAGTTCATCCACTTCATCGGCCTCGGATCGGTGCTGGCGGTGATACCGCTGCTGGTCGTGGTGGGTATGGGCATGGCCGGCGTCGCGGCGTTCTTCACGCTGCGCAAGTACCTGAAGGTCTGATCCCCGGACGCTCCGGACACCCCGGCGGCCCCGGACGGCACTGCGCCGTCCGGGGCCGCCGCCGTTTCGCGCCGCTCCGTTCGGACCCGTCGCGCGCGACGCGGTGTCTACACTCCGGTGCCATGCTGCAAACTCCGCGCAGGGCACGTCAGGTGGCCGCCCTCAGCCTGGTGTTCGGTGCCGTCCTGCTGGTCGGCGCGGCCACCGGAGCCTGGGGCGACCCGGGCGACCCGGCGCCGCGTCCCTCCGCCGACGCCGCCCGGGCCGCGGTCGGCGGGCCCCCGGCGGACCCGGCCGGCACCGCCCTGTCCGAGCAGCAGGCCGAGCACCTGCTCGGGGCCACCGGGGACCGCTGGGGCGCCTACTACAGCGCCCAGGAGTACGCCGAGTTCAGCCAGGGCCTGGACGGCCGGTACCTGGGCGTCGGCCTCTCGGTCGGCCGTGGCGAGGACGGCGTCACCGAGGTCTCCCAGGTCGCGCCCGGCGGCCCGGCGGCGGCGGCCGGGATCGCCCCCGGCGACCGGCTGCTGCGGATCGGCCCGGACCAGGCCGACCACCTGCCGGTCACCGACGTGGTCGCCCGGCTGCGCGGCCGGGGCGACGAGCGCCGGGCCGGCTCCGAGGTCACCCTGGAGGTCCGTCGCGGCGAGGGCGAGGTGCGCGAACTGCGGCTGCGGCGCGCGCTGCTGGACAGTCAGCAGGTCGCCGTGGAGCACCTGGACAAGGGCGTGCTGAGGATCACCGTGCGGGCCTTCACCAGCGGGGTGGCCGACCGGGTCCGCGCCGCGCTGCGCGCCCCGCACGGCGGCGTGGTACTCGATCTGCGCGGCAACTCCGGCGGGTTGGTGGACGAGGCGGCCGACACCGCCGGGATCTTCCTGGACGGCGGCCCGGTCGGCTCGTACCAGGAGCGCGGCGAGACCAGGGAGTTGACCGCCCCGCCCGGCGGCGACCAGCGCACCCCGCTGGTGGTGCTGGTGGACGGCGGCACGATGAGCGCCGCCGAACTGCTCGCCGGCGCCCTGCAGGACCGCGGCCGCGCCCTGGTGGTCGGCGCGCGGACCTTCGGCAAGGGCACCGTCCAGCAGCCCAGCCGGCTCGCCGACGGCGCGGTGCTGGAGATGACCGTCGGCCGCTACTACACCCCCGCCGGCCGCTCCCCGGAGGGCACCGGCCTCGCCCCCGACGTGCCGGCGGCCACCGGCGAGGAGACCGACGCGCTCGCCCTGCGGGTCCTCGCCGGACTGGGCACCCGCGCCCGCTAGCCGGTACCCGCCCGGCACCCGCGCCCAAAACAGCTGCCCGTCCGGGCTCCGAAGTGCGAGAATGGCCGCGCTATGGCAAAGGAAACGGGACACAAGCTGATCGCGCAGAACAAGAAGGCGCGACACGAGTACACGATCCTCGACACCTACGAGTGCGGCCTCGTACTCACCGGCACCGAGGTCAAGTCGCTGCGCGAGGGGCGGGCCAACCTGGTCGACGGCTACGCCTACATCCAGAACCACGAGGCGTGGATCGACAACGTCTTCATCCCCGAGTACACCCAGGGGACGTGGACCAACCACGCGGCCCGGCGCAAGCGCAAGCTGCTGCTGCACAAGCTGGAGATCCGCAAGATCGAGACCAAGGTCCGCGACGCGGGCCACACCCTGGTCCCGCTCTCGCTGTACTTCAAGGACGGCCGGGTCAAGCTGGAACTCGCGCTCGCGGTCGGCAAGAAGCTGTACGACAAGCGCCAGACCCTCCGGGAGAAGCAGGACACCCGCGAGACGGCCCGCGCGGTGGCGGCGGCCCGGCGGCGCCAGGGTTAATCCGCTGGACCCTCGCCCGTCGCCTCGCGTACTATGGCGGCAGCAACACGGACGGTCATCGTCCGAGCTGTTTCTCAAAAAAACATGGGGATGATCGGTTTCGACAGGGGATGTTGAAACAGGGGAAGCGAGCCGAGGAACGCGGCAATGATCTCGTTAACCACGTGTCGCAAAAAAATAATCGCCAACTCTAAGCGCGATTCCCAGCAGTTCGCTCTCGCTGCCTAATAAGCACCGATAGCGCTTGGGTGTCAGACCGGGGAGTTCCCGACCCGGACCCTGGCATAATCTAGGGAACTCAACCGTCCGCCCGGGCTGCGGGGGTGGATGGGAAATCAAACAGCAGCTGGGCCTGTTGGCGGCTTGTCCGTGTGACCGCCAGGGCCGAGAAAATCACAGCGGACTGCGCTCGGAGAAGCCCTGAATTAACTCCACTGGACCCGGGTTCGATTCCCGGCATCTCCACCACCCCATGTTCACACCGAAGGCCGTCCTCCGCTCCGCGGAGGACGGCCTTCGGACTTTGTCCGCTCCGGAGCAGCGCGGCCGGGGGGTCGCGGCGTAGGATCATCCGTCCGCTCGTTTTCCGGAGCCGGATTCCGCCGCAACCACCGAGGCCATGCAGAGCAACACGGACACCACCGCCACCGCCGATCACGAGACCGTCCGCGAACGCGAGATCGCCGGTGAGCAGCAGCACCTCGACACCGTCTACCACCGGTTGGAGGAGAAGCTCGCCGAGGCCGAGTACATCCTGGAGGACGCCGCCAAGCGGGTCCAGGTCGGCACCCCCGGCGCGCTCGCCGAGCGCGACGCCCAGGTCTACCGGGCCGGCGCGCACCTCCAGCGCCTCAACAACGAGTTCGAGGACTTCCTCTTCGGCCGGATCGACCTCCAGCGGGCGGACGCCCCGGAGGAGCACGGCATCCCCTCGAACACCCCGCTCGACCCGGCCGACCCGGTCGTCGCCGAGACCCTCCACATCGGCCGGCTGGGCGTGCTGGACGCCGAGTACGGTCCGCTGGTGATCGACTGGCGCGCCCCCGCCGCCGCCCCGTTCTACCGCGCCACCCCGGTCGAGCCCGGCCGGGTCATCCGCCGCCGGGTGATCCGCTCCAAGGGGCGCAAGGTGATCGGCGTCGAGGACGACCTGCTGCGCCCCGACCTCACCCCGACCCTGGCCGGCCGGGAGCTGGCCGTGGTCGGCGACGGCGCGCTGATGGCCTCGCTGGGCCGCGCCCGCAGCCACTCGATGCGCGACATCGTCTCCTCGATCCAGAAGGAGCAGGACGAGGTGATCCGGGCCGCCGCCGCGGGCGCCACCCTGGTCACCGGCGGCCCGGGCACCGGCAAGACCGCCGTCGCCCTGCACCGCGCCGCGTACCTGCTCTACCAGGACCGCCGCCGCTACGCCGGGGGCATCCTGGTGGTCTCGCCGACCCCGCTGCTGGTCTCCTACACCGAGGGCGTGCTGCCCGCGCTCGGCGAGGAGGGCCAGGTCGCCATCCGGGCGATCGGCTCGCTGGTGGACGGCATCGAGGCGGGCAGCTACGACACCCCCGAGGCGGCCCGGGTCAAGGGCTCGGCCCGGATGACCCAGCTGCTGCGCCGGGCCGCCCGCGCGGCGCTGGAGCTGGGCGCGCCGCAGGAGCTGAAGGTGGTCGCCCGGGGCGAGGTGCTCAAGCTGGACGCGGGGCGCCTGAAGACCGTCCGGGGCAACGTGGTGGGCTCCGGCGGCACCCCGCTGAACCTGCTGCGCCCGCGCGCCCGCCGGCTGCTGCTGGACGCCCTGTGGCAGGAGGTCGTCAAGCACCTGCCGAAGCCCACCGACCACTACGCCCGGGAGCAGCGCCAGGAGGAGAAGGAGAGCTTCGACGAGTACGTCTCGGACGAGGCGCCGTTCCTGGACTTCCTGGACGCCTGGTGGCCGACCCTGACCCCGCGCCGGGTGCTCGGCACGCTCAAGCAGCACCGCCACACCAACCGGATCGCCCGCCGTGCCGTCACCCCGGACGAGGCGAGGCTGCTGGCCGCCTCCTGGCGCCACCTGTCCCCGGAGGGCGAGGGCGCGCTGTCCGCGCACGACGTCGCGCTGGTGGACGAGCTCCAGGTGCTGCTCGGCGAGCCGGCCCGCCCGAAGGTCCGCGAGGTGGACGCGATGGACCTGCTGACCGGCCTGGAGGAGGTCACCACCTTCGCCGACCGCTCCACCCGGCAGCGCGAGCGCCGGCCGGTGGAGCGCACGGAGTACGCCCACGTCATCGTGGACGAGGCGCAGGACCTCACCCCGATGCAGTGGCGGATGATCGGCCGCCGGTCCCGGACGGCCACCTGGACCATCGTCGGCGACCCGGCGCAGTCCTCCTGGCCGTTCCCGCAGGAGGCCCAGGCCGCGCTGGACGAGGTGCTGGCCGGCAAGCCGCGCCGCCGCTTCACGCTGACCGTGAACTACCGCAACCCGGCCGAGATCGCCGAGGTCGCGGCCAAGGTGCTGGCGCTGGCCGCACCGGGCACGCCCTCGCCGAGCGCGGTGCGCCACGTGGGCGTGGAGCCGCGCTTCGCGGCCGTCGCCGACCCCTCGCCGGAGGCCTTCGGCAAGGCCGCCCGGGCCGAGCTGGAGCGGCTGCTGGCCGAGGTGGACGGCACCGTGGCGATCGTGGTGCCGATGGACCGCCGGGCCGAGGCGGCCGGGTGGGCCGAGAGCCTGGGCGAGCGCGTGGTGGCGCTGGGCAGCCTGGAGGCCAAGGGCCTGGAGTACGACGCGACCGTGGTCGCCGACCCGACCGGCATCGCCGGTGAGTCCGAGGCCGGCCTGCGGGTGCTGTACGTCGCACTGACCCGCGCGACCCAGCGGCTGACCGTGCTGTCCGGTCCGGACGACCTGCCGGACGCGGACGGCGTGCCCGCACTGCTGCACGGCTGACGGGCCGTAGAGCGGCACGGGCGGCACGGAAGAAGGCCCCTCACCGGGTGGTGAGGGGCCTTCAGACGTTGACGACACCGACCCGCCATGCTCGCCTCGCGGCAAGTGGTCCCTCGAAGGGACGAAGGTTGGGCCCGGGGGCTTGGATCGAGCCGGTGTCCCGTCCAATGTAACGCATCGGCCCGGAGAGGCAAGGAGTGGGAGCGGGGAGTCCGGCGGGAGCCGACCGGATTGTCGGATCCGCACACTCAATGAACGTTATTTCTGGCTATCCCTCGGAAGGTGCGACGATCGAGTTCAGCATGCGCAGGCGATGCCTTCAACACAATGTTGAGCCTGCGGGACAGACGGAAGAAGGAAGCGTCGATGGCGACGGTGCCCAGTGTCTCGAACTCGATCACGGTACGGCTGGAGGTCCCGGCCCGGGGCAACGCCGTCAGCGCGATCACCACGGCCGTGGAGTCCTCCGGCGGGTCGGTGACCGGTCTCGACGTCACCGCCTCCGGTCTCGAAGCGCTGCGCATCGACGTCACCGTGGCGGCTTCCTCGGTCGCGCACGGTGAGGAGATCGTCGAGAAGCTGCGCGCGATCGACGGCGTGGCGATCGGCAAGGTCTCGGACCGCACCTTCCTGATGCACCTCGGCGGCAAGATCGAGATGTCGTCCAAGCTGCCGATCCGCAACCGTGACGACCTCAGCATGATCTACACCCCGGGTGTCGCCCGGGTCTGCATGGCGATCGCCGAGAACCCCGAGGACGCCCGCCGCCTCACCATCAAGCGCAACAGCGTCGCCGTGGTCACCGACGGCTCGGCCGTGCTGGGCCTGGGCAACATCGGCCCGGAGGCCGCGCTGCCGGTCATGGAGGGCAAGGCGGCCCTGTTCAAGCGCTTCGCCGGGATCGACGCCTGGCCGATCTGCCTGGACACCCAGGACACCGACGAGATCGTCGCCATCGTCAGGGCGATCGCCCCGGGCTTCGCGGGCATCAACCTGGAGGACATCTCCGCGCCGCGCTGCTTCGAGATCGAGGCCCGGCTGCGCGAGGCCCTGGACATCCCGGTCTTCCACGACGACCAGCACGGCACCGCGATCGTGGTGCTGGCCGCCCTCACCAACGCGCTGAAGGTGGTCGGCAAGGAGATCTCCGAGATCCGCGTGGTGATGTCGGGCGCCGGCGCCGCGGGCACCGCGATCCTCAAGCTGCTGATGGCGGCCGGCGTCGAGCACGCCACCGTGGCGGACGTGCGCGGCGTGGTCCACCAGGGCCGCGAGGACCTCAACGACAGCCTGCGCTGGATCGCCGAGCACACCAACCGCTCGGGCCGCACCGGCACCCTCAAGGAGGCCGTGGCGGACGCCGACGTCTTCATCGGCGTCTCGGCCCCGAACGTCCTGGACGGCGACGACCTGGCCACCATGGCCGAGGACGCGATCGTCTTCGCGCTGGCCAACCCGGACCCGGAGGTCGACCCGGCCATCGCCCGGCAGACCGCCGCCGTGGTCGCCACCGGCCGCAGCGACTTCCCGAACCAGATCAACAACGTGCTGGTCTTCCCGGGCGTCTTCCGCGGCCTGCTGGACGCCCAGAGCCGGACCGTCAACACCGAGATGATGATCGCCGCCGCCCGGGCGCTGGCCACCACCGTCGCCGACGACGAGCTGAACGCGAACTACATCATCCCGAGCGTGTTCCACAAGGACGTCGCCAAGACCGTCGCCGCCGCCGTGCGCGAGGCGGCCCTGGCGGGCGGTCAGGAGGCCCCCGGGCCGGGCCGTCCGACCCCGGGCATCGTCGGCACCCTGGACACCTCCGCCTTCCCCACCGTCAAGCTCTGACGGCCACCGGCGAGCCCCGCCGGACGGATCGGCGGAGGCTTCGCTGATCGCTCAAATGTGCGAATAGCGGTCATACCCGCCCGGCCCGCCCCGAACCCTTGCGACACAAGGGCGAGGGGCGTGTTTGGGCTTGTCAGTCCCAGGGCGTACGGTAGCCCTGCACGGGGCAGGCGTGTCCGACAAGTACGGAACGTCCCCCTGGTCTTCCGGCGAGTCGTCCCGACCGCCGCCCGCGCCCGGTCCGCCGGAGCCGACGGAGCGTCACACCTCCAACGGGCGGGTGATGTTCGGGCGGCTCGGTCGAGGCCCGATTGGCTTTCTCGGGGCCGGTCGGGGCAGGATTCGTATCCAGGCAGGCGGGCGGGCCTTCGAAGGCTCCGGCGCGCGGCATCGGGTACGGACCCGGCCTGCGACCACGCATTGCCTGCATGAGCACAGTGTGCGGACCTGCGGCCCATCCGGGTGCCCCCCGGTGGGAGCACCGATGGGCCCCCGCACACCGCAAGCGAACAGACCACAGGAGTACACATGAACCGCAGTGAGCTGGTGGCCGCGCTGTCCGAGCGCGCCGAGGTGACCCGCAAGGACGCCGACGCCGTTCTGGCCGCCTTCGCCGAGATCGTCGGCGAGGTCGTCGCCAAGGGCGACGAGAAGGTCACCATCCCCGGTTTCCTGACCTTCGAGCGCACCCACCGCGCGGCCCGCACCGCCCGCAACCCGCAGACCGGCGAGCCGATCCAGATCGCCGCGGGCTACAGCGCCAAGGTGAGCGCCGGCTCCAAGCTGAAGGAAGCCGCCAAGGGCGCTGCCTGAGCCACCCCTTGAACGCCCGAGAGGCCGGGCTCCCCACGCGGGGAGCCCGGCCTCTCGTCGTGCGCCGGGCCGCTGATCAGGCGTCGACCAGCTGCTCGCTGGGCAGCTCGACGTGCGCGCCCAGGTCGCGCAGCTTGTCCATGAAGTTCTCGTAGCCGCGGTTGATCAGGTCGATGCCGTGCACGGTCGAGGTGCCCTCGGCCGCCAGCGCCGCGATCAGGTACGAGAAGCCGCCGCGCAGGTCCGGGATGACCAGCTCGGAGCCCATCAGCTTGGAGGGGCCGGAGACGACCGCGGAGTGCAGGAAGTTGCGGGCGCCGAAGCGGCACGGGGTGGCGCCCAGGCACTCGCGGTAGAGCTGGATGTGAGCGCCCATCTGGTTCAGCGCGCCGGTGAAGCCGAGCCGCGACTCGTACACCGTCTCGTGCACGATGGACAGGCCGGTGGCCTGGGTCAGCGCGACGACCAGCGGCTGCTGCCAGTCGGTCTGGAAGCCCGGGTGCACGTCGGTCTCCAGGGCGATCGCCTTGAGCTCGCCGCCCGGGTGCCAGAAGCGGATGCCCTCGTCGTCCACCTCGAAGGCGCCGCCGACCTTCCGGAAGGTGTTGAGGAAGGTCATCATCTCCAGCTGGCGGGCGCCGCGGACGTAGATGTCGCCCTTGGTCGCCAGCGCCGCGCAGGCCCAGGAGGCGGACTCCAGGCGGTCCGGCAGCGCGCGGTGGTTGTAGCCGTTCAGCTCGTCCACACCGGTGATCAGGATGGTGCGGTCGGTGCCCAGCGTGATGATCGCGCCCATCTTCTGCAGGACGCAGATCAGGTCGACGATCTCCGGCTCGATGGCCGCGTTGCGCAGCTCGGTGACGCCCTCGGCGAGGACGGCGGTGAGCAGCACCTGCTCGGTCGCGCCGACCGAGGGGTAGGGCAGCTCGATCTTGGTGCCGCGCAGGCGCTGCGGGGCGACCAGGTAGGTGCCCTGCGGGTGCTTCTCGATGGAGGCGCCGAACTGGCGCAGCACCTCGAAGTGGAAGTCGACGGGACGGCCGCCGATGTCGCACCCGCCCAGGCCCGGGATGAAGGCGTGGCCGAGGCGGTGCAGCAGCGGGCCGCAGAACAGGATCGGGATCCGGGACGAGCCGGCGTGCGCGTCGATGTCGGCCACGTTGGCGCTCTCGACGTGCGAGGGGTCGAGGATCAGCTCGCCCTCCTCGTCACCGGTGCGCACGGTCACGCCGTGCAGCTGGAGCAGGCCGCGAACCACCTTGACGTCGCGGATGTCCGGGACGTTGCGCAGTCTGCTGGGGCCCTGGCCGAGGAGGGCGGCGACCATGGCCTTGGGGACCAGGTTCTTCGCACCGCGGACGCGGATCTCGCCTTCGAGCGGGTTTCCGCCGTGGACCAGCAGGACGTCGTCGGTCATCGTTCTCGCAATCCGGGGTGCCAGAGGAGTTGTGGGAGGGCTCCGGGAGAGAGCCGGCGGTGGACCGGTCGTACGGGCGCGTTCGGGCCCCCGGCGAAACCGAGTCGGCACCGTATAAAGGCGTCCACCAGACGTAGATGGTAGTGGGCGCTCCGGCGGTTCCCGTGAGCCTCTCCCGTGATGGTGCTCTCTCCGGGGGTCCGGGCGCCCGCCGGTGGGGCCGGACGGGTGTTCGTCCGGCGTGGCGGTTTCGCGCGTTGCGGTGTCCCGGCGGTGCCGTTCTGCGGGATCATGTGAGGCATGACGGCGGCCCATTCGCACGGAGGCCGGTCCCACACCGGCCGTCTGCTCGTCGCGACGCCCCTGCTCGCCGACCCGAACTTCGCGCGGGCGGTGGTGCTCCTCCTCGACCACGACGCCGAGGGGGCGCTCGGTGTGGTCCTCAACCGGCCGACGCCGGTCGAGGTGGGCAGCGTGCTGGACGGCTGGGGCGGACTGGTCGGCCAGCCGGCCGTGGTGTTCCAGGGCGGGCCGGTGGCGCTGGACTCGGCGCTCGGCCTCGCGGTGGCACCGGGGGAGCCCGGCACCGGCGAGCCGCTGGGCTGGCGGCGGGTGCACGGCGCGATCGGCCTGGTGGACCTCGAGGCGCCGCCCGAGGTGCTGGCCGGCGAGCTGGGCAGCCTGCGGATCTTCGCCGGGTACGCGGGCTGGTCGCCGGGGCAGCTGGAGACCGAGCTGGAGAGCGGCGCCTGGTACCTGGTGGACTGCGAGTCCGGGGACGTCTCCAGCCCCGAGCCGGAGCGGCTGTGGCGCTCGGTGCTGCGCCGCCAGCGCGGTCCGCTGGCCCTGTTGGCGACCTACCCGGACGACCCGACGATGAACTGAGCCGCGGGCCCGCCGCGCGACACTGGCCCGGTTTCCCGGGGCGCCCATAGACTTGGCACCCATGAGCACTCTTGAGCCCGAGCGCGGCCTCGGCACCGGCACCCTGGTCGAGCCCGTCCCCCAGGTGTCCCACGGGGACGGCGACCACGAGCGCTTCGCGCACTACGTCCAGAAGGACAAGATCATGGAGAGCGCGCTCTCCGGGTCTCCCGTGGTGGCGCTCTGCGGCAAGGTGTGGGTGCCCGGACGCGACCCGAAGAAGTACCCGGTCTGCCCGATGTGCAAGGAGATCTACGACGGCATCGGCAAGCCGCAGGGCGGCGACGGCGACGGCGAGAAGTAGTCCGCCCGCCTCCGGTCCGCCCGTTCCGCGGCGTCGTTTTGCATAGCACCGTGATCGTGCAGTGGTCTATGCCAATCCCCCCGGGCGTGGGCAGGATGTCGGGATGGACCTCATTCCCGCACCCTCGCGCGCCGTCCGCCGCCCGGACGAGGACTTCCCGCTCGACGCCACCACCACCCTGACCGCACCGCCCGCGCTGGCCGACGCCGAGCGCTGGCTGCGGGGGACGCTGTCCGCCGCCACCGGGCTGCCGTTCGGCCCGGGCCGGCCGGGCGCGGGCATCGAACTGGTCCAGGACGACGCGCTCGCCGCCGAGGCGTACCGGATCACGGTGCGCCCCGGCCACGCGCTGCTCGCGGCGGGCGGGCCGGTCGGTGCGCTGTGGGCGGCGCAGACCCTGCGCCAGCTGCTCGGGCCGGACGCCTACCGGCGGTCGCCGCTGCGCCACGAGGGCTGGGTGCTGCCCGGCGCCGACATCGAGGACGCCCCCCGGTTCGGCTGGCGCGGCGCGCTGCTCGACGTCGCCCGGCACTTCCTGCCCAAGGCGGACGTGCTGCGCTTCGTCGACCTGCTGGCCGCGCACAAGCTCAACGTGCTGCACCTGCACCTGACCGACGACCAGGGCTGGCGGGTGGAGATCAAGCGCTACCCGGCGCTGACCGCGCAGGGCGCCTGGCGGGAGCGCTCGATGGTCGGCTTCCGCTCCGCCGACCGCCGCGACGACCGCCCGCACGGCGGTTACTACACCCAGGACGACCTGCGCGAGATCGTCGCGTACGCGGCCGCGCGCGGGGTGACCGTCGTCCCGGAGATCGACCTGCCCGGCCACACCCAGGCCGCCGTCGCCGCCTACCCCGAGCTGGGCAACACCGACGTGGTGGACACCGCCGCGCTCGGCGTCTGGACGGACTGGGGGGTGAGCCCGCACGTGCTCAACGCCTCCGAGGAGACCCTGCGCTTCTTCGAGGGCGTGCTGGAGGAGGTCCTGGAGCTCTTCCCGTCCGAGTTCGTCCACCTCGGCGGCGACGAGTGCCCCAAGGAGCAGTGGAAGGACAGCGCCGCCGCCCAGGCCCGGATCCGCGAGCTGGGCCTGGCCAACGAGGACGAGCTGCAGAGCCACGTCATCCGGCACTTCGACCGCTGGCTGGCCGAGCGCGGCCGCCGGCTGATCGGCTGGGACGAGATCCTGGAGGGCGGGCTCGCCCCGGGCGCCGCCGTCTCCTCCTGGCGCGGCTTCGGCGGCGGGATCGCCGCCGCCGAAGCCGGGCACGACGTGGTGATGTGCCCCGAGCAGCACGTCTACCTCGACCACCGGCAGGCCGGCGGGCCGGACGAGCCGATCCCGGTCGGCTTCGTGCGCACGCTGGAGGACGTCTACCGCTTCGAGCCGGTGCCGGAGCAGCTGGACGAGGCCGCGGCACGGCACGTGATCGGCACCCAGGCCAACCTGTGGACCGAGTTCATGGACAGCGCCCGGGACATCGACTACCGGGCCTTCCCCCGGCTGGTCGCCTTCGCCGAGGTCGCCTGGTCCGAGCTGCCCGCCCAGCCGGCCGAGCGCGACTTCGCCGGCTTCGAGCGGCGGCTGGCGACGCACCTGAAGGCGCTGGACGCGCTCGGCGTCGAGTACCGCCCGGCCGACGGGCCGCTGCCCTGGCAGCGCCGGCCCGGTGTGGTCGGCCGGCCGATCGAGGGCCTGCCGCCGGTGCGTTAGCGGGCCTGTCGCCGCCGGGTGCCGGGGCGGCCCGCCACCGGTGCGACCGGGCGGGCCGTCGAACTCCCGTCCGTGCGGCGACGGCCCCGGTGCTACCCGCCGGGAACTTCTGAGTGGTCATCCGACGTCAAGAACAGGTGAACATCTGCCCTGGCCCGATCCGGGTCGGGGCAGATACCGCCCGGTATCCGTCCCAATCGGGCAGTCCCGTTCACCGGCCCCGAAATGATCATCGAGCATTGTGTGCCAGAGTTGCCCAACCCGGCCCGATCGCCCGTACCCTACGGGCCAGGCCGGGCTGCTGACGCGGACACTACGGCCCAAGGCCGCGGGCGGCAGGCGATCGATGAGCAAGTGGAGCACGGTGGGACCCAGGTGAACCGGACGATCATGCTGCCGGCCTCGCTCGACGAGGCCGTCGACGCGCTGGCCGCCGCCCCGGCCGCGGTACCGGTGGCCGGAGCCACCGACCTGATGGAAGCCGTCAACGCCGGACGGCTGCGCCCCGCCGCCCTGGTCGGCCTCGGCCGGATCACCGAACTGCGCGGCTGGCGCTACGAGGACGGCGGTACCGCGGTGCTCGGCGCCGGACTCACCCACGCCCGGATGGACCGCCCCGACTTCGCCGCGCTCATCCCCGCGCTCGCCGACGCCGCCCGCACCGCCGGCCCGCCGCAGGTCCGCAACGTCGGCACGCTCGGCGGCAACATCGTCACCGCCGCCCCGGCCGGCGACACCCTCCCGGTGCTCGCCGCGCTGGAGGCCACCGTCACCCTCGCCCGGGCCGGGGGCAGCCGCGAGGTACCGGTCAGTCACCTGCTCACCGGCCTCGACCCGCTGCGCCCCGGCGAGCTGCTCACCTGGGTGCGGGTCCCGCTGCTGCACGCCCCGCAGGTCTTCCTCAAGGCCACCGGCCGCAGCGGCCCGGCCCGCGCCACCGCCTCCGTCGCCCTCGTCCTCGACCCGGCCCGGCGCTCGGTGCGCTGCGCCGTCGGCGCCGTCGCCCCGGTGCCGCTGCGCCCGCTGGAGGCCGAGGCCTGGGTGGCCGGCTGCATCGACTGGGACGGCAGCCGGGAGATCGACCCGGCCGCGAACGCCGCCTTCGGCGAGTACGTGGCCTCCGCCTGCGTCCCCGACAACTACGGCGCCGAGGGCTCCTGGGAGGCCGTGACCGAGGGGCCGACCGCGGCGGCCGTTCGGCTGCGGCGTACCGTAGCGGTGCTGGCCCGACGGGCACTGGGAAGGGCGCTGAAGTGACCACAGACCCCATCGAGACCCTCGACGCCGACCCGCTCGGCCTCTCCCCGCAGGTCAGCCGCGAGCTGCGCCCGTGCGCCTCGTACACGCTACGGGTCAACGGTTTCGAACGGCCCGTCACTGACGCCTGGATCGGTGAGAGCCTGCTCTACGTGCTGCGCGAGCGGCTCGGCCTGGCCGGCGCCAAGGACGGCTGCGAGCAGGGCGAGTGCGGGGCCTGCTCGGTGCAGGTGGACGGCCAGCTGGTGGCCGGCTGCCTGGTGCCCGCCGCGCTGGCCGCCGACAGCGAGATCAACACCGTCGAGGGACTGTCGGCCGCCGGCGGCGCGAGCGACGTCCAGCAGGCGCTGGCCGCCTCCGGCGCCGTGCAGTGCGGCTACTGCACTCCCGGCATGGCGATGGCGGTGCACGACCTGCTCCAGCGCAACCACCGGCCCACCGAGGTCGAGGCCCGGCAGGCGCTCTGCGGCAACCTCTGCCGCTGCACCGGCTACAAGGGCGTGCTGGCCGCGGTCCAGACCGTCGCGGAGGCCCGCGCGGTGGAGGCCGAGGAGGCGGAGGAGGCCGCGACGCTCGCCGGGGAGGCCGCCGCGCAGTCCGCCGAGCCGGCCGCCGGGGCACCGGCCGACCCGGCCGCCGGGGCCGAGCCCGAGGTCGAGTCGCCGGTCTACACCGACGCCGATGCCTGGATCGAGCACGTCCCGCAGCAGGCCGTCGGCCCGCAGGCGGTCGAGGCGCACCCCGCCGAGCAGCCCGTCGACCAGCAGCCCGCGGACCCGCACCTCGCCGCCCAGCACCCCGCCGTTCCGCACCCCACCGCCCCGCACCCCACCGAGCAGGCCCACGCCCCGGCCGCGGCGCCGTACGGCGACCCGTCGGGCGGCTACGACACCGGGGTGTACGACACCACCGTCCTCGCCCCGGTCCAGGGCGGCATCCCCGCCGGGACCGCCGACGACCAGGTCTACTACCCGCCCCAGGGCTACCCCGAACAGCCGTACCAGGCCACCCCCGCCCATGGCACCTACCTGCCCTACCCGGACGGCCACCAGCAGCAGACCGGTTACGACACCGGGTACGACGCCCCGGTCTACGAGCCGACCCCCGCGCACGGCACCCCGCTGCCCGGCGCCGCCTTCGACGGCACGCCGCCGCACGGCACCCCGTACGCCGCCCCGCACCCGCACGGTGCCCCGGCCGAGGGCGGCGCCCCGGCCGGCGTCCCGTACGGCGCCACCCCCGCCCACGGCATCCGGCTCCCCGAGGACGACCACGCATCATGACGTCGCCTACCGACATCGGCGCAGCACTCCAGCAGGACGGCGGCGAGGGCGGCGCACCGGAGCCGTTCGGCCTGGGCAGCTCCCCGCTGCGCAGTGACGCGCTGCCCAAGGCGCTCGGCATCTACCCGTACGCGGCCGACCTGTGGGCCGAGGGGCTGCTCTGGGGCGCGGTGCTGCGCTCGCCGCACCCGCACGCCCGGATCCGCGGCATCGACACCTCCGCCGCGCTCGCGCTGCCCGGCGTGCACGCCGTGGTCACCGCCGCGGACCTGCCGCCCGGCCCGGACGGCACCCCCGACGGCGCCCCGGCCGGCCCGGTCGTCGCCGACCGGCCGGTGCTGGCCGCCGGCGTGGTGCGCCACCACGGCGAGCCGATCGCCGCGGTGGCCGCCGACCACCCGGACACCGCCCGGCTGGCGGTCGGTCTGATCGCGGTCGACTACGAGCCCCTGGAGGCCGTGACCGACCCCGAACAGGCCTTCACTGCGCCGCCGCTGCACCCCGACGGCAACCTCTTCCGCCACCTGCCGCTGCGCACCGGGGACCCGGACGCGGCCGGCGAGATCATCGTCGAGGGCCTCTACCAGGTCGGCCGGCAGGACCCGGCGCCGCTCGGCGCCGAGGCCGGGCTGGCCGTGCCGCGCCCGGACGGCGGCGTCGAGCTGCACCTGTCCTCCACCGACCCGCACGGCGACCGCGACCGCACCGCCGCCTGCCTCGGCCTGGAGCCCGACCGGGTCCGGCTGGTGGTCACCGGCGTGCCCGGCGCCACCACCGACCGCGAGGACCTCTCCTTCCAGGTCACTCTGGCGCTGCTGGCGCTGCGCACCGGCCGGCCGGTGAAGATGACCCTCACCCGCGAGGAGTCCTTCCACACCCACACCTCGCGCCACCCCGCGCTCCTGCGCTACCGCCACCACGCCGACGCCGAGGGCACCTTGGTGAAGGTCGAGGCGCAGATCCTGCTGGACGGCGGCGCCTACGCGGACGTCTCCGCCGAGGCGCTGGCCGCCGCGACGGCGTTCTCGGCCGGTCCGTACGTCTGCCCCAACGTCTTCGTGGACGCCTGGGCGGTGCGCACCAACAACCCGCCGGCCGGGCGGATGCGCGGCGAGGGCGCGCTGCAGGCCTGCTTCGCGTACGAGTCGCAGCTGGACCAGCTGGCCGCCCGGGTGGGCGTGGACCCGGTGGAGATCCGCCGGCGCAACGCGATGTCCACCGGTGACCCGCTGCCCACCGGGCAGGCCGTCACCTGCCCGGCGCCGGTGCGCGCACTGCTGGACGCCGTCGCGGAGGAGCCGCTGCCGGCCCTGCCGGTGGACGACCCGGACGCCGAGTGGCTGCTGCCCGGCGGGCCCGGCGGCGCGGGCGACCCGGCGGCGGTGCGGCGCGGCATCGGCTACGCCGTCGGCATGGTGCACATGCTGGGCGCCGAGGGCGAGGACGAGGTGTCCACCGCGACCGTGCGGGTCAGCGGCGACCACGCCACGGTGATCTGCGCGGCCGTCGACGCCGGGCAGGGCTTCGCCACGCTGGCCCGGCAGATCGTGCAGACCGTGCTGGGCGTCAGCGAGGTCTACATCGCGCCGGCCGACAGCGACCAGTCGATCGCCGGGCCCTCCGCCCGCGGCCGGCACACCTGGGTCTCCGGCGGCGCCGTCGAGCGGGCCGCGCTGATGGTCCGCCACCAGCTGCTGCAGCCGATCGCGGCCAACTTCGGGATGTCGGCGGAGCTGCTGCAGATCGCCGACGGCAAGATCACCTCGTACGACGGGGTGCTCGGAATGCCCGTCGCCGAGGCGCTGGAGGGCAAGGAGCTCTGGGCCACCGCGCAGTGCCGCCCGCACCCCACCGAGCCGCTGGACGACGCCGGGCACGGCGACGCCTTCGTCTCCATCTCGTTCTGCGCGATGCGCGCGGTGGTGGACGTGGACATCGAGCTGGGCGCCGTGCGGGTGGTCGAGATGACGGTCGCCCAGGACGTGGGCCGGGCGCTGAACCCGCGGCAGATCGAGGACCGGATCGAGGCGGGCGTGGCCCAGGGCGTCGGGCTGGCGCTGCTGGAGGACCTGCGCACCGAGGGCGGGGTGCTGCAGAACCCCTCGCTCACCGGCTATCGGCTGCCCACCGCGCTGGACACCCCGGAGGTGCGGATCGCCGCGCTGCTGGAGGAGCGTGACGTGGTCGCCCCCTTCGGGGCCAAGGCGGTCGGTGCCGCCCCCGCGGTGGTCGCTCCGGCGGCCGTCGCCGCGGCCGTCCGCGCCGCCACCGGCCTGCCGGTCGGCCGACTGCCGATCCGGGCGGAGGACGCCGTCACGGCCTGAGCCGAACAGCCGTCGAACCGCTGTCTAACCGTCGCGGGACACCCGGGGAAAGCCGCAGAAAGCCGCAGAAAGCCGCAGAAATCCGGGGAAAGCCGCAGAAAGCCGCAGAGAACGGCGAAAGGAATTGCCGGTCGACTCCGGAAGTCGACCGGCAATTCCTTTTCCAGGAGGCCGTGGCGGGAATTGAACCCGCGTACACCGCTTTGCAGACGGTTCCCTGAGCCACTCGGGCACACGGCCAGTGAATTCATGGTGGCGGATCCGGGGGCGGAGGGTCAATGACGTTGTGTAAATTCTGTATGGCGATGTGTGCTAGCGTCGAAGACCGGTGACGGCATTCCGCCACCCCGGACGAGCGCGTCGTACCCGGTGACGACAAGACGGCGCAGTTCAGCGGCAACCCGGCCGCTGTGGACTGCGGAGGCTCGTCGTCATGGCCTGGCTCGTTCTCATCGTCTCCGGTCTCCTGGAGACCGTCTGGGCGGTCGCCCTGGAATCGTCCAAGGGCTTCTCCCGTCCCGTCCCCTCCGCCGTCTTCGGCGTCGCGCTGCTGTTCAGCATGGGCGGTCTGGCCTACGCGATGCGCACCATCCCGATCGGCACCGGGTACGCGGTCTGGGTCGGCATCGGCGCGGTCGGCACCGCGCTCTACGGCATGGCCGTCCTGGGGGACGCGGTGACCACGGCCCGGATCGCCTGCCTGCTGCTGATCGTCTCCGGCGTGGTGGGCCTCAAGGCGCTGCACTGACCGCGCCGGGGCCCGCGACCCCGTCCTAGGCCTCGGGACCGAGGCGATCACCGACCCTGGTCAGGGGTCATCGGGGCGGACGGCTCTTACGATGTTACGTATGACCACAGCCTCCCCCACCTCGGTCGACCCGGTCCCGATACCCCTCGACGACGATCCCGGCGGCGGGGTGCTCAGCGGCCGCTTCCGCGCCCTGACGCTCGGGATCGTCTCGGTCGTCCTGGTGATCGCCTTCGAGGCGACCGCCGTCAACACCGCGATGCCGACGGCGGCTCGCCAGCTGGACGGCCTCGGGCTGTACGCCTTCGCCTTCTCCGGCTACTTCACCACCACGCTGTTCGCCCTGGTCGTCTCCGGCCAGTGGTGCGACCGGCGCGGGCCGCTGCAGCCGCTGTTCACCGGCATCGCGGTGTTCGGCGTCGGCCTGCTGGTGGCCGGGACGGCGCCCGGGATGTGGGTGTTCGTGGCCGGGCGGGCGATCCAGGGCCTGGGCGGCGGGCTGGTGATCGTCGCGCTGTACGTGGTGGTCGGCCGGGCCTATCCGGAGCGGTTGCGGCCGTCGGTGTTCGCGGCCTTCTCCTCGGCCTGGGTGCTGCCCTCGATCGTGGGCCCGCTGGTCGCCGGGGCGGTCACCCAGCACCTCGGCTGGCGCTGGGTGTTCCTGGCCGTGCCGGTGCTGATCCTGCTGCCGCTGGCCGTGATGGGCCCGGCGCTGGCCCGTTCCGAGCGGGAGCACCCGGTGCCCAGGGGCGCGGACTTCGACCGCCGGCGCACCCTGCTGGCCGCGATGGCGGCGCTCGGCGCCGGCCTGCTGCAGTACGCGGGGCAGCGCCGCGACCTGATCGGGCTGCTGCCGGGGGTCGTCGGTGCGGCGCTGCTGGTGCCGGCCGTCCTGGGGCTGCTGCCGAAGCGGACCCTGCGGGCCGGGCGCGGACTGCCGACGGTGATCCTGCTGCGCGGGGTGGCGGCGGGGGCGTTCTTCGCGGCCGAGGCCTTCATCCCGCTGATGATGACCACCCAGCGCGGCCTGTCGCCGACGCTGGCCGGGCTCACCCTGACCAGCGGCGGGCTCTCCTGGGCGCTGGGCTCCTGGCTGCAGGGCCGGCCGGGGGCCGAGCGCTACCGCGAGGCGATGATCCGGGGCGGCTTCGTGCTGACCGCGCTGGCGATCGCCGGCGCCGCGCTGGTGCTGCTCCCGGGCGTGCCGGCCTGGGCGGCCTCGGTGGCCTGGGGGATCGGCGGCGTCGGGATGGGGCTGGCCGTCGCGAGCGTCAGCGTGCTGATGATGAAGCTCTCCGAGCCGGAGGACGCCGGGGCCAACTCGGCCGCGCTGCAGATGAGCGACGCGCTGGGCAACGTGCTGCTCACCGGCCTGGCCGGGGTGCTGTTCGCGGCCCTGGGCGGCGGGGCCCTGGCGGCCGGCCACGGACAGGCCGAAGGCGCCGGCTCGCCCGGCGCCTTCGCGGTGATCCTGCTGGTGATGGCCGGGGTGGCGCTGCTGGGAGCGCTGCTCTCCGGCCGGGTCCGCACCCGGTCCTGACGGTCAGCCGGTGACGGCGGTGGCGGTGGCGGTGGGGGAGGGCACCGGCGCCGCCCCCGGGGTGCCGAGGAAGGCCTCCCAGCCGCCGGTGGGGGACTGGCCCGGGGCGAGGGTCTGCAGCTTGCGCAGCACCGCCGGGTCCTGGGCGTCCAGCCAGTCGACCAGCTGGCGGAAGGAGACCAGCCGGACCTCCGGCTTGCTCGCGATCGACTTGAGGACGTCCTCGACGGCGTTCATGTAGATGCCGCCGTTCCACTCCTCGAAGTGGTTGCCGATGATGTACGGCGCCCGGTTGCCGTGGTAGGTGCGGTCGAAGCCCATCAGGTAGGCGTCGCGGGCCTGGGCCTGGAAGCCCGGGTGGAGCGCCGGGTCGGCCTTGGTGTTGGGGCCGCACTGGTTGTACATGATGTTGTAGTCCATCGAGAGCACCTGGAAGGTGTGCCCGGGGAACGGGATGGACTGCAGCGGGAGGTCCCAGAGCGCGCCGCCCTGGATCTTCTGCGGCCAGACCTGGGTGCCGTTGCCGCTGCTGTCGTAGCGCCAGCCGCGCTTGACCGCGGTGGGCAGCAGGTTGCGCTGGCCCTCCAGGCAGGGGGTGCGGCTGCCGATCAGCTCCTTGCGGTAGTCGAAGGGCAGCGAGGGCAGGTCGGTGAAGCCGGTGTTGGTGCGCCAGTTCGTCACGAAGTCCATCGCCTGCTGGATCTCGCTGTCCCACTCCTCCGGGGACCACCGGCCGACGCCGGTGGCGCCGCAGAAGTGGCCGTTGAAGTGGGTGCCGATCTCGTGGCCCTCCAGCCAGGCGGCGTGCAGGTTCTCCAGGGTGTCGCGGATGTGCTGGTCGCTCAGGTAGCCGATGTCGGAGGCGCCGACCTTGTGCTGCGGAGGGCGGTAGAGGTCCTTCTTGGACTCGGGCAGCAGGTAGAGGCCGCTGAGGAAGAAGGTCATCTTCGCGTCGTGCTCGCGGGCCAGCCGGCGGAAGCGGGCGAACAGGCCGTTGTCGAGCTCGCCGGCGCCGTCCCAGGAGAAGACCACGAACTGCGGCGGGCGCTGCCCGGACTGCAGCCGCTCGGGGACGGGCTGGTGCGGCTGGGAGCCGGTGTCGGAGGTGGAGCCGTCGCCGATCAGGACGGCCTGCTTGGGGGCCGGGGCGGGGACGGGGGTGGCGCTCTGCTCGGCGTCCGCGCCGCCGTCGGGGGCGGAACCGGTCGCCCGCTCCCCGCCGGTGGTGTGGTTGTTGCCACAGCCGGCCGCCAGGGTGGCGGCCGCGGTGGCGCCGGCCGCCAGCAGGGTGCGGCGGGAGAGAGCGTCCATGATCACTCCGTTCATGTGCCGTTCAGCGGCATGCGGGCGTAACGGGTGCGGCCGGACACCCGGGGGATCGAACCTGTGACCGCGTCAGCATGCCACGCGGTCGGAAACGGTCGAGGAGGCGCAACGGACGGTCGTGAGCGATCGCTCGAACGCCGCAACCGAACCTGCCCGTAGAACCGTCGGAAGGACGTGTCGGGCCGTGGTCCCGCGGCGGGCGCTGACGAGGGGCGGCAGTCGCGCTCCGCGACCGGGCATCCACGCGGTGCACCGAAGGGGTCTGCAACCCTGCCGATCGGCGGGTGCCAGTACGACCATCGTATGGACGTGCCATACAGTCCCATCCGGTTCAATTGTTCCCAGGAAACTCCCAGAATGTGGGATTCCGTCGGCAGAGGGGAGCGCCCGTGGGCGTCCAGCAGAGCAGGAGCCCCTGGCCGGGCACCCTGGCGGCGGGCGCCGCGCTGGTGCTCGGTGCCTGGCTGCTGCACGACGGCGGCTCGGTGCTGCCCCCCGCCCCGGACTCCGGCCAGGCCCAGGCCGGCATCGCGCCGGTCTCCGTCGTCCCGCCGCTGGGCCCGTCCGCGCCGACCCGGATCCGCATCCCGGCCGTCCGTCTGGACGCCCCGGTCACCGCGCTCGGGCTGGACGCCGACGGCCACCTGCAGGCCCCGCCCGAGGCGGACCGGAACCTGGCGGGGTGGTACCGGGGCGGCGCCAGTCCCGGTCAGCGCGGCACCGCGATCCTTGCAGGGCACGTCGACAACAAGTCGGGTCCGGCCGTCTTCTACCATCTGGGAGCGCTCCGCCGGGGAGACCGGATCGAGATCGCCAGGGCGGACGGCGCCATCGCCGTCTACCAGCTGTACGCCATCGAAGTGCACGACCGAAAGGACTTCCCGGACAATCGGGTCTACCGTCAGGCCGCTGACGCACAGCTGCGGGTGATCACCTGCGGCGGTGCCTACAGCGAGGAGCACGGCTACGACGGCAACGTCGTCGCCTACGGCTTCCTGGCCGACACCACCCAGCCGGGCAAAGCCGCATGACCACGCTCACACTCGCCTCCCGCTGGAACCCGATCGACTGGCACCTCACCGAGGGCCGGATCCCGCACGCCGTCCTCGTGCTCGGCTGGGCGGCGCTGTTCGCGCTGGCCGTCGGCCGCGGCCGCAGCTGGTGGCGCGTCCGCCTGCCCGCCGCGCTGTTCACCGCGGCCGCGCTCAGCCTGCTGCTCGACGTCGTGGTCGACGGCTGGTGGCACCCCTTCCCGGAGGGCACCCCGGAGTACGTCACCTGGTGGATAGCCGTCGCCCTGCTCGGGTTCTGCCTGGCCGGCTACCGGTTCCGCCGGCTCACCTGGCGCCGCCGCGGCATCGCGCTCGGCCTGAGCGGGCTGGTGCTGCTGATGGCCGCCTCCGAGATCAACATCGGCTTCGGGCAGTTCCCGAGCGGGCGGGTGATGCTGGCGCCGTGGCTGACCAAGACCGACGGGCTGGTCCCCGCGAAGGTCGGACAGACCGTCACCGTTCCGCCGGAGAAGGTGCTCGACGAGGTCTGGCGGCCCCCGGCGGACCTGCCCACGAAGGGCACCGTCTCGGTGGTGTCGATCCCCGGCCTCCGGTCGGGCTTCAAGGCCCGCGACGCGTACGTCTACCTCCCGCCCGCGTACCAGGCCAACCCGCGGCCGCTGTTGCCGGTGGTCGTGATGCTCACCGGCCAGCCGGGGGAGCCCGGCGACTGGGTCCTCCGGGGGCAGCTGAACGAGCGGATGGACGACTTCGCCGCGCAGCACGGCGGCCTCGCGCCGATCGTGGTGATGCCCGATCAGCTCGGTTCCACCTGGGCCAACACGCTCTGCCTGGACTCCAAGATCGCCAAGATGCAGACCTACCTGGCGTCGGACGTCCCCTTCTGGATCCACCAGAACCTGCAGACCGCGACCGGCCGGAAGTCCTGGGCGGTCGGCGGCGCCTCGATGGGCGGCACCTGCGCCCTCCAGCTCGGTGTCAACGCGCCCGACGTGTACGGCACCGTCCTCGACATGTCCGGGCAGGAGGAGCCGACCCTCGGCACCCGGGAGGACACCGTCAAGGCCGCGTACGACGGTGACGGGAAGAAGTTCGACGCGGTCGACCCGCTGCAGGTGATGGCCCGGAAGAAGTTCCCGGACACCAACGTCGCCCTGCTCGTCGGCGAGACCGACGCGGAGTTCAAGCCGCAGATGGAGAAGGTCTACCAGGCCGTACAGGGGGCTGGGATGAAGGCGAAGTTCGAACTGATGCCGGGCGGCCACGGGTGGGTCGTCTTCCGGCCCGGCATCGTCCAGCAGGTCCCGTGGCTCGCCCGACAGACCGGGCTGACCCGGTGACCGGGGCGGGTACGGCGGTCGCCGCCGTCGGGGAGCACGAGCAGAAGCCGGAACGGGTCGTCGCCCAGCGCGGCACGCCGCGGGGCACGCAGGAGGGCGCCCAGGAAGCCAAGCAGGTGGCCAAACAGGCGGCCAAGCAGGCGGGCAAACAGGGGGCCGCGCAGGCCGGGTCCGACCAGGGCGCGGACCGCGCGCCGGTCACCCGGACGCCGGAGCCGCGCCCGCAGCGGGTCCGGCGAGCCGCCCGGGTGCTCGGCACCCGGCTGCGCGCGGCGCCGCTCACGCTGGCCCTGCTGGCCGGGCTGTGGCTGCTCGGCGCGGCCACCGGCAGCCTGCGCCACGGGCCGTCCGACCGGCTGCTGGACCGGGCCGGCGTCGGCCTGCCCACGTTCGCCGAGGGCCACTGGTGGACACCGCTCACCTCGATGTTCTGGTGCTCCGGCCTCGGCTCGTACGTCTTCACCAGCCTGCTGCTGCTCCTGGTCGGCCCGGCCGCCGAGCACCGGCTCGGCCGGCTGCGCACCCTCGCGGTGCTGGTCGGCGGACAGGTCGTCGGCGCCCTGCTGGGCACCGGGCTGATCGCCTTCGGCTCCTCCGCCGGGGAGCAGTGGACCGCCTCGGTCGCCGACCAGGTCTCGATCGGCCCCGGCGTCGGCCTGTTCGCGCTGGCCGGGGTGCTCGGGTACCGGCTCACCGTGCTCTGGCGGCGCCGGCTGCACCTGCTGGTGCTGCTCGTCCCGCTGGTCATGACGCTGTACGTCGGCCACCTGCAGAGCGTCCAGCGGTGCGCCGCCGCGCTGGCCGGGCTCGGCGTCGGCGCGCTGCTCAGCCGCGGCCGCCCGTACCTGCGCTCGCACCGCTCCTCGCACTCCGAGACCCGGGTGCTGGTCGCGCTCTGCCTGGTCGCCGCCGCCTTCGGGCCGCTGATCGCCTCGCTGTACGACAACGCCAGCGGGCCGTTCAACACCTTCTCGGAGCTGTACTTCTCGCACCGGATCGGCCCGGACGAGGTCGCCGACTACTGCGCGCTCTCGGTGCACGACTGCGCCCGCGCGCACGCCCTGGTCCGGATCTTCGACACCCCCGGCCGGCTGATGGCCGCGCTCTTCCCGGCGCTGCTGCTGGTGCTCGCCGAGGGGCTGCGCCGGGGGCTGCGGTTCGCCTGGCTGGTCACCATCGCCACCGAGCTGCTCTGGGCGGCGCTGCTGGCCTGGCTGTACCTGGACTCCGGGCCGGACAGCCAGGACGTGGTGCAGTACTTCGTCGAGGCGATGCTGCTGCCGCTGCTGACCACCAGCCTGCTGCTGGCCACCCGCAAGCGGTTCCGGCTGCGGCTGTCCGGCCGGTCGGTGCGCCGGCTGGGCCTGGTGGTGGGCGGCGCCGCGCTGCTCTCCTCGGCCGCGTACGTCGGGCTCGGGCGGCTGGTGGCCGGTCAGTTCGAACCGGGGGCGACCGCGCGCCGGCTGCTGCACGGGCTGCCCGCGCAGTTCCTGCCGCCCGCGTACAACGACCTGACGCCGGACTACCCGATCGCCGTCGGGCCGGTGGCGCGCTTCCTGGAGACGTACTGCGGGCTGGCGTTCTGGGTGGTGGCGCTGGTCGCGCTGCTGACGGCCTTCCGCCGGCCGGTGCTGCACACCGACGCGGCGGCGGTCGCCCGGGCCAGGGAGCTGCTGACCCGGTACGGCGGCGGGACGCTGTCGTTCATCACCACCTGGGACGGCAACCACTACTGGTTCGACGATCGGGGCCGGGCCGGCGTCGCCTACCGGGTGGTCGGCACCGTCGCGCTGACCACCGGCGACCCGTTCGGCGCGCCGGAGGACCGGGCCGGGGCGGTGGCCGGCTTCGCCCGGTACTGCGACGCGCGCGGCTGGACGCCGTGCTTCTACAGCGTCTGCGGGGCGACCAGGGAGGCCGCCGCGCAGCTCGGCTGGCGCTCGGTGCAGGTCGCCGAGGACACCGTGGTCGCGCTGCCCGAGCTGGCCTTCACCGGCCGCAAGTGGCAGGACATCCGCACCGCCCTCAACAAGGCCGGCAAGCAGGGCATCACCGCCGAGTGGTGGTCGTACCACGAGGCCCCGCTCGCGCTGCGGGACCAGATCCGGGCGATCTCGGAGGAATGGGTCTCCGAGAAGGGCCTGCCGGAGATGGGCTTCACGCTCGGCGGGCTGGAGGAGCTGGACGACCCGGACGTCCGGGTGCTGGTCGCGGTGGACGAGGAGCGCGTGGTGCACGGGCTCACCAGCTGGATGCCGGTGTACGAGGACGGCGTGCCGGTCGGCTGGACGCTGGACTTCATGCGCCGGCGCTCGGACGGCTTCCGCGGCGTCAACGAGTTCCTGATCGCCTCGGCCGCGCTCGGCTTCAAGGAGGAGGGCGCGCGCTTCCTGTCGCTGTCCGGCGCTCCGCTGGCCCGCACCGGGCAGGGCGAGGAGCCCACCGGGCTGCAGCGGATGCTGGACTGGATGGGCAAGGTGCTGGAGCCGGTGTACGGCTTCCGCTCGCTGCTCGCGTTCAAGGCGAAGTTCCAGCCGGAGTACCGGCCGATGTACATGGCCTACCCCGACCCGGCCGCGCTGCCCGGCATCACCCGGGCGATCGGCAAGGCGTACCTGCCGCACCTGACGGCGGCCCAGGGCGTCCGGCTGATGCGCAAGCTGTCCGGCTGAGCCCGCCCCGGGGGCGGGCGGGCGGCTCACGGGCCCGTCAGCCGAGCAGCTGGGCGAGGGCGCGGTCGGCGTCCAGGTGGAGGTGCTCCTCGCCCTCGGGGACGAGCAGCCGGCTGCGCCACAGGAAGCGGCGCAGGTCGCCGCTGTCGAACTGGAGCAGCGCGGTGCCCTCCGGGGCCCGCAGCTCGACCATGGTGCGCCGGCCGAGCGCGGGCCGGACGTGGACGTCGCCGGCACCGGAGGGCAGCTCCAGGCCCGCCGAGAGCAGCCGGCGCCCGAAGACCCAGACGATGTCCCCGGCGTCCGGGCCCTCCGCGTCCTCGTCCAGCGAGAACTCGGCGGGGAAGGCCATCCGGACGGCCAGCGGGTCCTCCGGCAGGTAGGACAGGACGACCCGCAGCCGGACGGAGCGGTGGGGGGAGAGGATCAGGCGGGCCTGAACGGTCTCTTCGACGGTGCGCACGGAGGGTCCCTTCGGTTCGGTGCGGGGCCGCGCCACGGCAGGGGGGGTCGGCGTGGCCTCACGCTGGTGAGAGTCCCGGGGGCCACCGTGATTACCCGGTTCCGGAAGCGATCGGATGTGATCCGCGCCACAGCGATTTCCGGCCGTGCGGGCCCGCCGCGGCGCCTCGCCTGGAGGCCCGAACGGCGCCGGGCCGGTAGGCTGGGTGGGTTGTCCGATCGCCGCCCGACCGCGGGACGGGGCCGCAAAACCGCCTCTGACCTGCGATGATCCCCCTCGGAGACCGTGAGTACTGCCGCCGCCTCCTCGATGCCGCTGTTCTCCGACGCACCGGAGACCCAGGCCCCCGCCCGATCCGCCGGTCACACCGCGTCCGCCGGCTCGCACCACCTCTCCCCGGCCTTCCCCGGCCGCGCCCCCTGGGGCACCGCGGGCAAGCTGCGGGCCTGGCAGCAGGGTGCGCTGGACAAGTACATCGAGACGCAGCCGCGCGACTTCCTCGCGGTCGCCACCCCGGGCGCGGGCAAGACCACCTTCGCGCTCACCCTGGCCTCGTACCTGCTGCACAACCACCTGGTGCAGCAGGTGACCGTGGTCGCGCCGACCGAGCACCTGAAGAAGCAGTGGGCCGAGGCCGCCGCGCGGATAGGCATCAAGCTGGACCCGGCGTACTCCTCCGGACCGCTGTCCCGCGAGTACCACGGCATCGTGGTCACCTACGCGGGCGTCGGGGTCAACCCGATGCTGCACCGCAACCGCACCGAGGCCCGCAAGACCCTCGTGATCATGGACGAGATCCACCACGCCGGTGACTCCAAGTCCTGGGGCGAGGCCTGCTTCGAGGCCTTCGAGCCCGCGACCCGCCGGCTGGCGCTGACCGGTACGCCGTTCCGCTCGGACACCAACCCGATCCCCTTCGTGGCCTACGAGGCGGGCGGCGACGGCATCCGCAAGTCCGTGGCCGACTACACCTACGGCTACGGGCACGCGCTCGCCGACCACGTCGTCCGCCCGGTGATCTTCCTCAGCTACAGCGGCAACATGCGCTGGCGCACCAAGTCCGGCGACGAGCTGGAGGCCCGGCTCGGCGAGCCGATGACCAAGGACCTGATCGCCCAGGCCTGGCGCACCGCGCTGGCCCCGCAGGGCGAGTGGATCCCGGCCGTGCTGCAGGCCGCCGACCGGCGGCTGAGCGAGGTCCGCAAGGCGATCCCGGACGCCGGCGGGCTGGTGATCGCCACCGACCAGACCGTGGCCCGCGCGTACGCCAAGCTGCTGCGCGAGATCAGTGGCGAGAAGGTCACCCTGGTGCTCTCCGACGAGACCGAGGCCTCCCAGCGGATCTCCGACTACGCGGCCGGGACCTCGCGCTGGATGGTCGCGGTCCGCATGGTGTCCGAGGGCGTCGACGTGCCCCGGCTCTGCGTCGGGGTGTACGCGACCTCGATCTCCACCCCGCTGTTCTTCGCCCAGGCCGTCGGCCGCTTCGTGCGCGCCCGCAAGCGCGGCGAGACGGCCTCGGTGTTCCTGCCGACCATCCCGATGCTGCTGGGCTTCGCCAACGAGATGGAGGTCCAGCGCGACCACGTGCTGGACCGGCCGAAGAAGGAGGGCGAGGGCCTGTTCGACGAGGAGGACCGGCTGCTCGCCGAGGCCGAGCGGGCGAACGACGGCCCGGACGGCGCCGGCGGCGAGGAGTTCTCCTACGAGGCGCTGGGCTCCGACGCGGTCTTCGACCGGGTGCTGTACAACGCCATGGAGTTCGGCATGCAGGCCCACCCGGGGAGCGAGGAGGAGGACGACTACCTCGGCATCCCGGGCCTGCTGGAGCCGGACCAGGTGCAGATGCTGCTGCAGAAGCGCCAACACCGGCAGATCCAGCGCAGCAAGACCCGGCCCGCCGAGGAGGCCGACCTGCTGGAGCTGCCGGCCGAGCAGCGCCCGGTCGTCACCCACCAGGAACTGCGCGAGCTGCGCAAGGAGTTGAACGCGCTGGTGGCCGCCTGGCACCACCGCACCAGCCAGCCGCACGGCACCATCCACAACGAGCTGCGCCGCCAGTGCGGCGGGCCGCTCACCGCGCAGGCGACCGCGAATCAGCTGAAGGCGCGGATCGCCCGAATCCGGGAGTGGGCGAAGTAGTAACGGTGCGTCAGCGGATTTCTCCGGCGGGTAGGGAGGAATCCGCGTCCTGGTAACCCGATATGACATTCCGGTATAGGTGCGGGAATTACCGAGACTTCCGATGTGATCATCCGCTAGTGTTCCGCGTGCCTCACGGCTCGGCAGCGGCTCACCGCCGTGCCGGATCTGTTACGCAAGGAGCACAGCAGAAGTGTCGTACCCCCCCTACGCCGACCAGCCGTACCCGGGCCAGCCGGGCCAGCCCGAGCTGTCGGACAAGTCGAAGATCGTCGCGGGCATCCTGCAGCTGTTCTTCGGCGGCTTCGGCATCGGCCGCTTCTACACCGGCCACATCGGCATGGGCATCGCCCAGCTCCTGACCTGCGGCGGCCTGGGCTTCTGGGCCCTGATCGACGGCATCCTGTTCCTGGTCAGCAACGACCGCACGGACGCCCAGGGCCGTCTGCTGCGCGGCTGACCCGGCACCCGCCATGACCTTGCGCACACCGCGCGCGGCACGCCGCCCCGGCTCCGGCCGGGGCGGCTTCGTCGTGCCCGCGCGCCTGCGCACCGCGGGCGCGCCGCTGGCCGTGCTCCTGGGCGGCCTGGCCGGCTCGGCCTATCTGTGGACGCGCGACCCGCACCTGCCCGGGCAGGTGCTGCCGTTCTGCCCCTGGCGGCGGATCACCGGGCTGCAGTGTCCCGGCTGCGGCGGCACCCGGATGGCGTACGACCTGATGCACGGCGACCCGACCGCGGCCTTCCACGACAACGCGCTGCTGCTGGTCTCGCTGCCGCTGGTCGCGCTGATGTACCTGACCTGGCTGCGCGAGGGCCTGGCCGGGCGGAGCTGGCGCCCGCCGCTGGGGCGGCGCGGCACGGCGGCGGTGCTGGGCACCGCGGTGGCCTGGACGGTGCTGCGCAACATCTGGTGACCGGCCGCCCGCACGGCCCGTGGAGATCGGCCCCCCTCCGGCCCGAAGTGTCCGGACATCGGAACGTACTCGAACGCGAGCCCCGCTACCGCGGGGAGAATGCGGCTCTTTGCCCCGATTCGGGCTCGGCCGCGCAATCGATCACGCCCGAATTTTGGACAACCACTTCCGCCGCGGGATTTCCTTCACTACCTTTCCCACACGCTCTTCCGCCGGGTAGCTCCCGAGAGACGGGCGCCGCAGGGACCGCACCGGTGTCAAGGGCGACACCGCGTGCGACCCGAGCGCGGCCACCCCCACCTGCGCGCGACACCGACCCCGGACCGGCGCCGCCCGGCCCGCGAGCGCCGCGGAAAGGAATGCCCCCGTCGTGACAGCAGAGACCTCCCAGACCCTGGACCGTGGCGTCCGGGTGCTCAAACTCCTCGCCGACTCCGAGCGCGGGCTCACCGTCACCGAACTCGCCGCCCGGCTGGCCGTCAACCGGACCGTCGTCTACCGGCTGCTGGCCACCCTGGAACAGCACGGGCTGGTCCGCCGGGACATCGGCGGCCGGGCCCGGGTCGGCCTCGGCGTGCTGCGGCTCGCCCACCGGGTGCACCCGCTGCTGCGCGAGGCCGCGCTGCCGGCCCTGCGCAGCCTCGCCGAGGACCTCGGCGCCACCGCCCACCTCACCCTGGTGGACGGCAGCGAGGCGCTGGCCGTCGCCGTGGTCGAGCCGAGCTGGACCGACTTCCACGTCGCCTACCGGACCGGCCTGCGCCACCCGCTCGGCGAGAGCGCGGCCGGCCGGGCGATCCTGGAGGCCCGCACCTTCCCCAGCCAGCGCCGGCCCGACCAGGGCTTCGTCATCACCCGCGCGGAGGAACAGTCCGGGGCGTGCGGGGCGGCCGCCGCGCTGCTCGGACTGAGCGGCATCGAGGGCAGCGTCGGCGTGGTGATGCTGACCGGCATGGTGCCCGAGCGGGTCGGCCCCCGGGTGGTGGAGGCGGCGACCGAGGTGGCCGACGCCCTGCGGTAGCCCCCCGGCGCCGCCGCCCCGAGCGGGCGGATCACGCGGGGGCGTCGGGTGTGTTTGGATTTCCCTTGTGTCCGACACCAAGCTCCCCAAGGCCCTCACCGCCCCGCGGACCCGTGCGCTCGCGCTGTGCGGAGCGCTGGTCACCGCGCTGTTCGGCGTGGCCGCCTTCGTCCCGCTGCCGTACACCATCACCTGGCCGGGCCTGACCGCGGACACCCTGGGCACCTACCAGGACAAGCCGGTGCTCACCATCACCGGGGCACCGCTGCGCACCACCGAGGGCGAGCTGCGGATGGTCACCATCACGGCGACCAACCCGGACCAGCGGAACACCTTCCTGCGGTCGATGCAGGCCTGGTTCGACCCGAAGGAGGCGGTGCGCCCGACCGACACCGTCTACCCGCAGGGCAACCCGGCCAAGGCCGAGGAGGTGACCGCCCAGCAGATGGCCGAGTCGCAGGACAGCGCCACCGCGGCCGCGCTGAACTACCTCCACCTGTCCCCGGACCAGGTCAAGGTCAAGGTCGACCTGGGCGACGTCGGCGGCCCGAGCGCGGGCCAGATGCTGGCGCTGGGCATCGTCGACAAGCTCGCCGGCGACGGCAAGGGCGGCGACCTCACCGGCGGGCGCACCATCGCGGGCACCGGCACCATCGAGAAGGACGGCACGGTCGGCCCGGTGGGCGGTGTCCCGCTGAAGACGCAGGCGGCCGCCCGGGACGGCGCGACGGTGTTCCTGCTGCCCCGGGACGAGTGCACGGACGCCAAGGTGAACACGCCCGCGTCGCTGCGGCTGGTGCCGATCGGCACGCTCGACGAGGCGGTCTCGGCGCTGCAGGCGCTCAAGAGCGGCGGCAGCGTCCCCGCCTGCTGACCGGGCGGGCGGACCGGGCGGGCGGATCCGGCCGAGGGCGGACCGGCCTACTCGGCGGCGGCCTGGTCCACCAGCGGCAGGATCCGGTACGGCACCGGGTTCTCCAGCACGATCGCGGTGGACGAGCGGACGATCCCGTCGAAGCCCACCACCCGGTCGATCACCCGCTGCAGATCGGCGTTGGACCGGGCCACGATCCGCACCATCATGTCCCCGATCCCGGTGATGGTGTGCAGCTCCAGCACCTCCGGCACACCCGCCAGGTGCGCCCGCACGTCGGTGCCCTGGCCCTGGGAGATCTCCAGGGTCGCGAAGGCCGTCACCGGGTAGCCGATCGCGGCCGGGTCCACCTCCGGGCCGAAGCCGCCGATCACCCCCTTGGCCTGCAGCCGGTCCAGCCGGGCCTGCACGGTGCCGCGGGCGACCTGCAGCCGCCGCGAGCACTCCAGCACCCCGATCCGGGGCTCCTCGGCGAGCAGCCGGATCAGCCGGCCGTCCAGCGTGTCGATGGTGTCGTTCGTGCTGCTCACGATCGAAGTCCCTTGCGGGGCAGCGGGGTTGGGCGATCCGGGGGAGCTCGGCGAGCTCGGCGAGTGGGCGGGGGGCATCGCGGCACCGTCCTCCGGTGGGCATTCTGTACAGCGGCGCGGCCGATTCTCCCGCCCCGGGGCACAGCTTGACCAGGAGGAAACGGAACAGTTGCGCGTCGGTCGGCCCGGCGCCACCCTCCAGCCACGACCCCGTGCTCCGGGTCCCCCACCCCGGCGCCGGGGCCCCAACGTGGTCCGTACGCCTACCGGGAGGGCCGTCATGACCGACACCGCCGCCGAACCCGTACTGCTCGGGGCAGGCCCCGAGCCGGACGCGGGCGAACCGGGACCGTCGCCGACGGGCCGCGCCGACGCGGTGGTCTTCGCGGTCGGCGACGCCGAGCGCGCCGCCCGCCGCTACTGCGCCGCGCTCGGGCTGCGGTGCACCGCGTACGCGGGGCCGGAGACCGGTGAGCCGGAGACCGTCTCGTACGTGCTCACCGCGCCGGGGACGCGGATCGTGCTCACCTCGCTGGTGCAGGTGATCGGCCCGCGCGGCCGGGAGCTGGCCGCGCACCTGGACCGGCACGGGGACGGGGTGCTCGACGTCGCGGTGAGCGTGCCGGACGTGTACTACGCCTACGACTACGCGGTCGACCGGGGCGCGCTGTCGCTGGCCGAGCCGTACGAGACCCGGGACGCGTACGGGGTGGTGGTGCTGGCCGCCGTCGGGGTGCCCGGCGGGACCAGGCACACGCTGGTCGACCGGGCGGGCTACGCGGGGCCGTACCTGCCGGGGTTCGTGCCGTACGACGGGTTCTGACCGGCCCCGACGGGGCCCGGGTGGGCGCTACCGGACGGCGGTCTCGACGACCGGGGGGTGCCCGTTCCAGTAGACGAAGACCGAGTTGGCCTGGTCGTCCTTGGTGAAGTCGATCCGGATCCACTGGGGGCCGTTCCACACCTGCATCTGCCAGCCCGGGTCAGGGGTGGCGGAGACCAGCGAGGCCTGGTCGGGCTTCAGGTCCAGCGCGACCTTGCCGCCCGGGATCGGGTAGCTCTTCACCGTGGACGTCGCGGTGGGCGTCGGCGTGGGCCGGCGGGTGGGCGGCGGGGCGGTCGGGGCGGGGGCCGCTCCGCGCGTCGGGGTGGCGGGCGGGGAGGCCGGCTGGGCCGGGGTCGCGGACTGCGCGGCCGAGCGCGGCGGCTCGGGGAGCGGGGTCGGGGAGGACGGCGCGCCGTCGGCCTTCGGGGAGGGCAGCGGCAGCGCCGTGGGCCGCTCGAAGGCGGCGCCGGTCAGCACCGCGTGCACGCCGAGCCAGGACAGCGCCACCGCCGCCCCGGTGGCCGCCGCCCAGGCGCCGAGCTGTACCAGTCCGTTCCGCATCGTCCGCACATCCTGCCGTATTTCCGCCGCGCCCGAGACCGGCACCCGTGCTATTCCTCAGGGCAGTTGCACAATGTCCGGACCCGGCCCCGAGGTACAGACCACTCCCCGTCGATGGCGTATCTTGCAGGCCCATGGCAACAGTGCTCGTGGTCGAGGACGACCCCTTCGTACGATCCGCCCTCATCCGCCACCTGACCGACACCGGTCACGCGGTCCGCAGCGTGGGCACCGCCCTGGAGGCGCTGCGGGAGGTCGCCCAGGTCGGCTGCGACCTGGTGATCCTCGACCTGGGCCTGCCCGACCTGGACGGCAGCGAGGCGCTCAAGATGATCCGCGGCCTGACCAACGTGCCGGTGATCATCTCCACCGCCCGGGACGACGAGGCCGAGATCGTCCGGCTGCTCAACGACGGCGCCGACGACTACCTGGTGAAACCTTTCTCCGGAGAGCACCTCAGCGCGCGGATGGCCGCCGTGCTGCGCCGGCTCGGCGGCGGCGCCGCCCCCGTCGCCCAGGTGCTGCGGGTCGGCGGACTGGCCATCGACCTGCAACGGCGCGAGGCCTCCCTGGACGGGCGGCCGCTCGACCTGACCCGCCGTGAATTCGACCTGCTGGCCTTCCTCGCCGCCCGGCCCGGCGTCGTGGTGCCGCGCAAGGAGATCCTCGCCGAGGTCTGGCAGCAGACCTACGGCGGCGACCAGACCATCGACGTCCACCTCTCCTGGCTGCGCCGCAAGCTCGGCGAGACCGCCTCCAACCCCTGTTACCTGCACACCGTCCGGGGCGTCGGGGTGCGGCTGGAGGCCGCCGGGGGCCGGGCGGGGCACCGGACATGAGGAGGTTCGGGCGCTCGCTGCGCTGGGCCCTGATCAAGGCCGCCGTGGCCGGGACCACCATGGTCGCGCTGGCCTTCCTCATCCCGCTCGGCCTGATGGTCCAGCAGACCGCGCGGGACCGGGCCTTCACCGCCGCCGAGCGGCAGGCCGCGGCGCTCGGCCCGGCCCTGGCGATCACCACCGACCAGGACGCCGTCACCCGGGCCCTGGCCAGCACGGACGCGGGCGGACAGGGCCGGATGGCGGTCCACCTGCCCGCGGCGGGACAGCCCGAAGCCCCCGGCCCCGGCGGCCCCCGCAGCGGCGGCCCGAGCGGACCGACGCTGGGCGAGGGCCGGGCCGCCGACGGCGACGTCGCCACGGCCGGCGGGCAGGGCCGCTCCTTCACCGTGCAGGTGCCCGGCGGCTACGCGCTGCTCCAGCCGGTCGCGGTGGACACCGGGCGGACCGCCGTGGTCGAGGTCTTCGTGGCCGAGAGCGACCTCACCCGGGGCGTCTCCACCGCCTGGCTGGTGCTCTCCGCCGTCGCGCTCGGCCTGGTCGCCATCTCGGTGCTGGTCGCCGACCGGATGGGCAACCGGATCGTGGCCTCCGCCCGGCGGCTCGCCGGCGCCGCCCGTTCGCTCGGCGCCGGCAACCTCGCGGTCCGCGTGCCGGTCGAGGGCAAGCAGGTCGACGGCAGCCCCGAAGAACTCCGCGAAGCCGGCCACGCGTTCAACACCATGGCCGACCGGGTGGTCCAACTCCTCGCCGCCGAAAGGGAACTGGCCGCCGACCTGTCCCACCGGCTGCGCACCCCGCTGACCGTGCTGCGGCTCAACGCCGCCTCGCTCGGCGACGGCGACGCGGCCGACGCCACCCGGCACGCGGTCTCCCAACTGGAGCGCGAGGTCGACCAGATCATCCGCTCGGCCCGCCGCGCCCCCGAGGACGCGCCCGCCGTCGCGGTCGGCTGCGACGCCGCCGAGGTGATCCGCGAGCGGGTCGCCTTCTGGTCCGCGCTGGCCGAGGACGAGGGGCGCCGCTGGCAACTGGCCGGCGCGGAGCGGACGGCACCCGTCCCCGTCCAGCGCGGCGACCTGGCCGCCGCCGTCGACGCCCTGCTCGGCAACGTCTTCCGGCACACCGCCGTCGGCACCGCCTTCTCGGTGGACGTACTGGCCACCGACGGCTCGGTGATCGTGCTGGTCGGCGACGCCGGACCGGGGTACAGCGACCCGGCCGCCGCCCTCAAGCGCGGCGAGGGCCACGGCGGGGAGGGCTCGACCGGCCTCGGCCTGGACATCGTCCGCAAGCTCGCCGAGTCCATCGGCGGGGACCTCGCCCTCGGCCGCTCCGCCGTTCTCGGCGGCGCCGAGACCCGGCTGCGGCTGCGCACCCGGCCGGCGGAGGCGCCGCCCGCGCGGACCGGGCGGCGGCGGAGCCGGGGAGTGCTCTTCCCGCGGTGAGCCGGCGTCCCGGAAGCGGATCCGGGGAGCGCTCTTCCCGGGTGGGCCGGCGTCCCGGAGGACGACTTCCTTAACGGGGGCCTAAGGGAGTTCTACCCCTCGCTCAGCCCGCCGGTCAGACCCCCGGGCCGCCGCTAGCGTCGGTCGCGCCGGTCACCCGACCGAGCCGGGCCGGCCGCCCGGACGTCCGCAGGCACCCGTGCCCGGACAGCGGCCGACCGAAGGCACCCGCGGAGGTAACGCGCCATGACCACCCAGCCCACCCGCCGCTCCGGCCACCGCAGGCGCAGCCGCAAGGGAGCGGTCATCGGGGCCGCCGCGGTCGCCGCCGCCCTGGTCGCGGGCGGGACGGTCCTCCTCGCCACCTCGGCCAGCGCCGCCTCGCTCGGCGCCGTCTACAGCCGCACCAGCAGCTGGGACGCCGGCTACACCGGCCAGTACCTGGTCACCAACCCGGACAGCAGCCCGATCGAGGACTGGACGCTCAGCTTCGACCTGCCGGCCGGAGCGAAGATCGACTCGCTCTGGAACGCCACCTTCACCGCCGAGGGCCGGCACATCACGGTCAAGCCGGAGTCCTGGAGCAAGCGGCTGGAGCCCGGCAAGAGCGTGGTGGTCGGCTTCGTCGCCCAGGGCTCGGGCGCGGCACAGGCCGAGCCGGGCAACTGCCTGATCAACAACACCTCCTGCAAGGCGGGCGACGGGACCGCGCCCACCCCCTCGGGACGCCCCACCGCGACCGCGTCGCCGACCGCGCCGACCCCGCCGACCGCCTCCCCGACCCCCACCGCGAGCGCCACCACCGGCACCACGCCCAGCCCCACCGCCACGGCGAAGCCGACCACTCCGGCGCCGACCGGAGGAACCCCCACCCCGACCGTCACCCCCACGGCGACCGGTGTGCCCGTTCCCCCGGCCGGCGCCGGCGCCGGCTTCGCCCCGTACGTGGACACCTCGCTCTACCCGCCCTACGACCTGGTGGCCACCGCCAAGGCGAGCGGCGTGAAGAACTTCAACCTCGCCTTCGTGGTGTCCGGCGGCGGCTGCGTGCCCAAGTGGGGCGGCGTCAGCGACCTGTCCGCCGACGCGGTGGCCGCCCAGATCGGCGCGCTGCGGGCGATCGGCGGCGACGTCCGGGTCTCCTTCGGCGGCGCCAACGGCAGCGAGCTGGCCCTCGCCTGCGGCTCCACCGCCGACCTGACCGCCGCGTACCAGAAGGTCGTGGACGCCTACGGCGCCACCAAGCTGGACTTCGACGTCGAGGGCGGCGCGATCGCCAACGCGGCCGCCAACACCCGGCGCGCCCAGGCCGTCGCCCAGCTGCAGAAGAACGCCGCCGCCAAGGGCAAGGCCCTCGACGTCTCCTTCACCCTGCCCGCGCTGCCCTCCGGCCTGACCCAGGAGGGCGTCGACCTCGTCGCCGGCGCCAAGGCCAACGGCGTCGCGATCGGCGCCGTCAACATCATGGCGATGGACTTCGGCGACGGCGTCGCCCCCAACCCGCAGGGCCAGATGGGCAAGTACGCGATCGCCGCGGCCACCGCCACCCAGGCCCAGGTCAAGAGCGTGCTGGGGCTGGACGACGCGGCCGCCTGGCGCAAGGTCGCGGTCACCCCGATGATCGGCGTCAACGACGTGGCCAGCGAGGTCTTCACCGTCGCCGACGCCAAGCAGCTCGCCGAGTTCGCCACCGCCAAGCACCTCGCCTGGCTGGCCATGTGGTCCGGCACCCGGGACAAGGCCTGCGACGGCGGCGCCAAGGCCTACGCCGACGCGAGCTGCAGCAGCATCGTCCAGCAGCCGCTGGACTTCACCCGGGCCCTGGGGGCGTACACGGGCTGAGGCCCGCCGGGTCCCTCCGCGGCCCCGGCCGTCCGTGCTCAGTCCGCAGCCGAGCACGGGCGGCCGGGGTTCATCGTCACGTTCCGTAGTCGATCGTCTCCGGTCCGGTCCGGACGGCATCCGGTATCGTCGCTGGTTGGCCGAGCGGTGGACGGAGTGGACAGTGACAGCGGTGCAAGACGAGCGCAGCCCGGTGCGGACCGCGCCCGACCCCTCGCCCGAGCCCCTGTCGGACCGGCTGCGCCGGATGCCCGGGGCTCCCGTCCGGGCCCTGCGCGAGGCCCCCCGCCGGCCGCTGCTGGTCGCCTCGGCGCTGGCGCTGCTGTCCCTGGTCGTGTACGCAGTGGTGCGCCACTTCGTCCACACCTCGATGGTGGACATGATCGTCTACCGGGCCGAGGGTGCCGCCGTCGCCGACGGCCGCGACCTGTACGGGCTGCGCGTCACCGAGTGGAACCTGCCGGCGACCTACCCCCCGTTCGCGGCGATGCTGTTCGTCCCGACCACCTGGTTCCCGATCCCCTTCCTCCGGGTGGCGATCACTCTCGGCAACCTCGGGCTGCTCGCCCTGCTCACCCACCTGTCGTTCAAGCTGGTCGGCTGGCCGCGCCGCGAACTGCGGCCGATCGGGGTGATCCTGCTGACCGGCCTCGGGGTCTGGCTCGAACCCGTCTTCACCACGCTCCGCTACGGCCAGATCAACCTCGCGCTCGCCTGCCTGATCCTCTGGGACCTCACGCGTCCGGACGGGCGCCGCAGCAAGGGCGTGGCGATCGGCATCGCCGCCGGCATCAAGCTCACCCCCGGCCTGTTCGCGGTCTACCTGCTGATCACCGGGCGGATCCGGGCCGCCTTCGTGGCCGGCCTCACCTTCCTCGGCACCTTCCTGCTCGGCGCGCTCGTCCTGCCCGACGCCACCTGGGGCTTCTGGACCGAGTACCTCTACGACTCGTCCCGGGTCGGCAAGACCCAGATCGTCGACAACCAGTCGCTGCGCGGCGCCTTCGCCCGCCTGCTGCACACCGCCGACCCCGGCACCCTCGCCACCCTCGGGTCCGGCCTGGCCGCGCTGGCCGGCCTCGCCGTCGCCGCCTGGGCCGCCCGCAGCGGGCGCTGGCTGCCCCGGGCCGAGGCCTGGGGCGTCTGCTGCGCGGCCGTCACCGCCGTGCTGATCTCACCGATCAGCTGGACCCACCACTGGGTGTGGTGCGTGCCGCTGCTCGTCCTGCTCGCCGCCGAGGCCTCCGTCGAGCACGCCCGCCCGGCCGGCGTCCGCCGACTGCGCTGGCGGGCCGTCTTCTGGGCCACGCTGGTCGCCTTCCTCTCCTTCGCCATGTGGGCGGCGAAGCCGCTCGGCCCGGCGGTCCTCCACATGCCGCCGTGGCGCCAGCTGCCGACCTCGGTCTACCCGTGGGTCGGGCTCTGCTTCCTGCTCGCCGCCGCGATCCGGATAAGGGCGCGTCGCCGCTCCGCCGGCGCGCCGCTGGTCCGGCTGCCCGGACAGCGCGACGGCGGCGGCCCGGACGCCGCCCGCGACCGTCAGCAGGCCCCCGCGGCCCGCTGAGCCGGCGGGGGCGCCGCTGCTCCTGTCTCCTCGCCCGGGTGCGTACCGGTGCTCGGCATGGTGCTCCGTGCGGCGTACGGCGCGGTGCTCGGTGCCGTGCGCGCCGGGGTGCTCGGTGCGGTGTACGGCGCGGTGGGTGACCCGGTGTGCGGCGTGGCGCGTGCTGCGGCGCACGCCTAGGCGAGCAGCTCGGCGAGCGAGCCGTCCATGTCCAGCGCGGCCATCTCACTGCCCGGCGGCACCAGCCGGTGCGCCCGCTCCAGCCAGGCCGCGACGGCCGGCAGCGGCGCCTCCAGCAGCGCGTCCCCGGCGGGCGAGCTCAGCGCCAGACAGAGCACGCTGCGCCGGCCCTTGGGGGTGCCCCCGGCCGAGGGCGGGGGGACGGTCGGCCAGATCCGCACGTCGCCCTGGCCGCACGGGCGGAAGGTGCCCTCGACCAGCAGTTCGCGGGCGAACACCCAGGTCACCGGGGAGCCGGTGTCCAGGTGGAAGGTGATGTGGACCGCGTACGGGTCGTGGCTGCCGTAGGACAGCCGCGCCTGGACGGGGACGCTGTGCTCCGGCGAGAGCACCAGATCGAGCTCCAGCTCGTGCTCGACGACGCTGACGGGGCGTTCCATGACCGTCTTCCTCTCCGCCTCGGGGGCGGGCCCGGTTCCGGGCCCTGTGACCTTTGAGAGGGCGGTCCGCACCGGCTCTTACACACGTTTCCGGGATTTCTTCGGGACCTTCGGTACGGGGGTGGTGAACGGGCGGTTGCGCAGCGCGCGCGTGCCGACCGCGCGCCGGGTTCCTTACCGCGAGCCGCCCTCCACTGTCCGGGGATTCGCGAACTTCCCGTCAGGGCTTCGGCGAGGTACTACCCTTTGTGACTGTCCGGCGACTGTCCGCCCATCGGTGGTGTCCCCCCGTGTGCCGAGCGCTGGGCGCGCGCCGGGTCGTGCGCGCGGGCGGACGCGGCTCTGATGCGGTTCGGTCGATTCCGCACCGCCGTCGATCCACGGCTCCACCCGGTCCCACCCGGCTTTGCGCTTTCCACTCAGCCCCACCCGGTTCCACCCCCAGCCCCACCGGTTCCCCCGTCCTTCCTTGCCCTCATCAGGACCTGCCAGGAAAGAAGACCCCCATGACGGACCGCCCCTTCGCCGGCGGCGGCGACCCGGCCGTCGCACCCCAGCCGGGCTACTACCCCGACCCCTCCATCCCCGGCTTCGTCCGGTACTGGGGCGGCGCGGCCTGGGTGCCCGGCACCAGTCGGCCCGCACCCGCCGAGGGCGAGGTGCTGGAGCCGCCCCGCTACGCGACCCGGCGGCCCGCCCCGGGCGGGGTGCCGGCGCCGGCGCGGCCGGTGCCGCCGCCGGGTCCGGCGCCCGTGCCGTTGCCGGTGGCGGAGGGCGAGCGGCCCGCGGGCGGGGGCGACACCGGGCCGGTGTACTTCGACCAGACCTCGGGCGGGGCGTCCTTCATGCTCGGGCCGCGGGTGACGGAGGTGATCGGCGGGCCGGTGTTCCGGACGGTCGGGCCGGCGGCGGCGGGGGCCGGGGCGTTCGGGAGCGTGGACGGGCCGGTGGTCGGTGCGGTGCCCGGGGCGGTGTCCGAGGCGCCGCCGGGGGAGCCGGGCTGGCAGGCCGATCCGCAGGCGCAGCGGGGGCTGATGGAGACGGGCGGTGCGCCGCGCTGGGTCTCCTGGGGGGTGCTTCCGGGGGCGCCCGAGGCGGAGGAGGGGAGCGCGGAAGCGGAGCACGCTCCTGTTGCCGTGGAGCTGGCCGCCGCCGTCGCGCCCGCCATGGCGGTGGCGGTGCGGGAGTCCGTCGCGCCGTCCGTCGCGTCCGTTCCGTCCGTCGAGACCTCGGGTGCGGTGCCGGTCGTCGCGGCCCCGGCGGTCGAGGAGGCGGAGGAGGGGCAGGGCGAGGAGGCGCCGCCTTCGGTGTCGGGCCCGGTCCCGGCCGCTGTGCCCGCTGTGTTCCCTGCGTCCGCCGCGCCGGTGTCGTCCGCCGCCTCCGCGAGGTCCGGCGCGCCCGCCGCGGCCGTGCCCGTCACGCCGCTGCCCGCCGCGCGGTCGGCCGGTGCTGCCGGTGCGACCCGGCCGACCGCCGCCCGGCGCCGCTCCGCCACCCCCGCCGTCGTGCCGGCCGGGCTGGGGCGCCGACTGGTCGCCCGGACGGTGGACACCGCCGTCCTGCTGGTGGTCGCCGTCGCCGCCGGGATCCCGCTCGGCCACTCGGTCTCCGACCACCTCCACGAGAAGCTCGACCAGGCCAAGATGGCCAGCGCCCTCACCCGCCGTCAGGTCCAGGTCTGGCTGGTGGACGACGTGGTGCTGGGCAAGATCGCCGTCCTGGTCGGCATCCTGCTCTTCGCGAGCCTGCTCTACGAGGTGCTGCCGACCGCCCGGACCGGCCAGACCTTCGGCAAGCGGCTGGCCCGGATCCGGGTGGTGGACGCCGCCGCCCCCGCCCGGGCCAGGCTGAGCCTCGGCCGCTCGCTGCTCCGGTGGATCGTCCGGCAGACCGGCGTGCTGCTGCTGCTCGGCCTGGCCTGGCCGGTGTTCGACCGTCCGGCCCGGCGCGGATGGCAGGACCGCGCGGCCCGGACCCGGGTGGTGCGGGCCTGAGGTGGGAGGGCCCTACGGCCCTCGGCCCGTTCCACGGCCGCGGCGGCAAAACGGGCGAAATATCCCTAACCTTGAGAATGTGTGATGTTCTACTCGGGGCATGAGCACCCACGACCCCTCAGGCCCCCAGCCGGAGGGGGGCGGCAAGCCCTCCTTCGACAAGCAGTCCCCGCAGCCGGGCGGCGACACGCCGGAAGGCCGGCCGTCGGGCCCGACCCCGTCCGAGAACCCGGCCGGAGGTTCGCCCGAGAACCCGTCCGAGCGCCCGTCCGAGGGCCCCGCCGAAGGCCCGGCCGACGGTGGAGCCGGCGGCCCCGGCGCGTACCAGGGCACCTACGGCGGGAGCACGTACGGCGGTCCGACCCGCGGTCAGAACCCGTACGGCCAGCCCCCGCCCGGTCAGAACCCCTACGGCCAGCCCCCGTCCGGCTACGGCACCGGCTACGGACCCGGCGCGTACGGGACCCCCGGCGCCGGACCCGTCCCCGGCATGCCGCCGATCGGCACCTGGCCCAAGCGGATCCTCGCCCGGCTGATCGACTACCTGCTCGTGCAGGTCGTCGCCGTGATCGTGGTGGCCCCCTTCGCCAGCCTCGGCAACCGCTCCGGCTCGGCCGAGGCGTTCTGGCTCGCCTGCGCCATCTGGCTCGTCTACGACGCCCTGATGACCGGCCGGGACGGCCAGACCCTGGGCAAGAAGGCGGTGGACATCCGCGTGGCCATGCTCATCGACGGCAACACCCCGCCCCAGGCCGCCGCCTGGACCCGCTCGGCGGTCTTCATCCTCCCGGCCGTGCTCTGCTGCGCCGCGTTCTGGTGGATCATCGACGGGTTCTTCGGCGTCTTCGACAAGCCGTACCGCCAGTGCATCCACGACAAGGCCGCGAAGACCGTGGTGGTCACCACGAAGGCCTGAGTCGCGTCGCGGAACGTGCCCGCGCCCGGCAGCGGATCAGCGCTGCCGGGCGTACGCGTGTTCGGGGGCGGGAGGGGTGACCGGGGCGGTCGGGGCGGGCGGGGCGGGCGGCGCGGCCGGGTCGGCCGGGGTGGGGAGCGGGTCCTCGGCCGGGTTCGGCTTCGCGGCGGCGGCGGCGGTAGTGGCAGTGGCAGCGGCACCGGCGGACGAGGCGGACAGCGAGAGCACCGTCACCACGGTGCCGAGCGCCAGCGCGAACACCACCAGCACCGCGACCGCCAGGACGCCCGAGGCGCCCGAGACGGCGAGCAGCGCCACCGTACTGGCGACGACGGTGAACGAGCCGAGGCAGACCTGGGCAGCGGAGGGACGCGGCATGGCGGGGGGTCCTTCGCACGTCGGGGGAAACGGGCGGGAATGAGGGCGGTTCCAGAAGTCCTACCCGGCACGGGAGTTCGCTACCTCCAGGCTAGTCCCCCCGCCCGGGGGCACAGGGGGCGCACGGGCTCACCCCGGGGTCGTCCGCCCCGGTCGGTACGGTGAACCGGTGCGTGCCGACCTCAGGCACCACCGCGCATCACCGCGTACCGCCAGGCACCACCACACCCCGAGGGAACCGACCGTGCCCATGCCCGCCGACTGGCCCACCACCGAGGCCCAGGCACTCGCCGAACAGGAGCGGCTGCGCCCACTCGTCCGGGCCCACGACGACGGCGAGGCCCCCGGCCGGCTGATCGCCGGCGTGGACGTCGCCTACGACGACGACCGCGACCTCGTCGCCGCCGCAGCCGTCCTGCTCGACCGGGACACCCTGGACGTCGTGGAACAGGCCACCGCCGTCGGCCGGATCGCCTTCCCCTACGTCCCCGGACTGCTCGCCTTCCGCGAGATCCCCGCCGTCCTCGACGCGCTGGCCGCCCTCACCCGCACCCCCGACACCGTCGTCTGCGACGGCTACGGCCTCGCCCACCCCCGCCGCCTCGGCCTCGCCAGCCACCTCGGCGTCCTCACCGGCCTGCGCACCCTCGGCGTCGCCAAGACCCCCTTCACCTTCGACCACCGGGAACCCGACGCACCCCGCGGTTCCACCACCCCGCTCACCGACCCCGTCACCGGCGAGGAGGTCGGCCGCGCCCTGCGGACCCGGCCCGGGGTCAAACCCGTCTTCGTCTCCGTCGGCCACCGGATCAGCCTCGACACCGCCGTCGGCACCACCCTCGACCTCGCCCGCCGGTACCGCCTCCCCGAGACCACCCGGCACGCCGACTCCCTCTGCCGCCGCGCCCTCGCCGAGGCCCGGCGCACCGGGACGACCGCGAACTGACCAGGCGCCGGGCGGGATTCGGGCCCGGTGTGTTAGACATGAGACACCGGGGCCCCGGCCCCGGCCACCACGACGGACGCACGGGGGAGGCGCCGACATGGGATCGGGTACGGGTACCGGCTCGACCGGCGGAGCCGGACAGGGCTACCGCGTCGAGATCGAACAGCTCCGCACCTTCGCCGGCCAAGTGCGGCGCCTGCTCGCCGACTTCCAGAAGCACGCCGACGGAGCCGACACGCACGGCCGCAGCGGCCTCGGCAAGAACGCGTTCGGCACCTTCGCCGAGGCCACCGAGATCCACGGCCGCTACAGCACCATGCGGGACGCGCTCCGCGACGTCCTCAAGCAGCTCCAGGAAGCCATCCACGAGGCCCAGCTGAAGGCCGACCTCACCGCCACCACCTACGAGGAACACGACCAGCACACCGCGCAGAAGCTCAAACTCGGCGGCGACGGCTGGTCCGTCGACCAGCCCTCCGAGACCAGCCGGGCCGCGTACGAGAAGAACCTCACCCCGTCCAAGCGCGGCAACGCCACCATCTAGCCGCCACCCCGCCCGGACCCGAACGGAGGCGAACCGCCCGTGGTCTACACCGACTTCACCAAGTACACCCACGCCCAGCTCCGCAGCATGGCGCAGGACCTCGACCCCGGCGCGGTCATGGCCGCCGGAGACCCCTGGCGCACCGCCTCCGACACCCTCAAGCAGATCCGCCTCACCCTCACCAAGGCCAGCACCGAAGCCGCCACCTCCTGGGAAGGCACCACCAGCGACGCCTTCCACGCCCGCATGCTCACCCTGGCCGCCGGCATCAACAACGCCGCCGCCTACGCCAACGACGCGGCCAACATCCTCCACAGCGTCTCGGAGGCCATGGCCAAGGCCAAACGCGAGATGCCCGAAGAGCCGGGCAGCTGGGACGAGTTCAAGGACACCGTCGGCGACGGCGTCTCCGCCTTCTTCGGCCAGGGCGACGACGAACACATCCCCATCGCCGACCGCAAGAAGGCCGAAGCCGCCGCCATCATGCAAACCCTCGCCATGCACTACCGCATCGCGACCCCGGCCCTGAAGCCCCCACCGCCCTATGACCCCACGAAGCCGCCGACACCCAGGGACGACCGTGCGGACGGGGCGCAGGCCGATCCGAGCGGAGCTGCGGCGGCGGTGGCTGCGATGGTGTCCGGTACGTCGGTGGGTGCGGCAGGAGCGTCAACACGGGGTACGAGCGTTCCTCCGCTGCAGCGTTCGAAGTCCTCCCAACCTTCGATGCAGGCTCGGTCCGCATCGCGGAGCGCGACCGTTGCTCCGACCGACACGGGGATCAAGGGTGGCACCGCGCAGGCGCCGCCGAAGCCGTCGGGTTCGTCGAGCAAGGGTGTCGCCGATGGAATCACCGGCAGGCCGGTGATTCCATCGAACGGAAGTGTGCCGGGCCCCGAGCTCGCTGGGACCCAGACTTCCGGACTGGACGTTGTGCGGACCGGAACCCCTGGTAGCGGGCCGTTCGGGGGCGGTGGTGGGCATGAGACCGTCCGTCCTTCAGGCCCGAACTCAACGCTTCCGCCGGTCGGACCGGTTGTTGGCCAGGGCAAGGCCGGCCCCGGCAGTAAGGAGATCCCGGGTGGAGTGACGCCCGGTGAGGGCTCCGGACTGCACAACGGACGAGTCGGCGCTGGCGGTGAGGTCTTTCCGGGCGCCGGAGGCCGTGGAGCCATCGGCGGCAAACAGCCAGCGGGGTTTTCGGCTCGGCCGGGCGGCATCGTCGGCGGGACGGTGAAGCGAGGGGCGGGAGCCCAGGCCAAGCAGTCCTTCACAGAGGGCGGATCCGGGCTCGGAGCACGAAACCGGCTCAGGGGTGAGCCCGGTGCCGTGGGCTCCAACGGGATGTCCCCGGGCGTTCCGCTGAGCGGGGCGCAGGGTCGGGAGAAGGACCGGGCGAAGGGAGGCAAGCGGCCGGACTATCTCGTGGAGGACGCGGAGACCTGGGCGTTGGACAAGCCGACCAACCCGAACGTGGTGGAATGAAGCCGGCCCATGGATGGGCAGGTGATCTGATCGCATCCTGCGGGTCGGTGACCTGTGGGATGCCTCGCTGAGTGGGGTGTCCGGGTTTGACGAGCCGTCGGATGACGCGTAGTACGGCGGCCCTGGCCGTCGGGGTTCTGACGGTGGGCTTCGCCGTTCCGGCGGCATCGGCCGATCAGATCAGGGACCAACAATGGGCTCTGAAGATGTTCGAGGCCGAAGCGAAGGTCTGGCCGGTCAGCCAAGGTGATGGCGTGGTCGTCGCTGTGATCGACACCGGGGTGAGTCAGGACCAGCCGGATTTGACCGGGCAGGTGCTTCCAGGGGCTGATTTCTCCGGCGGCGGCTCGGACGGGCGCGTGGACTCTGACGGCCATGGCACAGGTATGGCCGGCCTGATCGCGGGGCATGGCCATGGTTCCCAGGCAGGGGTGATGGGCTTGGCCCCGAAAGCGAAAATTCTTCCGGTGAAGGTGGTCACCGGCAGCGATGACCCGGGCTCTCAACCGACGCCGGATCCCCAGCGGAACGACTTCGCGGACGCGATTCGATTTGCGGCAGATCACGGTGCGAAGGTCGCCAACATCTCCCTCGGAGGAAATTACCGCCTCGACTCGAAGCTTCGGAAGGCTGTCAACTATGCGGTGTCGAAGGATGTCGTGCTGGTTGCCAGTACCGGAAACAGTGGATCCGGCTTCGGCGCTGAGTATCCAGCGGCCTTCCCGGGGGTTGTAGCCGTAGGGGCTGTGGACTCCAACGGGGCAGTGTGGGAGCGTTCCACGTCAGGCATTGAAACCACACTTGCCGCGCCTGGAGTGGGGATCTACCGCTCCTCGCCGAAGTCATCTACGGGATACGAGCGCAGGAACGGGACGTCGGATTCGACGGCCTACGTCTCTGCGACCGCGGCACTCATTCGTTCCAAGTACCCGAACCTGTCCGCAGGGCAGGTGATCAATCGGATGATCAAGTCGGCCACGCCTCCGGCTGATGGGTCGGCTGTGCCGAACAGCCAGTACGGCTACGGGATCGTCGCGCCGGCGAAGGCTCTGGAAGCCAATCCGACCGTGGATGGCGGGCCCCGGGACAACCCTTTGCTAGCGCGGAAGGAATCGCTGGGCACGCCTCCGACGGATGAGGAAACGGACGAGCCCTCTGCGGAGGCCATGGTTCCTAAGGGGGACAGTGACGGCGGCCCCAGCACCAGTAGCGCAATCGGGGTCGGTGTCGGGGTTGCGATCGGGCTGACGCTGTGGGCCCTGCCCATCGGTGGTGTGGTGCTCGTGGTCGTCCTGGTGATGCGGGCGCGGCGGCGGAAGCGGGCCGCGGCTGCCGAGGCATATCAGCCGCCGTACCAGCAGCCTCCGTATGGCGGGTCGTATCAGTGAATGCTCGCGGGCTGCGGGTGGCGCGGGGGCTGGCAGGATTTCGGCGGGCGGTGGCGTTCCTGCCGCTGGTGGGGTGTCCGGCTTGGCGGTCATGCTGGGGCCATGAGCACTTCTGAGAGCGCCGCGAACCCCGCGAACCCCGCCGCAGGGGAGATCGTCCCGGACACCAAGGACTGGACCTGGGTACTCGAACGTCCTTGTCCCGACTGCGGGTTGGACACGCCGAAGGTGGTGCGCGAGGACGTCGCCGGGATGATCCGGGCCAACGCGCAGGGCTGGCTGGCGGTGCTGGCCGGGGACGAGGACGGGCTGCGCCGTCGGCCGGAGCCGGGCGTCTGGTCGGACCTGGAGTACGCGTGCCACGTCCGGGACGTCTTCCGGCTGTTCCAGGTCCGGTTGGGCCTCATGCTGGACCGGGACGACCCGCTGTTCCCGAACTGGGACCAGGACGAGACGGCTGTCGCCGAGCGCTACGGGGAACAGCTGCCGGCGGTGGTGGCCGGGGAGCTGGCGGAGGCCGCGGAGACGCTGGCCGTCGCGTTCGAGCGGGTGGCCGGTGAGCAGTGGCAGCGGACCGGGAACCGCAGTGACGGGGCGCGGTTCACGGTCGAGTCGTTCTCCCGGTACCTGATCCACGACCCGGTGCACCACCTGTTCGACGTGACGGGCGAGCGGGTCTGAGGCCGTCCCGGGAGGGGCGCGCGGCTCGGGAGGGGCGCGAGGTCACCAGCCGGAGGCCTCGCGCAGCATGGTCCGGCGCAGCCGTCCGGCCACGCTCGCGGCGTCGGTGCCGATGACGTCGGCGATCTCGGGGGCGGCGAGGCCGACGACGTAGTGCAGGATCGCCAGGTCGTCGTCGGCCGGGCGCCGGTCCGCGTCCGGGCCCGGATCCGGTGGCTCGCGTCGGGTGTGCTCGGCGACGGTGCCGCGCAGGATCTCCCAGGCTTGCGCGGTCGGGTTGGAGCTGCCCATCAACTCGCGCCAGTGCACCGCGATTTCGGCGAAGGCATGCTCGACGGCGGTGGCCGCGTCGCTGTGCTCGGTCAGCCACACCCGGGCGTAGCTGAGGTACCGGGGGCGGTGGAGTTCGCAGAAAGCGGTGAACTCCAGGGGTACGTCCGCCGGCTCGCCGGGCCCCGGGGGTGGCTCGGCGGAAGTCGCATGACGGTTGGTCATCTCGTCTTCTCGGAAAGGGAGATGGATTTCTGACGGTCGATCATCTGTGCTCACTCTACGGTAGGCCCTCGGTGCGCTGGGTGACCAATCCGATGGAATGCCCGGAACCTGCCGCCGCCCGGCCGGTTCCGGCGGCGACCGGGTGCGGCACGGTGGCGGAACAGCCGGACGGGGGCCGGCGGGAAGCCGGCGCGGGGCCGGCGGGTGGTGCTGCGCAGTGGCGTGGGAGGCGTAGTTGCGAGCGCGTCGCAGCTGGTCAGAGCGGGTGGTGCGGCCATGACTGCAGGGCAGTTGATGTGCCACCGTAGGCCCTGCGGCGGCTGACGTCCACGCCCACGGCGCGAACCCGCGCCCGCACAACCATCCGCACAACCGCGCTCACGACTGTGGCGGTGATCACCGCGTCGAGGGGCGCGGGTGCGGGCGCGGGCGCCGGAAGGACCGCGCGCACCGCCGCACCTGCGGCTGTGCGTCGAGGGCCCGGACGGTGGCCGTCGCGCGTATCGACGGTGCCCCGGCGGCCTGGAGCTGGCCTCGGCGGCCGGGGCGGAGCGGACGGGGTGCGGGTCGTCCGTCGGGAGGTCGTTCGTCGGAAGTCGTGTGTCGGGCGTCGTCCGTCAGGAGGTCGTCCGGGCCTCCGGCGAGGCGATCCGGTCGGCGGCGGTGTCCCGCTCGGTCTGGGCGGGGAAGGACTCGACGGTCCGCCGCCGGGCCGCCTGCGCGGCCGTGGCGGCTGCGACGGCCGCTCCGGCGGCGGCCTCCTCGCGTTCGCACCGGTGCACCGCACCGGCGCCGTGCGCCGCCGCCGGGTGCACGCCGGAGCCGTGCGCGCCGGAGGAGCCGTGCAGCCCGGCCGGGTGCGCCGCCCGTCGGCGGCGGCCGACCGCGGCCCGGGCGGCGTGTTCCTCGGCCGCCTGTCTAGCGTCCAGGTAGGCCTGCACGGCCGCCATGCCGTAGACCGGCTGGATCAGCTGGTGGCCCTTGAAGAACGGTCTGGCCGGGGCGAACCCGGCGGCGACGACCAGGTCGCGGATCTCTGCTATCTCGGCCTCACTGCGGGCGGTGAAGCGGACCTCCCAGCCCTTCTTGTACGTATGGCCCTTCTCGCCGCTGCGGCGGGCGGGGTCCGGGCGGCGGACGTATCCGGGCAGGCGGCCGAGGCGGAGCTGGGCCGCGCGGAGGCCGGCGGTCTCGTCACGTGACATGACGTAAGCCTAGGCAATGCGCGGGGTGGGATTGACGTCCGGAGGGTCCCTCGCCGTATGCCTTTGATCACTCTGGGTCAGACGACCAGGTCGGCGATCGTTTTCGATCAAGTGTGACAACCGCATGAGCGTCAATTACTCCAAGTGGGTGAGGGTATGAGGACTTTAGTGCGAGCTGATCCCGGTTTCGCGACGGTTGCGTAACAGTGCGTCAGGCTCTCGGTCGCGGGTCCGGGTGGTTGGGGATGGTGTCGGCATGAGCTACCGGATTCCCTCGCCTCCGCCGTCGCTGGAGGAGCTGGCGAAGCGTCAGCAGAACGTCGTCACCGCGAGCCAGCTGCGCGCCCGGGGCGTGCCGGCCCGCGTCGTCACCGAGCACTGCCGCCGGGGCGGCCCCTGGCAGCGGCTGCTGCCCCGGGTCTACCTGCTGCAGCCGGACGAGCCCACCCCGGAGCAGCGGATCTGGGCCGCGCTGCTGTACGCCGCGCAGAACGGCCGCGAGGAGGGCCGCCGCGAGGGCGCGGTGATCACCGGCGCGGCCGCGCTGGCGCTGTACGGCTTCGCGGCCGTGCCCCGGCTGCCCGCGATGACCGGGGTGGACGTCCTGGTGCCCCGTCAGCGCCGGCTGAAGGACGTCGGCGAGGTGCGGATCCGGCGCACCGAACGGGAGTTGGTGGCGCGCTCGGTGCACGGCCTGGCCTGTGCGCCGGTGGCCCGTGCGGTCGCGGACGCGCTCGGCGAGTGGACGGCGGACCCGCAGGCTCCGGCGCCGGTGCGCGAGGTGCTGCGGGAGGCCGTCTCCCGCAGCGAGGACGGCTGCACGGTACGGGAGTTGGCCGTCGAGCTGATCGAGTCCGGGCTGACCGACGAGCCCCGGGTGCGCGCCGCGCTGGACGAACTCCTCGCCGCCGAGCGGGACTCGGTGCTGGAGCGGATCGGCCACCTGGTGGACGAGTGGCTGCTGCCCGTCCCGCTGAACGCCCCCGAGCTGCGGATGCGCGGCGGCACGTACATCGCCGTCCCGGACCTCTACTGGCCGGAGCGCGGCGTCGCGGTCGAGGTGGACTCGGACCTGCGCTGCGTCAGCGAGGGCGAGGCCGCCTGGGTGCGCGGCGGCCAGCACCGGATGGAGTACCTGGGCATCCGCGTGGTGTACGTCTCCGGCACCCGGCTGGCCGCCGACCCGGACGAGGTCGGCGGCGAGCTGCGCGAGGCCCACCGGGCCGGCGGCACGGACGTGGTGGAGCTGTTGGTGGTCTGAGCCGGCGGTGCCGTCGTGAGCCGGCGGTACCGGTCGGCCCGACCCGAGTGCGCGGGGGAAGGGACGCCGGGAGGCGTCAAGGAGGCACCGGAAGGCGTCAGGAACGGGTGTCAGGAACGGACCACCGGCGTGCCGACCAGCTCGACCCCGGCCGCCCGCAGCTCCTCCAGCGCGGCGGCGGTGGTCTCCGGGGCCACCCCGGCGGTGAGGTCCAGCAGGACGCGGGTGGTGAAGCCCGCCCGGGCGGCGTCCAGCGCGGTCGCCCGGACGCAGTGGTCGATGGCGAGGCCCACCACGTCGACCTCGCCGACCTGCCGCTCGCGCAGCCACTCCAGCGGACCGCGGCCGTTCTCGTCCAGCCCCTCGAAGCCGCTGTACGCCGCCGAGTGGGCGCCCTTGTCGAAGACCGCCTCGACCGCGCCGGAGATCACGGCGGGTGCGAAGTTGGGGTGGAACCCCACGCCCTCGGTGCCGGCCACGCAGTGCGACGGCCAGCTGTCGACGTAGTCCGGCTCGGCGGAGAAGTGCGCGCCCGGGTCGATGTGGTGGTCGCGGGTGGCCAGGATGTGCCGGTAGCCGGGGGAGGACTCGGCGATCAGATCGGTGATGGCGGCGGCCACCTCGGCGCCGCCGGCGACGGCCAGGCTGCCGCCCTCGCAGAAGTCGTTCTGAACGTCGACGACGATCAGTGCCCGGTGCATGGCTCGCATCCTCGGATGTCAGGGGCCCGCTGGAGGCGGCGCCCCGGTGGGGGAGCCCTCGGGAGTACTCGGCCCGGCGGTGCGGGGCACGGGGGGTTCTCGGGGAGCTCCGGGGAACTCTACGGCTGACTCTAGGGAGTGCCGCGCGGGGGCGGAAGCCCCGGGGGCCGGTCCGGTGGGCCGGACCGGGACCCGGACCGCGGGCCGCCGTGGGCCTCCGCGTGCCGACCGGCGGCCCGCCGGACGGCGTCGGTCGGGAACCGTCGGTCGGAGGCGCGCCGGCCGAGGGAAGTACGTCGGTCAGGCGCGCCGGCCGAGGGAAGTACGTCGGTCAGGGGCGCCGGCCGAGGGAAGTACGTCGTTCGGCCGACCCCGGCCGGTCAGCGGACCACGTGGCTCAGCGGACCGCGTCGGTCGCCAGCACCAGTTCGGTCGGCAGCACCGGGTCCCCCTTGGAGAGCTGGGTGGCCGACAGCGGCAGCGCGGCCCGGGCGCGCACGTGCCGCTCGCGGGCGGCGCTCAGCGGTTCCCGGCCGACCGTCTCGCCGGCCCGCACCAGCGGCACCTGCACCAGGTGCGGACGCAGCTCCTCGGGGACGGGACCGGTGCCGACCACCTCCGCCTCGGCCACGCCCTCGGCGTCGGGCCGGCGGGCCGCCCACTTGCGGCCGCCGATGCTGGTCTTGCCGCCCGCCGCGCGCTTGGCCACCGGCAGCAGCGGTCCGCCGTCGTTCCCGGCCCGGGCGACCAGCTTGTAGACCATCGCGCAGGTCGGGTGCCCGCTGCCGGTGACCAGGCTGGTGCCGACGCCGTAGCCGTCCACCGGGGCGGCGGCCAGGGCGGCGATCGCGTACTCGTCCAGGTCCGAGGTGACGATGATCCGGGTCTGCCCGGCGCCCAGGTCGTCCAGTTGGCGGCGGACCCGGTGGGCCAGCAGGGTGAGGTCGCCGGAGTCGATCCGGACGGCGCCCAGCTCGGGGCCGGCCACCTCGACCGCGGTGCGCACCGCCTCGCGCAGGTCGAAGGTGTCGACCAGCAGCGTGGTGCCCTTGCCCATCGAGGCGATCTGGGCGCGGAAGGCGTCCCGCTCGCTGTCGTGCACCAGGGTGAAGGCGTGCGCGGCGGTGCCGGTGGTCGGGATGCCGTGGGTGAAGCCGGCCTCCAGGTCCGAGGTGGCGGCGAACCCGGCCACGTACGCGGCCCGGGCGGCGGCGACGGCGGCCTGCTCGTGGGCCCGGCGGGCACCCATCTCGATCACCGGGCGGCCGCCGGCGGCGGCGGTCATCCGGGAGGCGGCGGCCGCGATCGCGGAGTCGTGGTTGAGGATCGAGAGGATCACCGTCTCCAGGATCACCGCCTCGGCGAAGCTGCCCTCGACGGTGAGCAGCGGCGAGCCGGGGAAGTAGACCTCGCCCTCGGGGTAGCCGTGGATGTCGCCGCGGAAGCGGTAGTCGGCCAGGAAGCGCAGGGTGTCCTCGTCGACCACGCCCTGGTCGGCCAGCCAGTCCAGCTGGGCGGTGGTGAACCGGAAGTCCTCGACGGCGTCGAGGACCCGGCCGGTGCCGGCCATGACGCCGTAGCGGCGGCCGCTCGGCAGGCGGCGGGTGAACACCTCGAAGACGGAGCGGCGGTGCGCGGCCCCGCTGCGCAGGGCGGCCTGCAGCATGGTGAGCTCGTAGCGGTCGGTGAGCAGCGCGGTCGAGCCGGCCGCGCGCACTGAAGTGGCGTCCATGCGGATGATGCTACTACCACTTAGCGTCAGAGTGACGATTTCTCGTCGACCGGGCCGGGGCGGAATCGCCCGGGTGTCCCCCGGATGGCAGCATGGGGCGTGAGGAGCAACGGACGAACGTGCAGCGAGGAGGACCCGGCGTGAGTGTCGCGCCCGCGGAGATCGAGCGCCCCGAGGTCGAAGGGCTGCCGGTGGCAGAGCCGGACACGCCCTGGGTGACCATCGTGCACAACGACGCGGTCAACCTGATGAGCTACGTCCAGTACGTCTTCCAGGCCTACTTCGGCTACCCGAAGGACAAGGCCCGGAAGCTGATGATGGACGTCCACACCAAGGGGCGGGCGGTGGTCTCCAGCGGTTCTCGCGAGGAGATGGAGCGAGACGTCCAGGCGATGCACGGCTACGGGCTCTGGGCGACGCTCCAGCACGACTGACGCCGGACCGCCGGCCGCACGACCGAAGACGACGAAGACGGGCTGACCGATACAGATGGCTGGGTTGTTCGAGAGCACCGGCGGTGGCGGCGCGGCGATCGCGCTGGACGAGTGGGAGGCCTCCATCCTCCGCTCGCTGGAAGTGCAGTTGCTGGAGCTGATCGGCCCCGGCCCCGGCGGGGAGGGCGGCGACCCGCTGGCCGCGCTGTTCGCCGAGGGGCCGACCGAGGCGCCCGCCGACCCGGTGCTGGCCCGGTTCTTCCCGGACGCCTACGGGGACCCGGGCAAGCCGGCCGACGGCGAGGCCGCGGCCGCGTCCGGGGAGTTCCGCCGCTTCACCGAGCTGGACCTGCGGGCCCGCAAGCGGGACGACGCGCTGTTCGTCGTCCGGGCGCTGGACGGCCTCGGCGGCGATGGGGTGCTCAAGCTCGGCACCCCCGACTGCCCGCGCTGGCTGGGCGCGTTGAACGACCTGCGGCTGGCCCTCGGCGTCCGGCTGGAGGTCACCGAGGACGACGAGGAGGGCCTCTACGAGCTGCCGGACGGCGACGAGCGCAAGCCGCTGGTGATGGCGTACCTGTGGCTGGGGGCGCTGCAGGAGTCGCTGCTGGAGGCGATGTTCGACTGACCGGCGCCGGGCCGACGGCCCGGCCCGAGTGAACAGGGCCTGAACCACGGCGGATTCCCGGGTGAACGCGGAGCGGCTGAGTCCGCTCCCGTTCGCGTTTCCGGGGAGATCCTGCCCGGGTTCGGGCAGGATCCGGCGGTTCGGTCCAGCATGTGGACGATCCGGCTGGGCTTTTCCCCTCAAAATGGGGCAGACCCTACCAGGTCATGCTCAAATATCGCTCAGATGAGCACCGCTCTCCGGATGGCCCGTGGTACGACTTCTCACTCCCGAGACCGACCAGGACGGTGCCCCATGGCCGAGAAGTCGCACGACCACGTGGTCGACGCCAAACCGGACGAGGAGGGCTACGAGCGCGGGCTCGGCGGCCGCCAGATCCAGATGATCGCGATCGGCGGGGCCATCGGCACCGGCCTCTTCCTCGGAGCCGGCACCGCGATCTCCAAGTCCGGCCCGAGCCTGATCCTCTCCTACGCCGTCGCCGGCGTGGTGATCTTCGTGATCATGCGGGCCCTCGGTGAACTCCTCACCTACCGCCCGGTCTCCGGCAGTTTCGCCGAGTACGCGCGGGAGTTCCTCGGCCCCTTCGCCGGCTACGTGACCGGCTGGACGTACTGGCTGTTCTGGGTGGTCACCGGCATGGCCGAGACCACCGCCGCCGCCGTGTACGTGAAGTTCTGGGCGCCCGGCATACCCCAGTGGGCCAGCGCGCTGACCTTCCTGGTCGTCCTCTACGCGGCCAACCTGATCTCGGTGAAGCTGTTCGGCGAGATCGAGTTCTGGTTCTCCATGGTCAAGGTCACCGCCATCATCGGCATGATCCTGATCGGCGTCGGGGTGCTCACCCTCGGCTTCAGCAAGGCCGGTGACACCGCGTCGATCACCCACCTGTGGCAGGGCGGCGGCTTCTTCCCCAAGGGCATCGGCGCCACCGTGATGACCCTTCAGATCGTCATGTTCGCCTACCTGGGCGTCGAACTCGTCGGCGTCACCGCGGGCGAGAGCGAGAACCCCGAGAAGACCCTGCCGCGCGCCATCAACACCCTGCCCTGGCGCATCGCGCTGTTCTACATCGGCGCCCTGGTCGTCATCCTCTCGCTCGTGCCGTGGACCGAATTCCAGCCCGGCGTCAGCCCGTTCGTCGCCGCCTTCGGCAAGATCGGCATCCCGGCCGCGGCCGGGATCATCAACTTCGTGGTGCTCACCGCCGCGCTCTCCTCCTGCAACTCCGGGATGTACTCCACCGGCCGCATGCTGCGCGACCTCGCCCTGCGCGGCCAGGCCCCGGGACAGCTCACCAAGCTCAACTCCCGCCGCACCCCGGCCTTCGCGATCACCGTCTCCAGTCTGCTGATGGGCATCGGCGTGGTGCTCAACTACCTCGTCCCGGCCCGGGCGTTCGAGTACATCACCTCGGTCGCCACCGTCTGCGGCCTGTGGACCTGGGCGATGATCCTGATCTCCCAGATCCGCTACCGCCGGGCCTGGCAGGCCGGCCGGCTGCCGGCGCCCAGCTTCAAGGCGCCCGGCGGCGCCTGGGTCAGCTGGGCCGCGCTCGGCTTCCTCGCCCTGGTCGTGGTGCTGATCGGCCTGGACGAGGACAACCGGATCTCGCTCTACGTCTTCCCCGGCTGGGCCCTGCTGCTGGTCGTCGGCTACCGCTTCCTCCAGCGCCGCAACCCGCAGGCCGTCGACGGCTCCGCCCACGACCCGGCCCACGACCGGCCGCACGCGGACGACGTCGCCTGATCCAGGGCCCGTCCGGCCGCCGAGTCCGTCCGGACGCCGGGCCCGCGGCGCGGACACCGTCGACCGCGCCGCGGGGATCCGTCGGCCACGCCCCGAACGCCCGAAGGCTCCGCACGCCCCGGCGAGCGGTCACCCGCTCGGGGCCGCCGGGGCGTGGCTATCCTGCTCGCATGCTGACCATCACCCGAGAAATCCGCGACCGGATCGTGGCCCACGCCCGCGCCGACCACCCGGACGAGGCCTGCGGCGTGGTCGCCGGACCGGCCGGCAGCGGACGGCCCGAGCGGTTCGTCCCGATGCTCAACGCCGCCCGCTCGCCCACCTTCTACGAGTTCGACTCGGGCGACCTCCTCAAGCTCTACCGCGAGATGGACGACCGCGACGAGGAGCCGGTGATCGTCTACCACTCGCACACCGCCACCGAGGCCTACCCCTCGCGCACCGACGTGAGCTACGCCTCCGAGCCGTTCGCCCACTACGTCCTGGTCTCCACCGCCGACGGCAACGGCGAGGAGGACCCCTACCAGTTCCGCTCGTTCCGCATCGTGGACGGCGAGATCACAGAGGAAGACGTCCAGGTCGTCGAGGACTACCAGCCCTGACCGGCACCCGCCCGGACGCGGCCCGCCGACCCCCGCGCACGGTCGGCGGGCCCCCGCCGTCTCAGCACTGGGAACGAGAACATCCGGATCCCGAGACGGGCATGTCGGAGCAGGCCCGGGAATCTATACGATGAGCCCATGCGTTCCGTCGATGTGAGCAACCAGGCCCCGGGCACCCGCCTCGTGGCGCGCCTGCACATCGACCTGTGCCGGCACGCCGGCGCGATCTGTCCGGGCACGCCCGCGCGCTCGCGCTGAGAGCCGCCGCACCACCCCGCCCGGGCCCGCCGCCCCTCCGACGCCGCGCCCGGGCACCCGCCCGTCTGCCGCGCCCGCTGCGGCCCACCCACTCCACGACTCGCACAGGAGCGCACCCATGGCCATCGAGGTCCGCATCCCGACCATCCTCCGCACCTACACCGACGGCGCCAAGGCCGTCGAGGGCAACGGCAGCAACCTCGGGGAACTCTTCACCGACCTCGACGCCCGGCACCCGGGCATCGCCGCCCGCCTGGTCGAGGGCGGCGAGCTGCGCCGCTTCGTCAACGTCTACCTGAACGACGAGGACGTCCGGTTCCTGGAGGGCATCTCCACCGCGCTCGCCGACGGCGACAGCGTCACCATCCTGCCCGCCGTGGCCGGCGGCGCCCGCTGACCCCCCGGTTCCCCCGCCACCCGCGGGGGAACCACCCTCGTGACCCACACCACCCTCGTGACCCACACCGCAGTGTGACCCTCACCGCCGTGGCCGGAGGCCTCCCTTGCGTTACGACAGTCCGCTCGAAGCCGTCGGCAACACCCCGCTGGTCCGCCTGCCCCGGCTGTCCGCCGCCGTCCCCGGCAACACCGAGGGCCTCGTCAGCCTCTGGGCCAAGCTGGAGGACCGCAACCCGACCGGCTCGATCAAGGACCGCCCGGCGCTGCACATGATCGAGCGCGCCGAGGCCGAGGGCCGGCTCACCCCGGGCTGCACGATCCTGGAGCCCACCAGCGGCAACACCGGCATCTCGCTCGCCATGGCCGCCAAGCTCAAGGGCTACCGGATGGTCTGTGTGATGCCCGAGAACACCAGCGAGGAACGGCGCGAACTGCTCCGCATGTGGGGCGCCGAGATCATCCCCTCCCCGGCCGCCGGCGGCTCCAACACCGCTGTCCGGATCGCCAAGGAGATCGCCGCCGAGCACCCCGACTGGGTGATGCTCTACCAGTACGGCAACCCCGACAACGCGGGCGCCCACTACACCGGCACCGGCCCCGAGATCCTCGCGGACCTGCCGACCGTCACCCACTTCGTGGCCGGCCTCGGCACCACCGGCACCCTGATGGGCGTCGGCCGCTACCTGCGCGAGAAGGTCCCCGGCGTGAAGATCGTCGCCGCCGAACCGCGCTACGACGACCTGGTGTACGGGCTGCGCAACCTCGACGAGGGCTTCGTCCCCGAGCTGTACGACGCCGAGGTGCTCACCACCCGCTTCTCGGTCGGCTCCGCCGACGCCGTCCGCCGCACCCGCGAACTCCTGCAGCAGGAAGGCATCTTCGCGGGTGTCTCCACCGGCGCCATCCTGCACGCGGCGATCGGCGTCGGCCGCAAGGCGGCGGCCGCGGGCGAGCGCGCGGACATCGTCTTCGTGGTCGCCGACGGCGGCTGGAAGTACCTGTCCACCGGCATCTACACCGCCGAGTCCACCGAGGCGGCGGTCGAGGCACTGCAGGGCCAGCTCTGGGCCTAGCCGCTCCACGACCGTACGGGTCGGGGCCCGGCCGGCCCCGTGCCCCGCGGGCTCAGTTCAGCACCCGCTGCGCCCGGGACCACACCTGCCGGTCCACCGTGCCGGCCCGGCGGCGGAAGGCCGACAGCGGCACCTCGCGCAGCTCGTCGGTCTCCAGCCAGCTGGCCCGGCCCTGCCGGTCGCCCACCGAACCGGGCGGCAGCGGCAGCACGCCCGGGCGCTCGGCGTGGTGCTTGCTGGTGATCTTCGCGACGGTGGCGGTCCGGCCCCGCACCCGCAGCACCAGGCACGGGCGGTCCTTGGACCCGGGGCCGTCCTCGAACGGCACCTCCGCCCACCAGATCTCCTGCGGCTCGGGTCGGACCCTGGTGTCCGGCCGCGGCCGCGGGCCGGTCGGACCCGCCGGACGCGGGGCCGGGCGGGTCCGCCGGGACAGCACCGCCGCGACGCCCGCCACCAGTGCGAACCCGGCCAGTGCCAGGACGACCCAGGTACCAGTCATGCCGTTCATGCGGCGAACCGTACCGGGCCGGAGGTGCGCGCCACCACCGTGACGGCTGTGACAGTTGAGTATGTGTCCGCGCTTTGCTCCCGGTTCGTCACGGAACCGCCACCGTGCCCGTTCTGCGCCGGCGCCCGGCCCGCACCCCGACAGGCTGCGTCACGAACGTCCGCCCCGTCCCCGGAGGTGCCCCGTGCGTGAGCGAAACGAGGTGGGTGCATGAGCCGCAGCACCGAACCGTGGTCCTACGCCGAGATCGCCCGCCACATCAACGTCCGGCCCGACACCGTCCGCACCTACCGGCGGCACGGGCTGCTGCCCGACCCGGACCTGACCGACGGCAGCGGCCACCCCCGCTGGTACCCCGACACCATCCGCACCTGGGCCCGCAACCGCCCCGGGCACCGCTGATCCCCACCCCGGCCCCCGCCCCCGCTCCCGTCCCCGGCGTTCTGGTGATTCCAGCCACAGCCCGGCACGGGGACGGGGGCAAAGTGCCGCTCCACCCTTACCCTCGACACACCAATGCAGTGCTACCGGCCGGTTCACCGGCCCGGCCTGCCGTTTTCCATGCCGTTTTCCAGCAGCAGCCAGGACGTGTCGGGGCGGAGGGGCTCGGATGAAACTGACCGTGGTGGGGTGCTCGGGGAGCTTCCCGGCCGCCGACTCGCCCTGTTCCAGCTACCTGGTCGAGGCCGAGGGCTACCGCGTCGTCCTCGACCTCGGCAACGGAGCCCTCGGCGCCCTGCAGAAGTACACCGGCCTCTACGACGTCGACGCCGTCCTGCTCAGCCACCTGCACGCCGACCACTGCATCGACCTGTGCGCCTACTGGGTGGCCCGCAACTACCGGGCCGGCGGCTGCCCCGACCTGCTCCCCGTGCACGGCCCGGCCGGCACCGCCGAGCGGCTCGCCCGCGCCTACGACATGCCGGAGAACCCCGGCATGAAGGAGGTCTTCGAGTTCCGCACCCTCACCCCCGGCAGCTTCGACCTCGGCCCGTTCCGGGTCGACGTCGCCCAGGTCAACCACCCCGTCGACGCCTTCGCCTTCCGGCTCGAACACGGCGGCCGATCGATCGTCTACAGCGGTGACACCGGCGAGAGCGTCGCCCTCGTCGAACTCGCCCGCGACACCGACCTCTTCCTCTGCGAGGCCGCGTACACCGACGGCCGCGACACCTACCGGGCCGTCCACCTCAACGGCCGTGAGGCCGGCGAGCACGCCACCGCCGCCGGCGCCCGCCGGCTCGTGCTCACCCACATCCCCCCGTGGACCGACGCCGAGCGCAACCTCCGCGACGCGGCCGCCGCCTACGCCGGGCCGGTCGAGGTCGCCCGCGCGGGCGCGGTGTACGAGCTCTGACCGGTCCGGCCGCCGCGAGCGTCAGGCCACCGGCGTCAGCCAGTGCCGGTAGCGCTGGTCGGCGCCCGTCACGGCCGCCCGGTAGGCCTCCCGCAGCCGGGCGGTGACCGGGCCCGGCGACTCGGGCAGGGCGCGGTCGTCGAGGGCGCGGACCGGGATGACGCCCGCGGCCGTACCGCAGACGAAGAGCTCGTCCGCCGCGTACAGGTCCGAGCGCAGCAGGCCCTCCACCCGGACCTCCACCCCCAGGTCACGGGCCAGGGTGAGCACGGTGTCCTGGGTGATGCCCTCCAGGGCGCCCGCGCTCGACGGGGGCGTGCGCAGCACCCCGTCGCGCACCGTGAACACGTTCTCCCCGGTGCACTCGCTCACCGTGCCGTCCGGGCCGAGCAGCAGCGCCTCGTCGTAACCCGCGTCGTTCGCCTCCCGGCGGGCGAGCACCGAGTTCAGGTACGGTCCGGTGGCCTTCGCCGCGGGCGGCACCGCGTTCGGGTCGTTCCGCCGCCAGCTGCTCGTCTTCAGCGTGATCCCGCCCTCCGCGGGCGGGAGTTGGCCCAGCCACTCCCAGCTCGCGATCGACACGTCGACCGGCGAGGTCCGCATGTCGATGCCCATCGAGCCGTACCCCAGGAACGCGAAGTGCCGCAGGTAGCACTCCCGGTGGCCGTTGGCGCGCACCAGGTCCACCGTCGCCTTCGTCAAGTCGGCCGGACTGTAGGGGAGTTCCATGCGGATCATCCGGGCACTGCGGTCCAGGCGGCGCAGGTGCTCGGGCAGCCGGAACACCGCCGGGCCGTCCGCGGTGGCGAACACCCGGGTGCCCTCCAGCACTCCGGTGCCGTAGTGCAGACCGTGCGTGAGGACGTGCACCCTGGCCTCCTGCCAGGGCACCAGGGAGCCGTTCAACCAGATCGTCGAAGCTTCGGGAAGAGCCATGCCGCACATCCTGCGCGCCCCCGCACCGCAGGTCAGCCCGCTCGGGCCAGCCGGAACCGGCCATGGCCGGGAGCGGAAGCGCCGTACCGGAACGCGGACTTCGCCGACGCCGAGCGCGCTGACCGGTGCCGCCACGCCGACCCGACGCCGAGCGCGCTGACCGACGCCGTGCGGTGACCGGAGTCGCCCGGCGGCCGCGGCCGTCTCGCGGAGCGGAAACCCGCGACCGGCCCCCGCCCGCCCTGACTAGGCTGCGCCGATGGAGAGCCCCACCGGCACTGCGGACCCCTGCGGTACCACCGACACCGACGCCACCCGGCTCTACGCCCGCCTGCTCGCCGAACCGGGCCGCCCGCCCCAAGCCCTCGGCCTCGACTGGGACGCACCCCGGCTCGCCGCCGCCACCGCCGAACTGCGCGCGCTCGGACTCCTCCAACCCACCGCCGGCCACCGCACCGAACCCGACTCCGCGCCCGTCGACACCGCCGCACCCATCGGCACCGCCGTCTCGGTCGACACCGCCGTCCGCCAACTCCTGCTCGACGCCGACACCCAGGTCACGGCCCTCGTCGGCGCGCTGCGCCACGCCCGCGACGCCGTCGACCGGCTGCACACCGGCTACCTCCCCGTCCAGCAACACCACCGCAGCGGCACCGGCACCGGCACCGACCTCGAACTCGTCCGCGGCGCCGACCGGATCGCCGCCCTGCTGGAGGACGCCGCCCGCGGCGCGCGCACCCAAGCCCTCTCCCTGCGCCCCGGCCAGGACCTCTCCGGCCCCGCCCTGGCCGGCAAACTCGCCCGCGAACGCCTCGCCCTCGCCCACGGCGCCGCGCTGCGCACCATCTACCCGGCCGCGGCGTTGCGCCGCCCGGCCGTGCTGGCGCACGTGCGGGAACTGACCGGGGCCGGGGCCAGGATCCGGGTGGCGCACTCACTGCCGCTCCGGCTGATCGTGGTGGACGCCCGGCTGGCGATCCTCCCGGCGCCCGGCTCGGGACCGGGCGGGCATGCCCGTGCCGCCGAGGCGGCGGTGGTGGTCCGCGAGCCGGCGCTGGTCGAGCTGGTCGTCGAGCTGTTCGAGTACTTCTGGTCGGCGGCCTGGACGCCGCCCGAACTCGGGCCGGAGGAAGAGGATATGACGGATCGTCAACTGGCCGTGCTGCGACTTCTGGCGGCCGGGCTGACGGACGCGGCGATCGCCCGGAAGCTGGAGGTGTCGGAGCGCACGGTGCGCCGTCTGGTCGCCGAACTGACCGCCGGCCTGGGAGCGGAGAGCCGCTTCCAGGCCGGCGTGCACGCCGCGCGGCGCGGGTGGATCTAGGGGCAGGGGGCGGAGGCCGGCCGGCCCTAGCGCTGCCCGGGGACGGGCAGTTCGAGGTGGTCGCGCAGGGTCGGGCCGGTGTAATCGGTGCGGAAGACCCCGCGTTCCTGGAGCAGCGGCACCACCCGGTCGACGAACTCGTCCAGGCCGCCCGGGGTGAGGTGCGGGACGAGGATGAAGCCGTCGGCCGCGTCGTTCTGCACGAAGTGGTCGATCCGGTCGGCGACGGTGGCGGGGGAGCCGATGAAGGACTGCCGGCCGGTCACCTCGATCACCAGTTCGCGGCTGGTCAGCCGCTTCTCCGCCGCGATCGCCCGCCACCGTTCGGCGACGGCCAGAGGGTCGCCGAACCGGACCCGGCCCTGGACCAGGGTGCTGTCCGGGTCGGGGTCGATGTCCGGCAGCGGTCCGTCCGGGTCGTGGCCGGACAGGTCGACGCCCCAGACCTGTTCCAGGAAGGCGATCGCGGTCTGCGGTCCGACCTGGGCCCGGCGGATCTCGGCGGCGCGTTCGGCCGCCTCGTCGTCGGTGTCGCCCAGCACGAAGGTGGCCCCGGGCATGATCTTCAGCTCGTCCGGCTTGCGCCCGTACGCGGCGAGCCGGCGCTTGACGTCCGTGTGGAAGGCCTGGCCGGCGGCAAGGGTGGAGTGCACGGTGAAGACCACGTCGGCGGTGGCGGCGGCGAACTCCCGCCCCTCGTCGGAGTCCCCGGCCTGGATCACCACCGGGTGGCCCTGCGGCGGGCGGGGCAGCGAGAGCCGGCCCTCGACCTCGAACTGCGGGCCGCGGTGCCGCACGCCGTCCTCCCCGGCGTCCCAGAACTCCCGTGCCAGTTGCACGAATTCGGCAGCCCGGGTGTAGCGGTCGGCGCGGTCCAGGTAGCCGCCGCGGCGGAAGTTCTCCCCGGTGAAGGCGTCCGAGGAGGTGACCACGTTCCAGGCCGCGCGGCCGCCGGAGAGATGGTCCAAGGAGGCGAAGCGGCGGGCCAGTTCGTACGGTTCGTTGAAGGTCGCGTTGACGGTGGCGGCCAGCCCGATCCGCTCGGTGACGGCGGCCAGCGCGTTCAGCACGGTGATCGACTCGGGGCGGCCGACCACGTCCAGGTCGTGGATGCGGCCCTTGTACTCGCGCAGCCGCAGACCCTCGGCGAGGAAGAAGAAGTCGAACTTCCCGCGCTCGGCGGTCCGCGCGAGGTGGCGGAAGGAGTCGAACTCGATGTGGCTGCCGGAGGCCGGGTGGCTCCACACCGTGGTGTTGTTGACGCCGGGGAAGTGCGCGGCGAGGTGGATCTGCTTGAGCGGGCGGTCCGTCATCGGGTCACCTCGGCGAGCGCGGCGGAAGCGGGGGAGCTGGTGGAAGCGGCGGAAGCGGGCGGGGCGGTGAGCGCGGGCGCGGAGGGGAGGGCGGCGTAGCGGCCGGCCGGGCGGGCCAGGCCGAGGTGGTCGCGCAGGGTGCGGCCGGTGTACTCGGCGCGCAGCAGGCCGGCGGCGCGCAGGGCCGGGGCGATCCGGTCGGCCAGGGCGGCCAGGTCGCGCAGCGGGTCGGCGGGGACGAGGTGGAAACCGTCGATGCCGGTGCCGGTCGCGGTGAGCTCGGCGAGCAGCCGCTCCTCGGTGGCCCGGCCGTCCTGCCCGGACAGGGAGGGCAGGGCAGACAGGGCGACGTCGAGCCGGGCGAGGATCCGCAGGTTCTCGCCGGCGCGCAGCCGCAGCTCGGTGGCGGCGGTCAGCCGGGCGGCCCGGTCGGGGGCGTCGAGCAGGACGACGTCGGCGTGCCGGATCGCGGCGGCGACCCGGGCGTTCCCGCCGGGTGAGGCGTCCGGCGCGAGGTCGGCCGCGGCCACCGGCAGGACGACCACCGGGCGGCCCTGCGGCGGGCGCGGGGTGATGGACGGGCCGCGGACCGAGAAGTGGCGGCCGGCGAAGTCGATGTAGTGCAGCTTGTCGCGGTCGATGAACCGCCCGGTCGCGGTGTCACGGATCTCCGCGTCGTCCTCCCAGCTGTCCCAGAGCCGGGCGGCGACCTCGACGGCGTCGGCCGCCTCGGCCCACAGCTCGTCGGCGGGGGCGACCGGGCGGCGGCCGAAGGCCTTCGCCTCGGCCTCGGTCGCGGAGACCCCGACCAGCCAGCCGGCCCGGCCCTTGCTCACCCAGTCCAGGGTGTTGACCGAGATCGAGGTGTGGAAGGGCTCGGTGTGGGTGGTGGTGACGGTCGGCACCAGCCCGACCCGGCCGGTCAGCGGGGCGACCCGGGCGAGGGCGGCGAGCGCGTCGGGTCGGCCCGGCTCGGCGGTGAAGGAGTCGTCGAGGGTGACGAAGTCCAGGGTGGCCCGTTCGGCGAGGCCGGCGAGGGCGGCGTAGTGCCCGGCGTCGAAGCGGCCGGGACTGTCGAGAGCGGCGGACAGGTGGAGCTGGCGGGGCATGGTGAGCCTGACTTTCCTCGTGCGGAGGCGTGCGCGCACGGGCCGGCCCGGACGGGGGCGCGGGTGCGCGGGGGTACGCGGAAGCGCGGTGACGGCCCGCGGGCGGGAGCCCGGACGGGCGGAACGGGAGGATCGGCGCCGGGCGGGACGTCAGCCGGGCGGCGCCGGGGGAACGGTCAGCTCAGCCGCGACACGCCGCGGACCACACGCGACCGAAGTCGATGTGGCTGCGGGTGACCAGCGGGCACGGGGCGTTCACCGCTTCAGTTGACCAGGGCCTCCGTCGGTTCGTCAACCGCCGTTTCCACGGGCCGGGACGCCCCGGGCACGCCGAAGGCCCCGCCCGGCCGCTGGGGGAGCAGCGGCCGGGCGGGGCCTTCGAGGCGGAGTGACGCGGGGGCGTCAGGCCTTGGTGACGTCCTCGATCTCGTCGTCGTCCTCGCGACCGGGGGTCTTGAGGTCGAACTTGGTGATCGCGAAGCGGAAGAGGAAGTAGTACAGGGCGGCGAAGACCAGGCCGATCGGGATGATCAGCCACGGGTCGGTGGCCTTGTTCCAGGCCAGCGCGTAGTCGATCAGACCGCCGGAGAAGGTGAAGCCGTCGTGCACGCCGAGCGCCCAGGTGACGGCCATCGACACGGCGGTGAGCAGCGCGTGGATGACGTAGAGGGCCGGGGCGATGAAGACGAAGGCGAACTCGATCGGCTCGGTGACACCGGTGACGAAGGAGGTCAGGGCCAGCGACAGCATCATGCCGGTGATGGCCTTGCGGCGGTGGGGCTTGGCGGAGTGGGCGATGGCCAGCGCGGCGGCGGGCAGCGCGAACATCATGATCGGGTAGAAGCCCGACATGAACTGTCCGGCGGTCGGGTCGCCGGCGAAGAAGCGGGTCAGGTCGCCGTGCACGACGGTGCCGTCGGGCTTGGTGAAGTCACCGGTCTGGAACCAGGCGAAGGAGTTCACGAACTGGTGCATGCCGACCGGCAGCAGACCGCGGTTGACCAGGCCGAAGGCACCCGCACCGAGCGCGCCGGCGCCGATCAGGGAGTCGTTCAGGCTCTTGATGGCGTCGCCGATCGGGCCCCAGGTCAGGGCGAAGAGCACGCCGACGGCGGTGCCGACGAAGGCCATCAGGATCGGGACCAGGCGGCGGCCGTTGAAGAAGCCGAGCCAGTCGACCAGCTTGGTGCGGTGGTACTTCTGCCACAGCACGGCGGCCAGCAGGCCGATCACGATGCCGCCGAGCACACCGGGGTTCTGGTAGGTCGGGGGGACCCACTTGCCGTCGGCGATGTGACCCTCGGTGATCGGGAACGCGGTGAGCACGTTCTTGTACACCAGGAAGCCGACCAGGGCGGCGAGGGCGGTGGAGCCGTCCGCCTTCTTGGCGAAGCCGATCGCGATGCCCACCGCGAACAGCAGCGGCAGGTTGTCGAAGACGCCGCTGCCGGCGGTGGCGAAGACCGAGGCGACCTTGTCCCAGCCGAGGCCGTCCTTGCCGAACACGTCGTCCTGGCCGAGACGCAGCAGCAGACCGGCGGCCGGGAGCACCGCGATGGGCAGCTGGAGGCTGCGGCCGATCTTCTGCAGACCCTGGAGGAGGTTCTGGCCGAACTTCTTGGCGGGGCTTGGCGTGGCCGGAGCCGTGGCGGGCGCCGGTGCCTGCGCAGACTGACTCATGGGGGTGGGTTCCTAACGGCATGGCGGTCGGGGAGGGCACAGGGGGCCTAACCGCGAACTGGTCTACACCACGGGTGGTGTAGACCAGTTTTGTAGCACGGGTGGAGAAGGGGGGGAACCCTGGAAAGGGCTGCTGCGCGGAAGCGCTATGAAATCGAAACCTACGTGCGGAACGGCGATCATGCTTTGCGCCGGGATTGGGATTTTGGCTATTTGCGCAACAAAAGAACGGGCCCCGGCCGGCCCGGCCCGCGCCGGCCGGGAGTGCGCGAACGGGCACCGGGCCCGGGAGGTTCACCGACGGTTCCGGATGGTTCACCGACGGCTCCACCGAGGGGCGGCGCACGGTCCGGCCCGGTGCGGGTCGGCGCCGTCGGCGCGCCGACGGCGGCGAGGGTTCGCGAAGGCACGTGCGAAGGTGCCCGTGCAGGTGTCGAAGCTCACGGCCGGGGGCGGGACGCCGCTCCGCCGTGCCCGCCTATCGGGCAAACCGTGGCGTTACGACCGTCGATGCCGCGCCGAAGGTCCGGAACGGGAACGGTGACGGCGGGCCGCCGGGCGGTGCGGCGGCACCGTCCCCCCGCTCGGACCGCTCCGGGCGGCCCGAGCCGGGGCCGAGCCGGGGCCGTGCCGACCGGCCCGTCGGGCCCCGCCGGCCCCGCGGCGGGCGGCGTCGCGGGAAATCTTCCGGAGGAATGTGGGAAATGTTTTGCCGACCGGGCCGGAAGTCCCTTCCGGAAATGCCGAAGGCCTCCGGGGTGACGGGTCCCGAGGCCATTGCGGGGAGAAAACCGGGGCTGTTCGGAGTCAGTCCTTGGCGACGTCCTCGACCTCGCTGTCGTCCTCCCGACCGGGCGTTTTCAGGTCGAATTTGACGATGATGAACCGGAAGAGCGCGTAGTACACCGCCGCGAAGGCGAGGCCGATCGGGATGATCAGCCACGGTTTGGTGGCCAGCCCCCAGTTGATGACGTAGTCGATCAGGCCGGCCGAGAAGCTGAACCCGTCGTGCACCCCCAGCCCCCAGGTCACCGCCATCGAGGCGCCGGTCAGCAGGGCGTGCACGGCGAACAGGGCCGGGGCGAGGTAGGCGAAGGAGTACTCGATCGGTTCGGTGACGCCGGTGACGAAGGAGGTGAGGGCGAGCGAGAACATCAGGCCGTAGATCTCCTTCCGCCGGTGCGGCTTGGCGGAGTGCGCGATTGCGAACGCGGCGGCGGGCAGCGCGAACATCATGATCGGGAAGAAGCCGGACATGAACTGGCCGGCCGTCGGGTCGCCCCCCAGGAAACGCGGGATGTCGCCGTGCACGATCGTGCCGTCGGGCTTGGTGAACTCACCGAACTGGAACCAGACGAAGGTGTTCAGCAACTGGTGCATGCCGATCAGCAGCAGCGCCCGGTTGAACACGCCGAAGATGCCGGCGCCCCCCGCGCCGAGATCGGCCAGGGTCTGCGAGAAGTCATTGAGGGCGCGGCCGATCGGCGGCCAGATCCAGACCGCGAGAACGGCCGCCACCATGCCGACCAGGGCGGTGATCATCGGCACCAGGCGACGGCCGTTGAAGAAGCCCAGCCAGTCCACCAGCCGGGTGCGGTGGAACCGCACCCACAGCCAGGCCGACATCAGGCCGATCAGGATGCCGCCGAGCACCCCCGGGTTCTGGTACGTCGCGGCCGCCGCCTTCGCCGAGGTGAAGTCCACGCACTGGTCGCTCACCAGCACCGTCGGCGGCTTGCAGTGCTCCGGGAAGGCGTGCAGCACCCGGAAGTAGACGAGGAAGCCGACCACGGCCGCCAGGGCCGTCGAACCGTCCGCCTTCTTCGCCATCCCGATCGCGACGCCGACGCAGAACAGCATCGGCAGGCCGAAGGCGGAGTCGAGCAGTGCGCCGCCGGCCGCGGCGAAGACCTTGGCGACGTTGTCCCAGCCCAGGCCGTCCTTGCCGAACACGTCCGGCTGGCCGAGGCGGTTCAGGATGCCGGCCGCAGGGAGCACCGCCACCGGCAGCTGCAGCGAGCGGCCCATCTTCTGGAGGCCGCCGTAGAAGGAGTGCCACCACGTCGACTGCGGGGCTGTCGCGCCTGCCGAACCCATCCTTCGCCCTCCGGGAGTTGCCGGCCGGTGGCCCCCTGCGGGACCCTCGGGCGGGGCTCAGGAACACCCGGGGTCCTTTCTGCGTTCATCGGAGTACACATATATTGGTGTAGACCACTTTGGGACGCAGGCCGTACTCCGGGACGCCGGCCCCGCTGATCGTCATCCTCGGGCGGCGATCGGGAGCCTGCCCGCCGGGATGGGCCGAAAGTGAACTGACGTGGCAAACCGGTCCTGCCCGGGTGATGCTGGTCGCGCTGCTCGTCAGCCCGACCGCAGCTGAACCCGCGTCAGCCACCGGCACGGACCTCGCCGCTCCACGGCCGAGGGACACCCCCCCCACAGCACAGCACAGCGCACGACGGCGCCCGGCAGAGCGGCCGGCGGGCCGAGACAGAGGGAGAAATCATGGCCAGCAAGGCTGAGAAGATCGTCGCCGGTCTGGGCGGCATCGACAACATCGAAGAGGTCGAGGGCTGCATCACCCGCCTGCGCACCGAGGTCAAGGACGCCTCCCTGGTCGACGAGGCCGCCCTCAAGGCCGCCGGCGCCCACGGCGTCGTCAAGATGGGCACCGCGATCCAGGTCGTCATCGGCACCGACGCCGACCCGATCGCCGCCGACATCGAGGACATGATGTGAGCTGAGCCACCCGGGCTCACCCACCCCGGCCCGCCGCCCCGCCCAGGGGAACGGCGGGCCGCGGTGCGTCGTGGCGCCCCGCGCCGGGGCGGGCCGAGCCGGGGGTGAGCCGGAGGCGGGCCGAGCCAGGGGGGCGGGCCGAGCCAGGGGGGCGGGCCGAGCCGCATCCGAACCGCCGGCCGGAGCCACTACGCTCAGTGCCTATGTCACGCATCGACGGCCGCACCCCCGAACAGCTCCGCCCGATCACCATCGAACGGGGCTGGAGCAAGCACGCCGAAGGCTCCGTCCTCATCTCCTACGGCGACACCAAGGTGCTGTGCACCGCCAGCGTCACCGAGGGCGTCCCCCGCTGGCGCAAGGGCAGCGGCGAAGGCTGGGTCACCGCCGAGTACTCCATGCTCCCGCGCGCCACCAACACCCGCGGCGACCGCGAGGCCGTCAAGGGCCGCATCGGCGGCCGCACCCACGAGATCAGCCGGCTCATCGGCCGCTCGCTGCGCGCCGTCGTCGACCACCGCGCCCTCGCCGAGAACACCATCGTCCTCGACTGCGACGTCCTCCAGGCCGACGGCGGCACCCGCACCGCCGCCATCACCGGCGCCTACGTCGCCCTGGTCGACGCCGTCGCCTGGGCCCGCGACAAGAAGCTCCTGCGCGCCAAGGGCCAGCCCATCACCGGCGGCGTCAGCGCCGTCAGCGTCGGCATCATCGACGGCGTCCCGATGCTCGACCTCCAGTACGAGGAGGACGTGCGCGCCGAGACCGACATGAACATCGTCTGCACCTCCGACGGCCGCTTCGTCGAGGTCCAGGGCACCGCCGAGGGCGCCCCCTTCGACCGCGCCCTGCTCGACCAGCTGCTCGACCTCGGCAGCCTCGGCTGCGCGGAGCTCGACGGGATCCAGCGCAAGGCCCTCGAAGGCTGAACCGGCGCGGCCCCCGCAGCCGTGACACCGGACGGACGCCCCGCCGCACGTCCCGCTGTACAGGCCGGGCCCGGAGACCGTACGGTTCCCGCAGCACCCCCGCTGCGGGAACCGCGCACCCCCCGGCGCGCGTCCCCCACCACGGAACCCGCGCCCCCCAGGAGGACCGGATGCCGTCCAGCATCGCCCGCCCCACCGCCCTCGCCGTGGCCGGACTGATCGCGATCCTCCCGCTCAGCATGGTGAGTTGCTCCGCCGCGCAGAAGGCGATCGACTGCGGCAACACCGCCGTGAAGATCACCGGCGACATCGCCGACGTCACCAAGGCCTACGACAACGCCAGCAACGACTCGGCCGCCGCCGGGAAGGCGCTGCAGAAGCTCAAGGGCGACCTCGACCAGGTCGGGAAGAACTCCAAGAACACCGACGTCGCCAAGGCCGTGGCCGACCTGCAGAAGCAGGTCGAGAACGTGCAGCGGTCCGCCGACAAGAACGAGGTCCCCGACCTCAAGCCGCTCGGCGACGCGGCCGGCAACCTCACCTCGGTGTGCACCGGCTGACGGTCCGCCGCCGCTCGGTAGGGTGGGTGATATGTCCACCCGCCTGATCCTCGCCACCCGCAACCAGCACAAGGTCGCCGAACTCCGCGCGATCCTCACCGACGCCGGCCTGGACGTCGAACTCGTCGGCGCCGACGCCTACCCCGAGATCCCGGACGTCCCCGAAACCGGCGTCACCTTCGCCGAGAACGCCCTGCTCAAGGCGCACGCCCTGGCCCGTGCCACCGGCCTGCCCGCCGTCGCCGACGACTCCGGCCTCTGTGTCGACGTGCTCAACGGCGCGCCCGGCATCTTCTCCGCCCGCTGGGCCGGCAAGCACGGCGACGACCGCGCCAACCTCGACCTGCTGCTCGCCCAGCTCTCCGACATCGCCGAGCCGCACCGCGGCGCCCACTTCTTCTGCGCCGCCGCCCTCGCCCTCCCCGACGGCACCGAGCGCGTCGTCGAGGGCCGCCTCCTCGGCACCCTGCGCACCGCCCCGGCCGGCGACGGCGGCTTCGGCTACGACCCGGTCCTCCAGCCCCTCGGCGAGACCCGCACCTGCGCCGAGCTGACGGCGGACGAGAAGAACGCCATCAGCCACCGCGGCCAGGCCTTCCGCGCCCTGGCGCCGGTGGTCAAGGAGCTCATCGGCTGACGGGAAGTCGAAAATGCCGAAGGCCCGCCCCGGAGAATCTCCCCGAGGGGGGCCTTCGATTTGAAGGTGTAAGGCTGGTGCGGCCTGAGGGATTCGAACCCTCACGGGGTTTCCCCCACCGGATTCTAAGTCCGGCGCGTCTGCCTAGCTCCGCCAAGGCCGCCTGGCCTCTAGTCTAGGGCTTCGCTTCCGCTGGGAACACCGGGATTCCGTGTGGCGCCTTGTGCTTGTTCTTGTTCCGCCCGCAGTACGTGTCGGTGACGGAGTGGCAGTTGGGGCAGAGCAGCCGGAGGTTCTCGCGCCGGTTGTCGAGCCAGTCGCCGTTGACGTGGTCGACCTCCAGGGTCATCGGCCGTCCGAGCCAGGCGGGAGGCGTGCCGCAGGACTCGCAGACGTCGGGGTGGCCGATGTGCACGAGCATGGCGCGAAGCCGGTCGCCCGGGACGCGATGGCTCCCGGGAGGGCGTCGCACCAGGAGCTCCTCGGCCGTACGCCTGGGTCCGGTCTTCTGCCCCTTGTTGTGGGCCCGCCCGGTGAAGTGGCCGGTGTCGAGCCGGTGGTGGTCGACGGCTTCCCGCACCAGCGTTCGCGAGCTGCCGCAGTAGGCCATCCCGAGGGCGAGGATCACGCCGCGGATGCTCCGGTTGCCGGCCACGGCGAGGGCCGGCACGTCCTCGGGGACGGACGCGACCCGGTCGCGTCCGTCGCCCCGGAACGTGAAGTGCGAGGTGTCGATATCGAGTTCGGCCAGACGCCTCTTCAGGTACGAGTAGAGGCTGTCGTACGGTGTGACGCCCAGGTGGGCCATCACCCCGTTGATGCTGTGGCTGTTCGCCGCGGCTTCGGCCAGGAGCTCCCGCGGGTAGCGTCGGCGGCCGTGGTCGGGCCGGCCACCGTTGAAGTGCGAGGTGTCGATGCCGTAGTGGCGGAGTCGCCTGCTCGGGTAGCTGTGGGTGCCGCCCGCCATCGGCACGCCGAGTCTGCGCATCATCTCGTTCACGCTGCTCGATTCGGCGGCGAGCGTGGCGAGCAGTTCGCGGGTGTACTTGACCGTCATCGGTGTCCCCCTGTGGGCTGGTGAAGCCCCTTCCCCGAGGGGTGAACGAGCGGCGCGCGGGTCGGTTGCGGGTGGCGGCGGGTTTCGGCCATCGGCTGACCGGTTGACGAGGGGTCCCGACCTGTGATGTTTGGCTTTTGATTACCAATTGGTACAGACCTATTGACCTATGTGGTTCAGACCACATAGCTTCTGCGCCAATTGCAATCCCCCACGTGCGTGCTCCCCCACAGGCATGCGCCGACACTCTCTCCTGGAGGACCGAGTGTTGATCCGAAGCACCGCGGAGCGGCGTCCCACCGCCGCTCGGCACCGTAGGAGTCCGGCGGCGAGGGCGGGCGTGGCCTCGTTGGCGGCGGCCACGCTGGCCGGGCTGCTGATGGCGACGCTGGGTGCGGCGCCCTCGCAGGCGTCGGCGGCCGTCGACAACGCGTCCTGTCGGCCGGACGGGCTGTACCAGACCCCCGGGGTGGACGTCCCGTACTGCTCCGTCTACGACACCGGCGGGCGCGAGAAGATGGGCGCGGACCACCAGCGCCGCATCATCGGCTACTTCACCGGCTGGCGCACCGGCAAGAACGGCGATCAGCCGTACCTGGTGAGCGACATCCCCTGGGACAAGGTCACCCACCTCAACTACGCCTTCGGGCACGTCGGCGGCGACAACAAGCTGTCGGTCGGCACGGACGGCCCGACCAACGAGGCGACCGGGATCGACTTCCCGGGCGTGCCGGCCGCCCAGCTGGACCCGACCCTGCCGTACAAGGGCCACTTCAACCTGCTGACGAAGTTCAAGAAGCAGTACCCGAACGTCAAGACCCTCATCTCGGTGGGTGGTTGGACCGAGACCGGCGGCTACTTCGGGGACGACGGCAAGCGGGTGAACACCGGCGGCTTCTACTCGATGACCGTCAACCCGGACGGCAGCGTCAACCAGGCGGGCATCGACACCTTCGCCGCCTCCTCGGTCGACTTCATCCGCAAGTACGGCTTCAACGGCGTCGACATCGACTACGAGTACCCGACCTCGATGAAGGACGCCGGCAACCCGCTGGACTGGCAGCTCGCCAACTCCAAGCGCGGTTCGCTGGCCAAGGGCTACGCGGCGCTGATGAAGACGCTGCGGGAGAACCTGGACCGGGCCGGCGCCGCCGACGGCAGGCACTACCTGCTGTCGGTCGCGGCCCCGTCGTCCGGCTACCTGCTGCGCGGCATGGAGACCTTCCAGGTGGCGCAGTACCTGGACTACGTCAACATCATGTCGTACGACCTGCACGGCGCCTGGAACAAGTACGTCGGCCCGAACGCCTCGCTGTACGACGACGGCAAGGACGGCGAGTTGGCGTCGGCCAACGTCTACGGCACCGGGCAGTACGGCGGCATCGGGTACCTGAACGCGGACTGGTCGTACCACTACTTCCGCGGGGCGATGCCGGGCGGCCGGATCAACGTCGGCCTGCCGTACTACACCCGCGGTTTCAAGAACGTCCAGGGCGGCACCAACGGCCTCTGGGGCACGGCCTCGGCGACCACCTGCCCGGTCGGCTCCGGGCTGACCGCCTGCGGTGACGGTGCGGTCGGCGTCGACAACATCTGGAACGACAAGGACGACGCGGGCAAGGAGTCCCCGGCCGGGTCGAACCCGATGTGGCACGCCAAGAACCTGGAGAAGGGCATCCTGCCCGACTACCTCGCCAAGTACGGTGTGACGGACACCGCGCTGCAGGGCACCTACGCCCGCAACTACAGCTCCTCGCTGGTGGCGCCGTGGCTGTGGAACGACACCAAGAAGGTGTTCCTCTCCACCGAGGACGAGCAGTCGGTGGGCGCCAAGGCGGACTACATCGTCAACCAGGGCGCCGGCGGCGCGATGATCTGGGAGCTCGCGGGCGACTACAAGTGGGACGCCACCGCGAACGGCGGCAAGGGCGAGTACGTGCCCGGTTCGACGCTGACCTCGCTGATGTACGACAAGTTCAAGTCGGCCGCCCCGTACGGCGCGACCCGTTCGACGGTCGCGCTGCCGCAGCAGACCCTGCCGATCGACGTGTCGTTCACCAACTTCGCGCTGGGCGACTCGAACTACCCGATCAACCCGAAGCTGCACATCGTCAACAACTCGACGGTGACCCTGCCGGGCGGCACCGAGTTCCAGTTCGACTACAGCAACTCGGCCCCGGGTAACGCCAAGGACCAGTCCGGCTTCGGGCTGCAGGTCATCCGGCAGGACAACCCGGGCCCGGGCAACGTGGGCGGGCTGAAGGGCACCTACAACCGGGTGTCGGTCAAGCTGCCGGGGTGGCAGTCGCTGGCGCCGGGCGCGTCGGTCGACATGGACTTCGTCTACTACCTGCCGGTGTCCACGCCGTCGAACTGGACGGTCAACGTGGGCGGCACGCTGTACGGGATCAAGGGCGATCTGACCCGGGGCACGGTGGACGGCGGTACGACGCCTCCCACCACGCCGCCGACGACGCCGCCGACCACGCCGCCGACGACGCCTCCGACGACGCCGCCGACCACCCCGCCGACCACTCCGCCGACGACGCCGCCGACCACCCCGCCGACCACCCCGCCGACGACGCCGCCGACGACGCCGCCCACCACGCCGGCCGGTTGCGCGGGTGCGCCGGGCTGGGACGCGGGCACCACCTACGCGACCCCCACCAAGGTCTCGTGGAAGGGCCACTACTACCAGAACAAGTGGTGGACCAAGGGCGACGACCCCGCGGCCAGCGGCGCGTGGGGAGTCTGGAACGACCTCGGGACCTGCTGAACTGACAGCGGTCCGCTGAGGTGAGGGACGGCGGTGGCGGCGCACCCGGTCGGGGGGTGTGCCGCCACCGCTCCGTTTTCCCGGGTGGCTCGGCAGCCGGGCAGCCGGGCGGCCGGGCGGCCGGGCCGGCGGACCGACGGCCGAAGGGGTGGCTCAGGCCTCGATCTTGAGGTCGCGCAGCAGCTTGGCGACGTGGCCGGTGGCCTTGACGTTGTAGAGCGCGCGCTCGACCTTGCCCTGCTCGTCCACGATGACCGTGGAACGGATCACACCCAGGTAGGTGCGGCCGTAGTTCTGCTTCTCGCCGTAGGCGCCGTACGCCTCCAGGACCTTGTTGTCCGGGTCGGAGAGCAGGGTGACCTTGAGGTTCTCGGTCTCGCGGAACGTGCCCAGCTTCTCCGGCTGGTCGGGCGAGATGCCGATCACGTCGTAGCCGGCGCCCGCGAAGACCTCCAGGTTGTCGGTGAAGTCGCAGGCCTGCTTGGTGCAGCCGGGGGTGAGCGCCTTGGGGTAGAAGTAGACGATGACCTTGCGGCCCGCGTGGTCGGCGAGCGACACCTGGTTGCCGTCGGCGTCGGACAGGCTGAAGGCGGGCGCGGTGTCGCCGGGCTGGAGACGCTCAGTCATGGGTGGACTCTCCTGGTGCGTGCTGCTGTGACGGGCGGTCGTACCACGGCAAACTTACCTCCGATGGTGGGTGGGGCCGCGCGGCCGTTCCGGGTAGCTGACACACTGGGTCAGCGCACGGATCGCAACGGATCGCAGAGATCGACATCGGCAAGTGAATGGGGTGGCCCGAGTGGGCGAGGCGAGCACGCAGGACAAGTCGGCGCGGACGACCGCCCAGATCGAGGCGGACATCGAGAGCGCGCGCGGCCGGCTGGCGGCGACCCTGGACGAGCTGGCCGTACGCGTTCACCCGAGCACGATCTCCGCCCAGGTCAAGGCCAAGGCGGCGGCCGCCGTCGAGGAGCGGGCCGGGCGGGCGTACGTCGCCGCGAGCGGCATGGTGGACAAGGTCAAGGCGCAGTTCGTGGACGAGAAGGGGCAGCCGCGCCCGGAGCGGGTCGTTCCGGCCGCGCTGGTCGGTGTGGGCCTGGTGCTGCTGGTCGCCTCGCGCAAGCGCCGCAAGGACTGACCCCGCGGACGCGGGTGGTGGGCCGGGCGCGCCGCGTGCCCGGCCCTCCGCATGCCGGGCCCGCGTCACGCTCCGCGCCCGGGGGCGGTACCTTCGGGATCGTGAGTACGAACGACGAGACCCGCTCCGACCACCCGCACGAGGCCGCCCGGCACGACCGGCTGGGCGAGAAGCTGCCGATCCGGATGCTGCACGACCGGGTGCTGGTGCGCATCGAGGGCGCCGAGGGCGAGCGCCGCTCGACGGGCGGCATCCTGATCCCGGCGACCGCCGAGCTGTCCAAGCGCTGTACCTGGGCCGAGGCCGTCGCGGTGGGCCAGAGCGTGCGCTCGGTGGAGCCGGGCGACCGGGTGCTGTACGACCCGGAGGACAAGCTGGAGGTGGAGGTCCGCGGCGCCACCTACGTGCTGCTGCGCGAGCGCGACCTGCACGCCGTCGCGGCGACCCGTTTCGGGGACACGGAGGGTTCCACCGGGCTGTACCTGTGAGCCGGTGACCGGGCCGCGGGCTGCGAACGGCGACCGGCCCGCAGCCTGCGGCCCCGTCCGCACTGCCGTTGTCGGTGGCGGGCGTTAGGGTCCCGGCATGACGAGGCGAGTGCCGGTGATCGGTGACGGGGAGCGGCGGGCCCGGTTGGGGCGGCGGCAGTTGCTGGCGCCCTCGGCGCGGGCGGCGCGGGTGGAGGACACGGCGGACGCCGTGGTCGGGCTGCACGCGACGGACGCGGCCACGGTGTACCTGTCGGCGTGCGCGCGGCTGGCCGAGCCCTCGGCGGCCGAGGTGGACCGGGCGCTGTACGAGGACGTCTCCCTGGTGAAGCTGCTGTCGATGCGGCGGACGATCTTCGCGGTGACGGAGGGCTTCGCCCCGTACGTGAGTGCGGCGGCGGCGCGGGCGATCGCGGCGAAGGAGCGGGCGACGCTGCTCAAGCACCTGCGGGACCACGCCGAGGGCTGGGGCGAGGAGCGGCTGGCCGCGACCGAGCGGGAGGTGCTGGCCGCGCTGGCGGTGCGCGGAGAGGCGACGACCAAGGAACTCGGCGACGACGTACCGCAGTTGCGCGAGACGATGCTGATGTCGGCGGGCAAGGCGTACGAGGCGAAGCAGAGCGTGGGCAGTCGTCTGCTGCGGCTGCTGGCCTCGGACGGGCACGTGCGGCGCTGCCGTCCGCGCGGTTCGTGGCTCAGCAGCAGCTACCCGTGGGCGCTGGTGCCGCCGTGGCCGGACGTGCCGGTGCGGGAGGCGAAGGCGGAGGTGGTGCGCCGCTGGCTGGCCGCGTACGGTCCGGCGACGGTGGAGGACGTGAAGTGGTGGACGGGCTGGACGCTGGGGGACGTCCGCAAGGCGCTGGCGGAGGCCGGCGCGCAGGACGTGGAGCTGGCGGGTGGTGCGGCCGGGCTGGTGCTGCCGGGCGATGACGTCCCGGTGGGGGAGCCGGAGCCGTGGGCGGCGCTGCTGCCCGCGCTGGACCCGGCGGTGATGGGCTGGCGCGGGCGGGACTGGTACCTGCGGCCGGAGGACGTGCCGGCGCTGTTCGACCGGGCGGGCAACGCCGGGCCGACGGTGTGGTGGTGCGGCGAGGTGGTGGGCGGCTGGGCGCAGCGTGCCGACGGCGAGGTGGTGTGGCGGCTGTTCCGGGACGTCGGGGCGGAGGCCGGGAGGGCGGTCGCGGCGGAGGTGGAGCGGTTGGCGGGGTGGCTGGGGGAGGTGCGGGTGACGCCGCGGTTCCGGACGCCGGTGGAGCGGGAGCTGGTGGCGGGGCGGTAGTCCCCGCCGCGGCGGTGGTTCGCGTCGCCCGGGGTGTCGGCGTCGCCCGGGGTGTCCGCCTCGTTCAGGGCATCCGCCTCGTTCAGGGCGTCGGCGTCGCCGCCGGGTGGGTGGCGGGGCCGCCGGTGGCGGTGGGCGGGTCGGTGGGCCGGGGCGGCCGGGTCTGGGTGGGCCGGGCGGTGGGGCTGGGCTGGTCCTGGGTGGGTGTGGGCTGGGGGGCCTGCGGGCTGGGGGTGGTCGGGCCGGGGGCGGGTGCCCCGGTGGCGGCGGGTGCGCTGGGGGCGTGGGTGGCGGTCGTGTCGGGGGTGCGGGTGGCGCCGGTGGGCGGGCCGGTGGTGGTCGGGGTGGCGCTGGAGCTGGGGGAGGTGCTGCCGGTGGTGGTGGGCCAGGTGCCGGTGCCGGGGGCGTCGTGGCCGGTCTGCAGGTCGAACTGCTGGGTGGGGGTGCCGCCGAGGGCGGCGGTCATGTAGGCGGTCCAGATCTTGGTGGGGATGGCGCCGCCGTTGATCCGGGCGAGTCCGGCGGTGCCGGCCAGCGGTTCCTTGGCGTGGGTCTTCGGGTTCTCCCGGAACAGGCCGACGGTGGTGGTGAGTTCGGGGGTGTAGCCGGCGAACCAGGCGGAGAGGTTGGAGTCGGTGGTGCCGGTCTTGCCGGCGGCGGGGCGGCCGAGGTCGAGGGCGGCGGCGCCGGTGCCGCGGGGGCTGACGACGTCGCGCAGGACGTCGGTGACGGAGTCGGCGATGCCGCGGCCGATGGCGTCGGTGGGGTTGTGCTCGGGCATCTTGGGGACGTCGACGGCGCCGCCGGGGTTGACGCGTTCGAGTTTGAGGACGGACCACGGTGCGTGGGCCTGGCCGTGGTTGGCGAGGGTGGCGTAGGCGCCGGCCAGGTCGAGGGCGCTGGGGGTGGCGGTGCCGAGGGTCATCGAGGTGTTGGCCGGGTCCATGCCGCGGACGCTGTCGGGGATGCCGAGTTTGACGGCGGTCTCGCGGACGCGGGCGAGTCCGGCGTCCACGCCCTCCTGCGCGTACACGGAGTTGACGGACTTCACCATGGCGTAGCGCAGGGTGATGTTGCCGTAGTCGACGTCGTCCTCGTTGGGCGGGGCGTACGGGGTGGGGCCGCCGGTGACGGGGCGTTCGCTGGTGCCGTCGTAGTGGGTCTCGGTGGTGATCGGGTGGCCGTCGAGGGTGTGCTGGGCGAGCAGGCCGGCGGCGAGGTCGATCGGTTTGAAGGTGGAGCCGATCTGGTTGTCCTGGCGCAGCGCGTCGTTGTAGGGCTGCTTGGCGTAGTCGGGGCCGCCGTAGACGGCGAGGACGCGGCCGGTGGCGGGTTCGACGGAGGCGCCGGAGACCCGGACGTCGGTGTCGGTCGTGGGGCGGGCCTTGGGGTCGAGCGCGTCGGTGAGTTCGTCCTGGACGGCTTTGGCGAAGGCGTCCTGCTTGGGTTTGTCGAAGGTGGTGGTGACGCGCCAGCCGCCGGCCTTGAGGGTGGCGGCGTCGATGGTGCCGGAGGAGATCAGGTAGTCGTCGGCGACGCCGACCAGGTAGCCGGCCTGCCCGGCGAGGCCGGTGGCGGGCTGGGGGTCGATCGGGTCGGGGAAGGTGGCGGCGGCGCGGTCGGCGCCGGTGAGGAAGCCGAGTTGGACCATGCCGTCGAGGGTGTAGTTCCAGCGGGCGACGGCCTTCTCGCGGTTGGCGGGGGTGGCGGTCTTGACGTCGTAGAGGCTGGGGGCCTGGAGCAGGGAGGCGAGGTAGGCGCTCTGCGGGAGGGTGAGTCCGGAGACGTCGACGCCGTAGTAGGCGTGGGCGGCGCTCTGGATGCCGTAGGCGCCGCGACCGAAGTAGCTGCTGTTGAGGTATCCGGCGAGGATGTCCTTCTTGTCGCGCTGCTGGTCGACCTTGAGGGCGATGAGGAGTTCGCGGCCCTTGCGTTCGATGGTCTGGCTCTGCGTCAGGTAGTAGTTCTTGACGTACTGCTGGGTGATGGTGGAGCCGCCCTGCATGCCCTTGCCGAGCAGGGTGTTCCAGCCGGCCCGGGCCATGCCGCTCACGTCGATGCCGCGGTTCTGGTAGAAGGTGCGGTCCTCGGCGGAGACGACGGCCTGCTGGGTGTGCAGCGGGATCTGGTCGATGGTGACGTCGGTGCGGTTGACGGCTCCGGTGCGGCCGATCTCGGTGGTGCCGTCGGCGTAGAGGTAGATGTTGTTCTGGGCGACGGCGTGGGCGTTGGGGTCGGGCACCGGGACGATGACGTAGAGCACGGCGAAGCCGCCGGCGGCGAGCAGGAGCAGTGTGGTGAGCGCGCCGAGGGTGATCCGCCAGGTGGGCAGGAGCCGGCGCCAGAGCGGGAGGGCGCGGCGGGCCTCGCGGCGGGCGGCCCGTCTGGCCTGGCGTCGGGTGCTCAAGGTCATGCCGTGATTATGTGCTATTTGACGCTCGGTCAGCGGTGGTTGGGCGCTTGACGTGCGCGCTTGTGCGCGTCGGGCGCCGTCCCGGGCGCCCGGGTGGGTGAGTCCCGGTGGCTGTGGAAAAACCGGGTGCGGGCGGTGGGGGCCGGCGGTACGGTGAAAGATGCGAACTTCATAGCGCACCCACGTCGGCAGCTTCGTCCGTCCGGCCCGGTACCCCCGGGTGCGGGTGGTCGGAGCCGCTGGGGCGTGTGCGGACGCGTGCGGGCGTCGGTCCGCGCCCGGTGCTCCCTCTGCCCGTATTTGTCGACAAGGAGACAATATGCTGAACGCTGCCCCCGCCGGGGCTCGGCCCCCCGATCCCGTGGCGGCCCGCACCGCCTCCCCCGCTCCGTCCCCCGTTCCGTCCCCCGCCGCCTCCTTCGCCGCCTCCCTCGGCCTGTACGCGGCTGTCGCCCGCGGCGCCTTCCGCCGCTACTCCACCTACCGGGCCGCCACCCTGGCCGGCACCTTCACCAACACCGTCTTCGGCCTCATCCTGGCCTCCTCCTTCCTGGCCCTCTGGCAGGCCCGCCCCAACCTCGGCGGCTACGACCAGAGCCAGGCCGTCACCTACATCTGGGTCAGCCAGGGCCTGTTGGTCACCGTCGCCGTGTGGGGCGGCGGCTTCCAGGACGACGTCCAGGACCGCTTCCGCAGCGGGGACATCGCCGTCGACCTCTACCGGCCGGTCGACTTCCAGGGCTGGTGGCTGGCCACCGACCTCGGCCGGGCCGCCTTCCAGCTACTGGTCCGTGGCACCGTGCCGATGCTGGTCGGTGGCCTGGTGTTCCGCACCCGGATGCCCGAACAGCCGCTGACCTGGGCGTTCTTCCTGGTCTCGGTGCTGCTCGCGGTGGTGGTCAGCTTCGGGCTGCGCTTCCTGGTCTCGATCACCGGCTTCTGGCTGCACGACTCGGAGGGCGTGCGCTCGGTGATGCTGGTCGTCTCGATGTTCTTCTCCGGGATGCTGCTGCCGATCGCGCTGTTCCCCGGGTGGCTCGGCGACCTCGGCCGGGTGCTGCCCTGGGCGGCGCTGATCAAGGTGCCGACGGACGTCTTCCTGGAACGCGCGAGCGGCGGTGGGCTGTTCGGGGCGTTCGGCTTCCAGCTCGTCTGGGCGGCCGCGCTGCTCGCCGCCGGGCGGGGCGCGCAGTGGCTGGCGACCCGCCGGGTGGTGGTGCAGGGTGGCTGAGCACCTCGCGGCCGGGCGCCGAACGGCCGGGGACCCCGACGGCACGGGGCCGTTCGTGCGGGAGCGCCTCGCCCCCCGGACCGCGTGGGCGGTCCGCTCCTGGTGGCTCTGCGCCCGGATGTGGATGCGCTCGATGATGGCCTACCGGGCCTCCTTCGCGCTGAACCTGCTGGCCAGCCTGGTCACCCACTCCCTCGACTTCGTCGTACTGGTGATCATGTTCCGGCACACCGACCGGCTGGGCGGCTGGAGCCTGCCCGAGATCGCCTTCCTCTACGCCACCGCGACCTTCTCCCTCGGCGTCGCCAACCTGCTGGTCGGCTCGGCCGACGGCCTCGGCGTGCGGATCGTCAACGGCTCGCTGGACACCATGCTGATCCGCCCCGCGCCCGCGCTCTCCCAGCTGTGCGCCGAACGCTTCTCGCTGCGCAGGCTGGGCCGGCCGCTGCAGGCCGCGGCGGTGCTCGCCTGGTCGCTGACCGCCCTGGACGTGCACTGGACCTGGGACCGGGTGCTGCTGGTGCCCGTCCTGCTGGTCTGCGGCAGCGTCATCTTCGGCGCGCTCTACGTCGGCGGCGCCACCGTCCAGTTCTGGTGGGGCGAGTCCAAGGAGATCCAGAACTCCTTCACCTACGGCGGCGCGACCCTGCTGCACTACCCGCCGACCATCTTCGCCAGGGAACTGGTCGCCGGGGCGGTCTTCGGCGTCCCGCTGGCCTTCGTCAACTGGCTGCCCGCGCTGCGCATCCTCGGCCGGCCCGACCCGCTCGGCCTGCCCACCGCCTTCCAGTACGCCTCCCCGGTCGCCGCCGCCCTCTGCGTCGCCGCCGCCGGCCTCGCCTGGCGCGCCGGGCTGCGCGCCTACCGGGGCACCGGCAGTTGAACCCACCACCTCACGGCAAGGAACGCCCATGGCACTGATCGAACTCGACGACGTCCGCCGCAGCTTCACCGTGCGGGCCCGCGCCGGCCGGTTCAGCCGGACCAAGCGCGAGGTGCGCGCGGTGGACGGCCTCAGCTTCACCGTCGAGGCCGGCGAGTGCGTCGGCTACATCGGACCCAACGGGGCCGGCAAGTCGACCACCATCAAGATGCTCACCGGCATCCTCGTCCCCAGCTCCGGGCGGCTGCGCGTCGCCGGGGTCGACCCGGCCCGCGAACGCGTCGCGCTGGCCCGCCGGATCGGCGTCGTCTTCGGCCAGCGCACCACCCTCTGGTGGGACCTGCCGCTGCGCGACTCCTTCGAACTCGCCCGCCGGATCTACCGCATCCCCGACCCGAGGTACCGCGCGAACCTCGACCGCTGCGTCGACCTGCTCGACCTGGGCGGCCTGCTGGACACCCCGGTCCGGCAGCTCTCGCTCGGCCAGCGGATGCGCGGCGACCTCGCGGCCGCGCTGCTGCACGACCCGCAGGTGCTCTACCTGGACGAGCCGACCATCGGCCTGGACGTGGTCAGCAAGGGCAAGGTGCGCGAGTTCCTGCGCGAGGTCAACCGCGACCGGGGCACCACGGTGCTGCTCACCACCCACGACCTGACCGACATCGAGCAGCTCTGCGGCCGGGTCATGGTGATCGACCACGGCCGGGTGGTGTACGACGGCGGGCTGGACGGCCTGCACGCCACCGGGCGCAGCGAGCGGACGCTGGTCGTGGACCTCGCCGAGGCCCGGCCGGAGATCGAGGTGGCGGGGGTCCGGGTGGTGAAGGTCGAGGGGCCGCGCCAGTGGCTGGCCTTCCCGGCGCAGCAGAGCGCCGCGCCGATCGTGGCGGCGGTCGCGGAGCGGTACCCGCTGGTGGACCTGTCGGTGCGCGAGCCGGCCATCGAGGACGTGATCGCCCGGATGTACGCGGAGGTCGCGATCGGCTGAGCGGCGGTCGTGGCCCGTCGGGAACGACGGGCCACGACCGTGGCCGGCTGGGCCCCTCCGGTGCGGTGGCGGGGCCGTCCGTTCGTCCGCCGTCGCACCGGAGGGCTGCCGTCCGTTCGTTCGGCCGCCGGGAGCGTGTTCCGGTGCCCGTCGCCGGTGGGGGTGATGGCGGTGACCCCGGGCGTGCAGGGCGAGTTGATCACTTGCCGCTCGCTCGACCGCCGCTCGCTCGACCCCACTCGCTTGACCGCCGCTCGCTCGACCCCACTCGCTTGACCGCCGCTTGTCGCTCGCCGATGCCAGGACCGGAGGCCCGCCGCCCGATGGCCGTACCCGACGTGACCGTGGTGGTCGTCGTCCACAACGCCGTGCCGTACCTCACCGCCTGCCTGGACTCGCTGGTCGGGCAGTCCCTGCCGCCGGGGCGGCTGGAGGTGGTGGCCGTGGACGACGGCTCCACGGACGGCGGCGGTGAGCTGCTGGAGGAGTACGCGGCCCACCACCCCGGGCTGTTCCGGGTGGTGCGCCAGCCCGACTCGGGCGGCCCGGCGGGCCCGGCCGACCGCGGTACGGCGCTGGCCCGCGGCCGCTACGTGCTGTTCCTCGGCACGGACGACCGGCTCGGCGCGGAGGCGCTGGAGCGGCTGGTCGCGGCCGCCGACGCCTGGGGTTCGGACGTGGTGGTGCCCAATCACGTCGGGGTGGACGGGCGGCTGGTGCCGCAGGGGATCTTCCACGCTGACGCCGAGTCGGTGGGCTTCGCCGACTCCGCGCTGGCCTGGGCGCTGTCCGACGGCAAGCTGTTCCGGCTGGACCTCATCCGGCGCCACGGGCTGCGCCGCGACGAGGGGTTGAAGGTCTTCGCGGACCATCCGTTCACCCTGGAGGCCTGTCTGCGGGCGGGCCGGGTGTCCGTCCTCGCCGACTACGACTGCTACGTCCCGGTGCTGCGCGAGGACCCGGGCGACGTCACCGAGCGGGCCGGGGTGCTGGACCGGCTGCGCGGGATCGCCGCGCTCCTGCGGGTGGCCGCCGAACTCGCCGCGCCCGGTGCGGAGTCCGACGCCATCCGGGCCCGCGGCTTCGCCTGGGACGTGCCGCGCCTGCTGCAGGCCGGCTTCCTGCTGCTGGACGGCGGGCTGCAGGAGCGGGTGTGCGCCGAAGTCGCCCGGCTGGTCGAGCGGTTCGGCGCCCGCGAGGTGTACCACCGGCTGCCGGTGGCCGCCCGGGTGCGGCTCGAACTCGCCGTCGCCGGACGGCCGGAGGCGCTGCGCGACCAGATCCGCTACGAGGCCGCGCACGGCGAGCCGCCGGTGGTCGTGGACGGCCGGCGGCACTACGCGGGCCTCCCGGCGTTCCGGGACGCCCGGCTGGGTCTGCCGGACGAGCTGTTCCTGCTGCGCGAGGAGCCGGTGGCCGAGGCGGCCCCGCCGCTCAACCTCGCGCAGCAGTTGTGGCGCGGGGTGGTGCCGGTGCAGGTGCGGGGCCGGTTGCGGCGCCACCCGCTGTGGCGCCGGCTGGCCGAATCGGTGAACGGAGGACGGGGTGAGCTCGGGGCCGTCCGCGCGGTCGGTCCGGTCGGTCCGGTCGGTCCGGTCGGGCAGGGCGAGCTGGTCGGGCCGGGTGAGCCGGGCCTGCCGTCGGCGCCGCAGTGATGGGGTGAATGAGGGGGAGTGAGGGGGCTTCGGGGGGCGGGCCGCAGCCCCCGGGGCGTGTGATCGCGGGGCACGCCCCCGTCCGCGCCTGGCAACGGGCAGACTGGCGGGGTGAGTGACGATGCCTTCAGCGGGACCGGCCCCGGGGTCCGGTTCACCGCGGCCGATGAGCAGAAGAGACGCGGCGTCCGCCGGATGAAGACCATCGCGACCGGCCTGCTGGCCTTCGCGACCCTGGTCTTCGCCCTCTCCACCTGGGCCGAGGCGGCCGGTGCCGGCGCCTGGACCGGGTACGTGGCGGCCGCCGCCGAGGCGGGCATGGTGGGCGCGCTGGCCGACTGGTTCGCGGTGACCGCGCTGTTCCGCCGCCCCTTCGGCCTGCCGATCCCGCACACCGCGATCATCCCGACCAAGAAGGACGCCTTCGGCCGCTCGCTCGGCGACTTCGTCGGCGACAACTTCCTCTCCGGCCACGTGGTGCGCGGGCGGCTCGCGGCGCTCGGCATCGGCCGCCGGCTGGGGGAGTGGCTGGCCGCGCCGGGCAGCGCCGAGCGGGTCACCAAGGAGGCCTCGGCGGCGCTGCGCGGCCTGCTCGCGGTGCTCCGCGACGACGACGTGCGGGCGGTCGTCGCCGAGGCGGTGACCCGGCGGGCCGCCGCCACCTCGGTGGCCGAGCCGATGGGCCGGATGCTCGGCAAGGTGGTCGCCGACGGCGGGCACCACGGCGTGGTGGACCTGGTCGCCGTCCGGGCGCACGGCTGGCTGACCCACAACCACGAGGACGTGGTGCAGAAGGTCACCCAGAAGACCCCGGGCTGGACGCCGAAGTTCATCGACCACCAGGTCGGCGAGCGGGTCTACAAGGAACTGCTGCGCTTCGTCGCCGACATCCGGGACGACCCGGACCACCCGGCCCGCGGCGCGATCGACAACTTCCTCGCCGAGTTCGCGACCGAGCTGCAGACCGACCCGGAGACCATCGCCCGGGTCGAGCGGGCCAAGGGCGAGCTGCTGGCCCGGCCCGAGGTGCAGGACCTGATCAACTCCACCTGGGCGGCCGTGCGCACCCTGGTGATGGGCGCGGCCGAGGACGAGGACAGCGAACTGCGCCGGCGCATCCGCGAGGGCGTGCACCGCTTCGGCGAGCGCCTGGCGACCGACGCCAAGCTGCAGGCCAAGGTGGACGGCTGGCTGCAGGACGCCGCGCAGTACCTGGTCGACACCTACCGGGCCGAGATCACCTCGCTGATCTCCGAGACGGTGGCGGGCTGGGACGCCGACGACGCCTCCCGCAAGATCGAGGCCAACGTCGGCCGCGACCTGCAGTTCATCCGGATCAACGGCACCGTGGTCGGCGCCCTGGCCGGACTGCTGATCCACACCGCGGCGGTCGCCTTCGGCGGGTGATCGCCCGGCCGGGTCCGGCGGCTTGGGCCTATCCTGGGCCGGTGTCCGCGATACGCGCGTAGAAGGCACGGAGAAGGAAGAAGGGAACCACCGTGGTCCAGCCGGACGGAAGTCGGATCGGAAACCCCACCGGAAGCACCGTTGGCGCTGATGGCGCCAATGGCACCAGCGGCACCAGCGGCACCAGCGGCATCGAGGCGTTCATCGCCGGGATGCCCAAGGCGGAACTGCACGTCCACCACGTCGGCTCGGCCTCGCCGCGCGTCGTCGCCGAACTGGCCGCCCGGCACGCCGGGCAGTCCAAGGTGCCGACCGACCCGGCCGCGCTCGCCGAGTACTTCACCTTCACCGACTTCGCGCACTTCATCGACGTCTACCTGAGCGTCGTGGACCTGGTCCGGGACGCCGAGGACGTCCGGGCGCTCACCTACGGCGTGGCCGAGGACATGGCGCGCCAGAACATCCGGTACGCCGAGCTGACCATCACCCCGTACTCCTCGGTCAAGCGCGGCATCCCCGACGTCGCCTTCATGGAGGCGATCGAGGACGCCCGGCTGAGCGCCGAGAAGGAGCTCGGCGTCGCGCTGCGCTGGTGCTTCGACATCCCCGGCGAGGCCGGTCTGGAGTCGGCCGAGGTGACCGCCCGGCTGGCCACCGAGCTGGCCCCCGAGGGCCTGGTCAGCTTCGGCCTGGGCGGCCCGGAGATCGGCGTGCCGCGCCCGCAGTTCAAGCCGTACTTCGACCGGGCGCGGGCGGCCGGCCTGCGCAGCGTCCCGCACGCGGGCGAGACCACCGGGCCGGAGACGGTCTGGGACGCGATCCGGGTGCTCGGCGCCGAGCGCATCGGGCACGGCACCCAGGCGGTCAAGGACCCGGCGCTGCTCGACCACCTGGGCGAGCACCGGATCCCGCTGGAGGTCTGCCCGACCTCCAACATCGCCACCCGGGCCGTGGAGCGGATCGAGGACCACCCGATCAAGCAGATGGTGGACGCCGGGCTGCTGGTCACGATCAACAGCGACGACCCGCCGATGTTCGGCACCGACCTCAACACCGAGTACGCGGTGGCGGCGCGGCTGCTTGGGCTGGACGAGGCCGGGGTGGCGGCGCTGGCCCGCAACGCGGTCGAGGCCTCCTTCCTGGACCGGGCCGGCAAGGCGCGGCTGTCCGGCGAGATCGACGCCTACCTCGCGGGCTGGCAGCGCTGACGCCTTCCCCCGGCCGGCCCCGCACCGGCTGACGCCTTCCCCGGCTGACGCCCTCCTGGCTGACGTCCTCCCCTGGTGAACCGCCCCGTCGACTCCTGTCGGCGGGGCGGTTCCCGTGTGTGGCGCCACACCCGTTCGAGTGATGGTGCCATTGTGGCGCCATGAAGGGCTCGACATGGTGCCATCTTCGTGCCATGCTTGAGCCATGGACCTCACGCCGTACGTCGAAAACCTCCGGAACGAGCTCGCGGTGGCCGCCGCCGCCGGCGGGGACGAAGCCCGCGCGTTGGCCGACCGGCTGACGCTCCCGCTGGAGTCGGCCGTGCGGCTCACGCTGCTCAACGCGCTCTCGGCCGCCATGGGCGAGGTCACCCGCGACCTCGCTCCGGGCTCGGTGGACGTCCGCCTGCGCGGACTCGACCCGGAGTTCGTGGTGACGGCGCCGCCCGGCTCCGAGGGCTTCCACGGCGATGCGTCGCCCGTGGTGCCACCGGCCCCGGTCGTGGCGCCACCGGTGGCTCCGGTGGCTCAGCCGGTGCCGGAGTCGGACGAGAGCGGTACGGCGCGGATCAATCTGCGCCTGCCGGCCAACCTCAAGACCCGGGCGGAGGAGGCCGCCGGGCAGGAGGGGCTCTCCCTCAACGCCTGGCTGGTCCGGGCCGTCGCCGGCGCGCTGGAGGGCGGCCGTCCGGCTACCCGTCCGGTCGCCGACCCGGGCGTCCGCACCCCGCGCAGCGTCGGCGGCCAGGGCTTCACCGGCTGGGTCCACTGACGCTTCCGCGCCGCCCGTACACCCCGTACCACCTGCATTGCCTGTAGTACCCGCACCGCCCGCACCGCCCGCACGTTCCACAGCCTTCGCACCTTCGACGTCACCCCCGCTCCGACCGGCGGGAACACCTACACGAGCCAAGAGGACGGGACAGCCATGCCTACGTACGAGACCGACGGACCGATCTCCGCCGCCTTCGAGTTCGAGATCGGCGCACTCTGGATCACCGCCGGCAAGCGCACCGACGCGGTGGTCGAGGTGCGGCCCGCCAACGCCGCCAGGGAGGCGGACGTCAAGGCCGCCGAGCTGACCCAGGTCGACTTCTCCGGCGGTCGGCTCACCCTCAAGGGCCCCAAGCAGCGCACCGTGTTCTCCAGCAAGAAGGGCTCGATCGAGGTCCTGGTCGAGCTGCCGGCCGGCTCCCAGGTGCACGCCGACTCCCCGATGGCGGACTTCGTCGCAGAGGGCCCGCTCGGCGACTGCCGGCTGAAGACCTCCATGGGCCGGATCCAGGTCGACCGGGCCGACAGCGTGCGGCTCAAGACCGACATGGGGGACATCCGGCTCGGCGCCATCGCGGGGGACGCCGAGGTGACCGGCTCCGGCCGGATCGAGATCGGCACCGTCGGCGGCGTGCTGACGGTCAAGAACAGCAACGGCGACACCGAGATCGAGGAGGTGCGCGGCGAGCTGACCGCCAACGCCTCCAACGGCCGGATCCACGTCGGCCTCGCCGGGGCGGGCGTGGACGCCAGGTCGGCGAACGGTCACCTCCGGGTCGGCCGGGTGGTCCGGGGCAAGGTCACCCTGCAGACCGGCGTCGGGGACGTCGAGGTCGGCATCGCCGAGGGCACGGCGGCCTGGCTCGACGTGCACAGCAAGTTCGGCGGCGTCCGCAACTCCCTCGGCGAGACGCAGGGCCCGGGCGACGCCCGGGAGACCGTCGAGGTCCGCGCCGGCACCCAGGTCGGCAGCATCATCATCCGGAGGGCCTGATGACCGCGATCTCGGCGATCGGACTCACCAAGTCCTACGGGGACAAGGCGGTGCTGAACGGCATCGACCTGCGGATCCCGGCCGGCACCGTGTTCGCCCTGCTCGGGCCGAACGGCGCCGGCAAGACCACCACGGTGCAGATCCTCTCCACCCTGATCCCGGCGGACGGCGGCACGGCCCGGGTGGCCGGGCACGACGTGGTCCGCGAGGCCGACGGGGTGCGGAAGGCGATCGGGGTCACCGGCCAGTTCTCGGCGGTGGACAACCTGCTCACCGCCGAGGAGAACCTGCTGCTGATGGCCGACCTCAACCACCTCCGCCGTCGGGAGGGGCGGAGGCGGGCCGAGGACCTGCTGCGCCGCTTCGAACTCACCGAGGCCGCGCGCACGCCCGTCGCCACCTTCTCCGGCGGCATGCGGCGCAAGCTCGACCTGGCGATGACGCTGGTCGGCGACCCGAAGGTGATCTTCCTGGACGAGCCGACCACCGGGCTGGACCCGCGCAGCCGGCGCACCATGTGGGAGATCATCCGGGGGCTGGTCGCCGACCACGGGGTGACGATCTTCCTCACCACCCAGTACCTGGAGGAGGCCGACGAACTCGCCGACCGGATCGCCGTCCTGGACGGCGGCCGGATCGTCGCCGAGGGCACTGCCGAGGAGCTGAAGCGGATCGTCCCCGGCGGGCGGATTCGGCTCCGGTTCGGCGATGCCGCCCAACTGGGCGCCGCCGCCGCGCTGTTCGACTACGCCGCCGTCGACACCGAGGCGCTGCGGCTGGACATCCCGGGGGACAACTCCGTCCTCACCGTGAAGGCGGTGCTGGACGCGCTCGACAACGCCTCCGTGCGGGCCGAGTCGCTGGTCGTGGAGACGGCCGGTCTGGACGACGTGTTCCTCACACTGACCGGGGAGGGTGCGCGATGAGCGCGGCGACGAGCTACGCGGTCGGCGACTCGCTGACCATGCTGCGGCGCAACCTCAAGCGCGCGCAGCGGTATCCGGCGATGACCTTCTCGGTCGTGGTGATGCCGGTGATGATGCTGGCGCTCTTCAACTACGCCTTCGGCGGTGCGCTCGGGCTGGGGATCGGCGGCGGCAGCTACATCGACTACGTGACGCCGGGGATCGTGCTGATGACGGCGACGGCCGGTTCGGTCGCCACGGCGGTCGGCGTCTGCGTCGACATGACCGAAGGGATCGTCAACCGGTTCCGGACGATGGCGATATCGCGGTCGGCGTTCCTCGCCGGCCATGTGATCGGCAGCGTGATCCAGACCGTGATCGCGCTGGTGCTGGTGACGGGTGCGGCCTTCGCGATGGGCTTCCGGTCGCACGCGGGCCCGGTGGAGTGGCTGGCGGCGGCAGGGCTGCTGCTGTTCGTCACGCTGGCGCTGACCTGGATATCGGCGGGCATCGGACTGGTGTCGAAGACGCCGGAGAGCGCCAGCAACACGCCGCTGCCGCTGACCTTCCTGCCCTTCATCGGCAGCGCCATCGTCCCGCCCGACTCCATGCCGACGGCCCTCCGCTGGTTCGCCGAGTACCAGCCCTTCACGCCGGTCATCGAGACCCTGCGCGGCCTGCTGATGGGCACCGGGATCGGCACCAGCGCCTGGAGCGCCCTCGCCTGGTGCACCGGCCTGACGCTGCTCGGCTACTTCTGGTCGCGGAGCGTCTTCCACCGGCGGTGACAGGGGTACGGCCGGTGGATGCGGCCCGGGCGACGGAGCCACCGTCGCCCGGGCCCCTGGGCGGGCCCGTAGTAAAGTCCGGGCAAAAGTTCACCCGGGGGGAGTACATGGCGGCGGCTGCGTGGCACAGACGGATCGAGTGGTGGTTCAGGGGCGCCGCGCTGGTGGCGTTCCTGGCCTACCTGGCGGGCTATCAGGCCTCCCGTCCGGGAGGGCTGGTGGAGGTCGAACGCTGGCTGAACCACCCGGTTCTGCTGCTCGGGGCCGCTGCGGTGATGCTCATGGTCTCGATGCTGGTCCAGTTCGAGTTCCGCGAACGGTGGGCGCAGCTCGGCTGTGCCGCCGTCCTGTCGCCGCTCATCGCGGTCGCGGTGGTGATCGGGGTCGTCACGTACTTCCTCGGCGGCGAGGGCCGGCTGGTCGAACGCAAGCCCGACCCGAGCCACCCGGAGCACGTCCTGGTCGTCACCGACGTGGCCTTCTCGATCGACCCGATCTACCGGGTGGAACTGGTGACCGGCAGCGGCTGGACGGCCCGCCACTGGTACCTGGGCACCTGGGACGACGGTGACGGCTTCCGCAAGGCCGAGTGGTCGGGGCCGGACCGGGTCACGGTGACCGCCGAGCACGAGACCAGGGTCTACACCGTCGACGGGGACGGCCGGCTGGGCGAGCCGGAGGTCACGCCCCGCTAGCGAGTGCTTGTCGGCGGGCGGCGCTATCGTCACCGGCCATGGGATTCTCCGGGCTTTCGTGGTGGCGCGCTGTGCGCGGTCGTTGACCGAACTGGCGGCGGTGCGGGTGGAGGAGGTGCTGCCCGGGTGGGAGGCCGGAAGCGCCGGGGGTGGTGAGGGTAGCGAGGGTGGCGACTGGCGGATCCTGCAGACCGGGAGTCCGGTCGACACGGCGACCGAGATCGTGGCCGAGACCGGGGCTCCGGTGCTGGTGATGCACGTCCACGACAGCGACTTCGTCTTCGCGCAGGCCTGGGGGCCGGGCGGCCTGAGCCGGCACAGCACCTTCCCCCTGGAGATGGCGCTGGACTACCAGGTGCCCGACCGGTGGATCCGCGCTGCCGGTGAGGTCGCGCCCGAGGCGGCAGCCTGGGCCGAGGGCGCCGGGCTGCGGCCCGATGAGGCCGCGGTGCGGGCCGTGCTGGAGCGCGGGAGCGATCAGTTCGCCGAGGACCTGGCGCTGGAGCTCACCCGCGCCCTGGGCTTCGCTTTTCCGGAGGGGTAGGCCCCGCACGGCGGAGCCGCCACGCGGAGCCGGAGGTCGTCGGGTTCGGGGTTCCAGGTGTCGCCCCCGGGCTCCGGGTGGCTACCAGCGGTCGATGCCCATGACCTTCGCCGCGTTGTGGATGGCGTTGTAGTGGGGGATCGACATGTCGGACTTCTTCTGGCCTGCGGGCAGGTGCTTGTCGGCGGCCCGGAACTCGTCCCGGGCGGAGGCGAGCAGGCTGGTGCCGTAGGAGACCGGGACGTCGTTCTTGCCGTGGATCGGGTGGGACTTGGCGGCGGTCTGGCTGCCCGCGTTGGCGAGGATGCTGCGGGCCTGGTTGTAGGCGTCGGCCTTGACCGTCTTCGGGTTGCGGATCTGGGCCTGCACCCCGGCCACCGCCGGCGCCTGCTCGGCGGCGGTGGCGAGGGGAGCGGCAACGGCGCTGAGGGCGCCGGTGGTCACGAGGACGGCGAGGGCGTTCCGGAGGTTCCGGGTCATGGGAGTGCCTTCCACTGAGGGTTCGTCAAGGATTCTTGGCCGCAGCGGAGGTGTGAACCGTGCGGGTGCGAACGCCTCCGTCACTACCCAGGCCCTCCACCGCGGAAAACCGCCTTCCGGTCGGAGAGTTCGTTGGCGATCCGATCAGGCCGTTTCTCGATCCGCGATGGTCGGATTGCCATACTGGCGGAGTGGAGCCCGAGTTCTGTGCCGATGTCATCGCCGCCGGAAGCCTGACCGCACTACCGGAGCGGGCGGCAGCCGGAGCGGCCGCCCTCGCCGCGGCCCAGGTCCCCGCCGGCCTCGGCCCGGCCGTCGCCGGGCCCGACGCCCGGTGAGCGGGGGCGGCACGGACGACTCCGTGGGGAGCGACGTACAGCCGGGCCCGGACGAGATCGAGTGGTGGTTCGCCGCCGTCGCGGACGGCCGGGTCAGCAGGGACGAGGCCGACCGCTGGGCCGGGCGCTGGTTCCTCGACGACGGGCTCGACTGGGACGACCCGTCCCTGCGGGCATTGGGCCGGCTGTACGGCATCGACCTGCGCGCCGGGCCCGGAGAGCCGTACCTGCACGACGAGGCGCAGGTGCGGGAGTGGCTGGCCGAGTTCAGGCGCCGTCGGGCCCGGTGAGGACCCGGGTCGCTCGTGCTCAGGCCGTGGTGGCGGCGCCGCGCAGGCGGGCGGCGGAGCGGGACAGCAGCGCCGCCGCGACCAGGACCGGGCTGAAGCCCACGGCGCACGCGGCGAGGACGTCGACCGGGGTCAGCCCGGCCGAGGAGGCGGCGTTGAACGCGGCGGCGGCCAGGGGGGTGGTGAGAACGGGGGCGAGCAGGAGCAGGGCCGCCGGCTTCTTCTGCCGGCGGCTCCACACCTGGGACTTGGTGACGCGGACGGCGGCGGTGACGGCGGCGGCCAGCGCGAGCACGGGCCCGGCGGCCGGGACGAGGAGCAGCGGGAACGGGAGCACCGCGAGGAGCAGCGTCACGTTCGTCCGGCGGGTGCTCTCCGGCTCGGGGCGGCTCAGGCCGTCCTCGGCGAGCGCGGCGTCGGCGATCCGCCGGGGGCTGCCCAGTTGCTCCAGCACGTGGCGGACGGCGGCCTCGTCGGCGGGGTCGTGCTCGGCGAGGGAGACCTCGACGTGTTCGCGCAGGTCGGCGAGGAGTTCGCGGCGGCGCTCTTCGGGCAGAGGGGCGGTGTAGCGGGTGACCGCGTCGAGGTGGGCGCGGACCAGGGGGTGCTCGATGGGGTTGTTCACGGGTTCTCTCCCGGGTCGAGGACGTGGTCGACGGTGTCGCGGAAGGCGGGCCACAGTGCGGTGAACTCCCGCAGTGCGTCCCGGCCGGTGTCGGTGAGCGTGTAGTAGCGGCGGGATGGTCCGCTGGCCGAGTCCTGGAGAAAGGTGTCGGCGAGTCCGGCGCGGCGCAGTCGGGACAGCAGGGGGTAGATCGTGCCCTGGCTGGTGGCCAGCATCGGGAACCGGCCGAGTTCTTGGAGCAGTTCGACGCCGTAGCGCGGGCCGTCCTTCAGCAGGGCCAGCACGCAGTACTCCAGCACGCCCTTGCGCAGCTGGGTCGCCACCGGCCCGTCGGGGGCCTCGGCGGAGGCGTCGGGGTTGGTGATGCCAGGTACCATGCATCACAAGGTAGCAGTGGAACAAGATAGTGCGACGAACCGACCCGTTGGGAAGAACGACGGCCCGCCGGAGAGTCGGCGGGCCGTCAGCGGGGGAGTGGGTCAGACGTCGAACTCGCCGTTGCGGATGGCGGTGGCGAGGTCGCGCCATTCGGCGGGGGTGAGTTGGGCGATGGCGTCGGGCAGGAGGCTGCTGCGGACGTAGACGGCGTCCGGGCCTATGGCCACCTCCGGGCAGCTGGCCCCGTCCGGGCAGGCTTCGGGCCGCTTCCAATGACGTGTTTCCATGACGCTAGATCTCTTTCTTGATGAGACTGATGACATCGCGAGACTGGCTTTCGGAGAGAGATCGCTCAGTCATCTTGTCGATGATGTAACGGTAGTTCTCCATCTGCCGTTGCTCGTGGAGGAAGGCGGGGCCGCCAACCGCATCGAGCTGGACGGTGTCGAGGCGAGGCACTGGTCCGTTCGCATAGACGATGCCTTGCCCTGCACCCATGAAGCCATTGGTGCTGAAGGTGATCACTCGAAGAGTCACGTGGGGCAGTTCCGAGTACTCAAGCAGCTTATCCATCTGGCGCTTTGCAGCTGCACGGCCACCGAACAGCATCCGCAGGGCAGCCTCATGGACCAACGCTGAGTACGATTCACCGCCTTCACGCATCAGGAAGGCCGAGCGCTGCACTCGATGTTCCACGCGGGCTTCCAGGAGGCGTGGTGAGAGCGGCGGGTGGAGATCCCGAAAGATGGCCCGCCCATACTCCTCGGTCTGCATTGCCCCGGGGACGTGCGAAATCTGATAGGTGCGCGTTCCCCTGGAGAAGTACTCGACCTCCGCGATGTTCAGAAAACCGACCGGTACGGAACCCCGGTAGTCCTCCCACCAACCCCGGTGGCGTTCCTCGGCCATGGCTGCGAGCGCCTCTACGAAAGCGTGATCGCTCTCCGCGTAGTCGCAGGCGAGCATGCGTACCCGCTCGGCGCTGATCGGGTACTGCCCCTTCTCGATCTGGGTGATCTTCGTTCGGGCAAGCCCGAACAACGCGGCGGCTTCGGCGGTCGTGCGGTCGGCGCAGTCGCGCATCTTCCGCAGCTCGATGCCGACTCGTTCCTGCCTGGCTGACGGGGTAGTTCGTGGTGGCATGCCCCCAAGCATCCATCGCGATCCCTCGAAGGGTCCAGCAATCCTTCGATCGAGTGAAGGGGAGGGGTAGAAGTACCCCTACATGTACCACTGTTGCTCTACAGTCAGTGATGCACCGATCGCCGACGCGGGTGTCAGTAACGCTGCCTCGCACCGCAGAGCACCCATGTTCGGGCTCGCTCACGGCGACAGCTCGCTCGGCTCATCCCCTTCTTCTCTCCGGGAGACCCCTGTGCGCAACCTCAACTCCCCCTCCCTCACCCTCTCGCGCGACACCCTCCGCGACGGCATGACCCGCGCCGGCTGGCCGCCCGCCGCCATCGCGGACGCCGAGCTCGCCTTGGTCGAACTGATCGTCAACGCCTGGCGCCACGGCGGGACGACCTCCCCGGTCGTCCTCATCCTCTTCCTCGCGGACACCCTCCGCGTCACGGTCTCCGACCGCAGCCCGAGCCTCCCCGAACAGCAGCCCCTCTCGGTCCTGGCCGAGTCCGGCCGGGGCCTCCAGCTCGTCGCCGGCCTCACCCACCGCTGGGGCGTCGACCCCCAATGCCTCGGCAAGAGCGTCTGGTTCGAGCTGCAGCTGGACGGTGCCGCGTGAACGCCCACCACCCCATCCGCCCCACCGATCCGGCGCTGCTCCACCTCACCTTGCGGCAGCTGACCGCCCTGATCGTCGAACTCCGCACCGAAGGGCGCGAGTTCGGGCTCCTCTGGCCCTCGGTCAGTCCCGGGGAGATCGACCTCCAGGGCCGCCGACTCATCGACATCGGCAACATCCCGGCCAGCACCCTGGTGAACCTCCTCGCCGTCCTCCGCGCGTACAAACGCATCCGGGACGCCCGCCCCTGACCCCCGCCCGGCCCTACCGGAACGCGGGCAGGTTGCGCGCGACCCACGCGCCGAAGGGCGCGGCCGGGCGCCCCAGGACCGCCGCCACGTCGGGGCTGATCGTCAGTTCGGCCGGGAGCGGGAGGCCGAGGACGTCCAGGGTTCCGGGGATGACCTGCTCCGGCATGAACCGTGCGAGGTGGGCGTGGGCCTGCTCGCGGGACAGTTCCACGAAGGCCACCGCCTCGCCCAATGCCTCGGCGAGGACCGCCGCCTGCCGGCGCGGGCTGATGAGCTCGGGGCCGGTCAGTTCGTAGGTGCGCCCGGCGTGCCCGTCCTCGCGCAGGACGGCCGCGGCGACCGCCGCGATGTCCGCCGGGTCGACCACGGGCAGCGCCACCTCGCCGAACGGGGCGAAGACGGTGCGCTCGCCGCGGACCGTCCCGGCCCAGGCGAAGGCGTTGGAGGCGAAGCCGCTGGGCCGCAGGACGGTGACGTCCCGTCCGGACGTGCCCAGGGCGGCCTCGAACTCCCGCAGGCGGGCGTGCGACGGCGCGTCCGGCCGGGTGGCGCCGAGCTGCGAGGAGACCAGGACGATCCGCTCGACCCCGGCGTCCGCGGCGACGTCCAGCAGGGCGTCCGGGTGCTCGCCCCGGCTGTTGAGCTCGCCGCCCAGCAGCAGGAACAGCGCCCGGGACCCTTCGAGGGCGGGCCGCAGGCCGGTGGCGTCGCCGAGGTGGCCCTGTGCCCAGCGGACGCCGGTCGCGGGGTCGGCGGGCCGCGGCTGCCGCGACACGGCCACCACCTGTTCGCCCGCCCCGGCCAGCAGCTCCACCAGCGTCCGCCCGATGTTGCCGGTGGCACCCGTCACTGTGATCATCGAGATCCCCTCCCGTTCTGAGTTAGTTGGCTGACTCAAAAACCGTAGCACGCGCGCACCGGCGGCTGTCTATAGTCAGTTGGGTGACTGACTCAGTGAATCGACGCGTCCGGGCGTCGCAGAAGCGCCGACGGCTCGCGGCGGCCGCGGCCCGCGTCCTCCACGAGCAGGGGGTCGAGCGCACGACCCTCGCCGACATCGCGCGCGAGGCGGACGTCCCGGTCGGGAACGTCTACTACTACTTCAAGACCAAGGACGAGCTGGTCCGGGCCGCGCTGTCCGAGCACGGCGCGCACCTGGACGAGCTCACCGAGGTGCTGGAGCGGTCGGCCGACCCCCGGGACCGTCTCAAGGCGCTGGTCGAGGCCTGGGTCGGACAGCGCGAGGTCGCCGCCCGGTTCGGCTGCCCGACCGGCACCCTGGCCGCCGAACTCGACAAGCGGGCCGACGGGGTCCTCGACGCGGAGGCCGGCGCGGTGATCCGGCGCCTGCTCGACTGGGCCGGGCGCCAGTTCCGCGAGCTGGGCCTGCCCGACCCGGACGGCCTGGCCCTCACCCTGGTCTCCGGCTACCAGGGCATGTCACTGCTGGCCAACGCCCTGCGCGACCCGGACGTGATGACCCGCGAAGGCGCCCGGCTGCTGCGCTGGCTCGACTCGCTGGAGGCGCCGGAGGGCACCTGCTGACCCCGGCGCGCGGCGGCCCCTGCGGTCGGGCCGGGCGAGCGGGTTCCCCGCGAAGTCGATCGCCCGCACGAAGGTCCGGTCCGCGCCGGACCGCCGGATCGACCGCTCGACCGCTCGATCTCCCGGTGGCAGACCGCGGCCGGTTCGTCGTCCGCGAGGTCGGCCACGTCCGCCGACAGGTGGACGACGCGCTTCGCGCGCCGGGCGATCAGCTCGACGACCCGGGGCTCCGCGGGCAGGCGGTCCACCTCAGGTCGGCCGCCGCGACCCCCCGCGGGCTGCGCGGGCAGTGCGGCCTTCGCCGGGTCGCGGACCAACGCCCTTACCTCGTGGCCGCCTTCGATCGGCGAGGACACAACGCGCCTGCCCGCACTGCCCGTTGCGCCGATCACCAGTATCCCGGTCATGCCCGGCCCGACACCGTTGCGCCGCAGGCCATGCCCGGGCGGTCAGCAGCCGCACTCGTCCGGGCCGACGGGCGCCAGCCCGGCCTGCCGGGCCAGCCACTCGGCGCGTTCGAGGTCGCCGCTGCGGAAGTGGATGAACAGCGTGTGGTCCTCGGCGGGCCGGTCGAAGTCCGCGGCGCGGCTGTTGAGCACGATCTGCAGGCGGGCGTCCTTGGCCCGCGGCTTCAGGCCGAGTTCCGGGGCGGCGGGCCACGCGAATCCGCTCCAGTACAGCGCGGCGGGCCCGGACCCGACGAGGTCGAGGAACCGGTCCTCGACCGACCCGAGGGGCCGGTCGAAGACGTCGACGTCGAACGGGGCCAGTTCGTCCAGCCGTGGATCACCCGTCTCGAACAGGGCGCGGATCTCGGCACTGCTCTCCGGACGCGTCCGGTCGGAGGCCGACACCCGGCTGCCGGGGATCGTTTCGAGCACCTGCCGCGCCTCCGCCGACGTCATCCCCAGCGCGTGGGCGTCCACCGAGACGTCGCCCCACGGCTCGGTGAAGTCCAGCAGGAGGCGGGCGGTGTCGTGGAGGGCGTACCGGTCGGGCGTGCGCAGGACCGGCAGGGCCCGGGAGGTGCTCATGGCACGGAGTCAACCAGCCCGGGCGGGGCACGGCACGCGAATACCCGCCGCGTCCGCCCCGCCGGCCCGGCTCGCTGACACCGGTACCCCGGAGCCCCGCCCCCACGCGGGAAGTCGACCCCGCCGACTTCCCGCGCGCGGAAACGTGTGGTGTCCCCGCCCTGCCGGAAATGATCACGGAGGCCGGCCGCCGGGCGCTACCCTCGTCGGATGTCCGACGAACGCTTGCGCCTCGCCGTCCTGGGGAGCGCGACGCCCTACCCGAGCGCCGACAACCCCTGCTCCGGCTACCTGGTGTCCGGCGGCGGCGCCCGGGTGTGGGTGGACGCCGGCAGCGGCACCCTCGGCCCGTTGCAGCGCCACGCCCGGCTGGACGAACTGGACGCGATCTGGATCTCGCACCTGCACGCCGACCACTGCGCCGACCTGCTCACCGCCTACTACGGCGCCCTGCACGCGGACGTCCGACTCACCGCGCCGATCCCGCTCTACGGCCCGCCCGGAACCGCCGACCGGCTGGCGGCCTTCCTGACCAACACGGCGCGGCGCAGCCCGGTCGAATCGGCCTTCGCCGTCACCGAGTTGTCCGACGGCCACCGGGTGCGGGTCGGCGGTCTGACGCTGACCAGCCGGGCGGTGGAACACGGCATGCCGGCCTTCGCCCTCCGGGTGGACGCCGGCGGCCGCTCGCTCGTCTACTCCGGCGACTGCGCCCCGTGTGACGCCCTCACCGAACTCGCCGACGGCTGCGACCTGTTGCTCTGCGAGGCGGAGAGCTCCGGACCGGAGCCCGGTCGGGTGAGCCCCGAGCCCGAGCCGGGTGCCGGGGCCCCGGCGCACCACACCCCCGAGCAGGCCGGCGCCACCGCCACGGCGGCCCGCGCCTCCCGCCTGCTCGTCACCCACGTCGGCCGCGCCATGACGCCCGCCGAGGCCGTCGACCGGGCGGCGGCCCGCTTCGCCGGTCCGGTCGGCCACGCCGACCCGGGCGCGGTCTTCACGGTCTGACGGCGGGCCGGCCCTCGGCAGGGCTCAACCACCCACCCGCACCACGTACTTGCCCGTCGCCCGCCGCTCCTCCATCGCGTCGTGGGCGGCCGCGACGGCGGCCAGGTCGGGCAGTTCGGTGACCGGGAGCCCCAGGCCGCCGTCGGCGAGGAGGCCGAGGACCCGGCGGATGGCGCGGGCCAGGCGGTCGGGGGCGGTGGCGGCCAGGCCGCGGTGGCTGAAGCCGGTGACGGTCAGGTTGCCCGCCATCAGACGGCCGAGCGGGGGCAGGTCGGCGACGGTGCCGCCGCCCGCGTTGCCGAACAGGACGATCCGCGCGCCGGGCGCCGCCACGGCGAGGTCGAGTTCGAGGGCCTCGGTGCCCAGCGGGTCGAGGACGAGGTCGACACCCCGGCCGTCGGTGGCGTTCCGAACGGCCTCGGACAGCGCCTCGTCGCGGGCGAAGGCGTGGTCGTAGCCGGAGGCGGTGGCGGCGGTGGCCTTCTCCGGGCGGCCGACGGTGCCGATGAGCCGGCCGCCGCCGAGCAGCGGGACGAGTCGGGCGACGGCGTCGCCGATCCCGCCGCCCGCCGAGTGCACCAGGACGGTGTCACCGGCCTCGAACCGGCCGGCGTCGGTCAGCAGCAGCATCGCGGTGGCCAGGCCGAGCGGGACGGCGGCGGCCTCGCGCAGCGCCACGCCGTCGGGGAGCGGCACGGTGAGCGCGGCCTCCGCGACCGCCACCTCCGCCAGACCGGCGCCGACGGGCGCGGCCACCACCCGGTCGCCGACGGCCAGGCCGGTGACGCCCCCGCCGATCTCCCGGACCGTGCCGGACACCTCCTTGCCGGGCCGGTACGGCCACTCGGAGGTGTAGCCGCCGTCGCCGCGGCGGGCCATCACGTCGACGAAGTTCAGTCCGGCGTAGGCGACGTCGATCGCCACCTCGCCGGGCCCGGGGTGCGGTGCCCCGAGCTCCCGGACCTGCGAGTGCTCGGCTCCACCGGGTGCGGTCATCACCAGTGCGCGCATGTCGGTCCCCCTCGACTACGATGTTCGACGAACTACGAAATTGACGCGGGACAGTGGTACCACGCCGTTTCGATGGATGTCGAACATCACAGATCAGAGAGGTGGGACCCGTGCCCCGCAGCACCCGCCGCCGACCGGCGCTCGCGCACCCCGCGACCGAGGAGATCGACCTCCTCGACGTCCTGCACGCACTCTCCGACCCCACCCGGATGACCATCGTTCGCGTTCTGCGCGCCGAACCCGAGCGGGCCTGCGGCACCTTCCCGGTGGACGTCGCGCCCTCCACCCTCAGCCACCACTTCAAGGTGCTGCGCGAGTCCGGCCTGATCACTCAGCGGGAGGAGGCCAACCGCCGCTTCTCCGCGCTGCGGACGGTCGACCTGGAGCGGCGCTTCCCCGGTCTCCTCGACACCGTCCTCGCCGCCTACGGGCGCACGGGGGGCGGCGCCGAGGCTCGCGGCGGCGGCGAGGCGTGCGGCGGCGAGGACGGGTAGTCGGGCGAATGGTCGAGGGGGCGGCCCCGGGCGGGCGGCCCTGAGCGGGTGCTCGGCTCAATGCCGCCGCCAGACCACCCAGTTCTGCCGCGCGTCGGCCCGCTCGACGTACCAGCCGGCCGGGTGGTCGGGCCAGTAGGCCTCCGCCGGCTGCCCCGCCGCGGGCAGCGGGGTGACCAGGGCGCTCGCCTCCGCAGGGAGGGGCTGCCAGCGCGGGTCGAGGAACCAGACCCGGCCCCGGTAGACCTCGAAGGCCTGGGTGCCGCGCAGCGACCAGTCGAGGTCCCACGCGAAGACCACGTTGTCGCCCGCCCCGATCCCGGAGTCGCGGGTGAAGCCGGTCGCCAGGCCCTCGCGCCACTTCGCGTGCGGCGTGGCGACCTGCGCGGTGATCGTCGCGGTCGCGAAGGCGGCGAACAGCGCCAGCGCGAGACCGATCGCGGAGAGCACCCGCCTCCCGCCGGAGCGGCGCACCAGGACCACCGCGGCGAGGACGACCAGCGCGGCGGCGGTGGTCCGGAACATGTGGAGCCGGCCCCAGTCGGCGGCCAGGAACGAGACGTCCGGCATGCCCCAGAGCACGAAGACCTCGCTGTGCAGCTTGGAACCGGCAGACCCGACCACCGCCCCGGCGAGCAGCAGCACGAGTCCGGCCGTCCCGGCCGCCGTCCGGTCCAGGGCGCGGCGTCCGCGTCCCGCGAGCACCGCCACGCCGGTGACGAAGGCCGCCGGGACGAGGTAGGAGGTGTAGCGGGCGTACACCCAGTTGTCGATGCGTCCGTCGTCCGGTAGGGCGGCGGCGGAGGCGAGGGCGGTTCCGACCAGCAGTGCCACCAGCACGCCGCCGGTGATCCGGAGTTCCCGCGGGAAGCGGCGGCTGAACACCGCGCACAGGCAGGCGACGACGGCCAGCCCGCCGATGCCCCAGGTGGAGACGGTGAAGCACCAGATCTGCCCGGCGGTGCGGGTGAGCGTCCGCTGGGCGGCCTCCGGGTCGGTCAGGCCCCGCCAGAGGAACCCGCCGACGTCGCTGTTCGCGACGGTGAACTGCGCGTGCAGCCAGCCGGCCAGCAGTTGCGCGCCGAGCACGCCGAGGCCGAGCGCGCCGAGCCCGGCGGTGGTGGCGCGCCACGGCGCGCGGCGCGACAGCAGGACGCCGAGGAGGACGGCGGCGGTCAGCGCGACCACCACGCCGCCGCGGTCGTGGGTGGCCATCGCGTAGCCGGCCGCCGCGCCGGCCCCGACGGCGTGCCAGGTGCGGCGCCGCAGGGTGCCGTCGGCGAGCCAGCCGTGCAGGCAGAGCAGCCAGGCGAGGATCAGGACGGGCAGCACGGCGTCGGTCAGCGCGAACTGCGAGTAGAAGACCACCGGCGGCAGCAGGGCGGTCACCCCGCCGAAGACGTACGCGAGCCGCCGACGCAGGCCGAGGCGGCGCAGGGCGACGTAGGCGAGCGGCAGCACCAGCGCGTTGACCGCGGCGTTGATGCCCATGATCAGCCGGTAGGCGGTGACCGGGTCGTCGGCCAGGCGCAGCGCGGGGGAGATCAGCAGGGGGTAGCCGCCGGGGATGACCACGCCGACCGGGATCTCGGTCGTCGGGCGGCCCGCGAGGACGCGCGCCAGGACGAGGTAGGAGTCCTCGTCGGGGTGGACGGACGGGAAGCTCATGTGCCGGACGAGGACGAGCCGGAACAGCAGCTCGGCGACGTACCCGGCGAGCAGGACGGCGCCGGGGTGGAGGGCGAGGGCCCGGGCGGTGAGGGCCTGCGCGGCGCGCCGGGCGGCGGTGGCGCGCGTGATGGCGGCTGGTCGGGTGGCCGCGGGCGGGGTGGGGGGCCGGGTGGTGATGAGTGGCGGCATGGGGGCGCACCCCTTCTGTCGGACGACTGTATATGTCGTTGGACTGTATATGTAGTCCGATTGGTTCCGAAGAAGGGGTGCGGCGTTCGGGATCAGGCCCGGATCACCGGGCCGCCGGCGGCGGGGTGGTCGGGAGCAGGCTGGCCAGTGGGTTGACGAAGGCCCTGGACTCCAGGCAGGAGGGGCCCGGGGACTGCATCAGCCCGGCTTCCAGCTCGCGGAAGCTGTTGGCCGGATCGGTCCTGGCCAGTGGCAGGTAGATGAAGATCTCCGTGCCCTTGGGGAGTTGACGAGGGTGGACGGTCAGCACCATCGGGGCGTTGCCGGGCCGCGAATCGATGTCCCACCCGGCATTGGGGTCCACGTGCTTCGGCTGCCTCGGCCGCTCGGTCTTGCAGCCGGGCTCGCCCGCGTAGACCCGGGCGCGGATCCCGAATCGGTCCAGGTCGCGCTGCAACTGGATCGTGTCCACCGGCTTGTACCGCTCCAGAATTGCTGAGCCGGACGACGTCCTCGGCGCTCTCCAGGGTGTACGCGACCGTGCCGGCGGGCCGCACGGCGGGTTTTGCGGATGACGTTCCCCGCGATCCCCAGCGGCCACGGCGCCAGGCTGTCGCCCTCGGGGGCGACCCGCGTGCGCAGCCGCCAGGCCTCCAGGAAGGTCAGTGAGACCACGTCCTCGGCGACGGTCCGGTCCCCGGTCATCCGTACCGCGCGCCGGTACACCGTCCGGGCGTGATCCTCGAAGACCTGCCCGAACGCCGCGACGCGGCGTCCCCGGCGCGGATCCGCGCCCGTACCGATTGCTCCACACCCGGTCCTGTCCGGCGGGCCCCGCGCGCTGCGGTGATCCGCGTCACATCGGCGCGCTCCGGTCGGCGGTGTCCCGTGCGGGTCGTGTTCTTTCAGGCCGCGCTGCGGGGCGGGTGGGGGGTCGGGCGGGGGATCGCCGTCGCCCGGTGGCGGCGGTGGTACGACACGGCCACGGCGGCCAGCAGCGGCGCCCAGGCGACGGTGGGCAGGTAGAGGAAGCCGACCAGGAAGTGCCCCAGCGGGGTCATGTCCGTGCCCGGCATGGCCCACCACCCGGCGAAGGGCGTCCAGAGCAGGGCCAGTCCGACGGCGCCGAGCGCGGCCGCGCGGACCACCGCACGGGGGTCGACCGCGCGCCCGCCGACGAACGGGACCCAGCGCGGCGGCACCGTGCCCCAGGGCCGGACCAGCCCGAGGGTCAGCAGGGCCAGCGCCTCGGTGAACAGGCTCAGGAAGACCGGCCACACCGCGCCCCACCCGGTGAACCCCATCGCCTGGTAGCCCGCGTCGGTGTACCCGCCGTGCCAGCCCGCGACCAGCCCGAGCCGCCACAGCCCGGCCGGCAGCGCGGTGACGGCCGCGAGGTGGGCGGCGCGCACGGCCCACCGGGGCGGGGCGGGCACGGCCGGGCGGACGGCGGTGGCAGCGGCGGTGGCGGCAGCGGCGGTGGCGGTGGCAGCGGCAGTCGTGGTGTCGGCGGCGGGCCAGGTCAGCGTCATGCCCTCACCCTCCCGCCCGGGCCCGGCCCACCGCGTCCACCCGGCGACGGGCTTCGCCGGCGCGCCTCCCCCGGGCGGGGGAGGCGCGGGTCACCCTCCCGCCGGGGCGGGCCGGCCGAGGATCGGCAGGTCGCGGGGCCGGCCGGTAACAGGGGCGGCAGGCCGAGTCGCCGGCCGGTAGAAGGGTCGGCCGGTAGCAGGGCCGGCCGGTCGGGCTCAGCGCAGGCGCGAGGAGGACAGGATCGACGCCAGGTGCGCGACCACCATGCCCCAGGTGATCACCGTGATCCCCGCGAGCGCCGCCCGCGTCGCGTCCAGGTTGCCGAGCCCGGTGTCCACCGCGGCCGCCGCCAGCAGCACCAGCGAGGCCTCGATGCCGTTCGTCACCCGGTGGATCTTGAATATCGAGGCGAACCGACGGGCCGTCGCGATGCCCTGCGACCGCGGCTGGGTCGACTCCTCGTCCGCCGGCGGCTGCCCGCTGCGGGCGCGGGCCACGTCCACCAGGTCCGTCGACGCCTTGAGCAGCACCACGCCCAGCGCGGCCGCCAGGCCCACCGACACCCACAGCTCCGAGCCGCCGCGCGCCGCCCGGACGCCCGCGCCGATCATCAGCGCCGCGTCCGCCAGGTAGGCGCCGAGCCGGTCCACGTACACCCCGGCCATGCTGAACTGGCGCTTCCAACGCGCCACTTCGCCGTCCACGCAGTCGAAGAGCAGGAACAGCTGGAACAGCACGGCCGCCAGCACCGCGCCGGTCAGCCCCGGGATCAGCAGGGCCGCGCCGCCGCCGACCCCGCACACCACCATCACCCAGGTCAGGGTGTTCGGCGACACCGAGGTGCGGACCAGCTGCCGGGTGGTCCGCAGCGAGATCCGCCGCATGTACAGCCGACCCGCCCAGTGCTCACCGTTGCGGCTCTGCAGCTTGGCCTGCGGCTGGCACACCTCGCGCAGCTCGGCGAGCGCCGGAGCAGCCACCATGACGACATCCCTCCACCTGTCCCGTAAACGATCACCACAGGCTACGGCCTCCGGGAAACGCCCCGACCGGCCGGTACGGCACCTGCGACGCGGCGGCTCCGTCGGCACGGCCGGGCGAAAACCGGTGGGCCGTCCGACGGCCCCCGGGCTAGGCTGCCCGGGTCCGCCGGAACGGGACTCCCCGGGCCCGACCACCCTTTCCCCACAAGCCCGTTGACGCGATCCGGCGCGGTCCGAGGCGGTCCGCCGCAGCGCGCGAGATCCCGGGCGGACCCGGACCGATCCCGGAGCAGAACGAGGAGTACGGATCCATGGTGACCACGGGCAGCCCGTCGCCCAGCCCCGACCTGGCCCGACTGCTGGACGACCACCGGCCGCACGGCCCGGTCGAGACCGCCGACCACGAGCGGGCCCGCGGCCTCCTCGACGCCGCCGACCCCTGGAACCGCGGCACCTTCCCCCTCCACTTCACCGCCTCCGCACTGGTCGTCCACCCGCCGACCCGCCGCGTCCTGCTGCGCTGGCACGTCCGCCAGCAGGCCTGGCTGCAGATCGGCGGCCACGGTGACCCGGGGGAGACCCGGCCGCTGGACATCGCCCTGCGCGAAGGCCGGGAGGAGACCGGTCTCGCCGACCTCACCCCGTGGCCCGACGCCGCCCTGCTCCACCTCGCGGTGGTCCCCGTCCCGGCCTCGCCCGTCGAACCCGCCCACGACCACGCCGACCTGCGCTTCCTCCTGGCGACCGCCACCCCGGACCGGGCCCGGCCGGAGAACCCGGCCTCCCCGCTGGAGTGGCTCACCGTCGAGGAGGCCGGGCGGCGGACCACCGAGGACAACCTCCGCGAGACCCTCGACCGTGCCGCCCGCCTGCTCCCGCCCGCCTGACGCCCCCGCCCGCCCGGCGCCCTTGCCCGTCCCGACCGCCTGCCGCACCCGCCCTGGAGACCACCGGATGCACACCGACCAGATCCTCATCTTCGACGCCGACGACACCCTCTGGGAGAACAACGTCCTCTTCGAGCGGGTCATCGACGGCTTCCTGGACTGGGTCGCCACCCCGGCCGAACGCGACCGCACCCGGTCCCTCCTGAACGGCATCGAGGCCGCCAACTCCGCCGCCCTCGGCTACGGCGCCACCGTCTTCCGGCAGAGCCTCGCCGACTGCCTGCAGCACCTCAACGACGGCCGCACCCCCACCCCGGCCGAGCACGCCCGGATCGACGCACTGCTCACCCCGCTGAGCAACCGGCAGGTCGAGCTGATCCCCGGCGTCGCCGACACCCTCGGCGCCCTCGCCGACCGGCACCACCTGCTGCTGCTCACCAAGGGCGACCAGGACGAGCAGCAGGGCAAGGTGACGGCCTCCACCATCGACCACCACTTCCGGGGCGTCCACATCGTGGCCGAGAAGTCGGTCGACACCTACCGGCAGCTGACCGCCGACCTCGGCCTCGACCCGGGCCGCACCTGGATGATCGGCAACTCGCCCAAGTCCGACATCGCCCCCGCCCGCCGGGCCGGCCTGCGCACCGTCTTCATCCCGCACGAGCACACCTGGGTGCTGGAGCACGAGGACCTCGGCCCGGACGAGGCGACGCTGCAGCTCGGGGCCTTCCCCGAACTGCTGCGCCACTTCTGACCCGGACGGCCCGAGGGGCTCAGGCGGTCCGACGGTTCCGGACGGCCGACGGCCTCGGACTCTCCTACGGTCCGAGGGCCTCAGACGGCGAGCGCCGCCACCGGGGCCGGCGTCCCGTCCCGGTACAGCCAGGCCCGCTCGGCGGCCGACCACGCGCTCGTCGTCAGCAGGTACAGCGCGGCGGCCACCGGCACCAGCAGCGCGAACAGCACCGACCCGAACGACAGGTACGGCAGCAGCCCCGCCCCCGGCTGCGGGGTGGGCTGCGCCGCCGCGGCCGTCGCCGCCGCACGCCGCGCCCGGCGGAAGTTGACGAACCCGACCGCCGCCAGCCCCGCGTACAGCACCCCGAACACCGCCAGCTGCCCGGCGCCGTGCGCACCGCCGACGTGCAGGCCCAGCGGCACGCCGAACAGGGTGTGGTCGAGCAGGTCGTTCGGGGTGGTGAACAGCCGGTACATCACCGAGAAGAACGGGATCTGCACCAGCAGCGGCAGGCATCCCGCGAACGGCGACACCTGCTCCTTCCGGTACATCTCGGCCAGCGCCTCCTGCAGCTTCTCCGGGCGCTTCTCGTGCTGCTTCCGCAACTCGGCGACCTTCGGCGCGAGCACGGCCCGCGCCTTCTCCCCGCGCGCCGCCGCCCGCGCCAGCGGATGCAGCGCGAGCCGGACGGCAACGGTGAACAGCACGATCGCCGCCGCGGTCGGCAGGACGTGGGCGATGGCGGCGACGACGGTGTGCGCGACGGCGACCGCGGGATCGAGAACGGCGAGAACGGACATGGTGAAGCGAGCCCTCCGGGGTCTCAGGACATGAGTGAACGGCGGAGGACGGCCGCGAAGGAGTTCGAAGCTCCCGAACTCAGGGAGTCACCAGGAACTCCGGGAGCCACCGGGGTTACGCGGCCGCCGGGGCCGTCCCCGGCGCCCTGGGGCGTCGCCGGCCCCGGGCATCCGGATCACGCTGCGGAAGGAACGCCGTACCGAACGCCCGCCGTCGCAGCACCCCGCTGCGCACCGCCGCCGGCGCCCGCGTCCCCAGGACCCGAGCCCCCACCAGCGCCCCGGCGACCGCTCCGGCCACCAACGCCACGGCCGCGACGGCCGCGACGGACGCCAGCGTCCCGCTCTCACCCATCAGGTCCCCGGTCAACACCCGGAGCAGCCCCAGCAGCATCGAAACCACGGCCACGGCCCACTCCTCCTCGGTGTCGCGCCGACTCCCGGACGTACCGGCACGACGATCCTACGGCCCGCCGGGTTCCCGTCCACCACCGGATTCTTCTACGGCGCCTCCACCGCCTCCGCCCGCACCCGCCCGCATTCGTTTGCATTCGAACGCAGTGGGCCCGGAAAGGCGGGGACGGGCTTGCGCCGGGATGTGCGGGGGTGTAGCCATCGGTGCTACGCGGGGCTACCGTGGAGTGCATGAAGACGATTACCCAGCGGGAGTTCCGGAACAACTCCGCCGCGGTGATGGATGCGGTGGAGGCGGGGGAGACCTTCCACATCACCAGGAACGGGGTCGAGGTCGCCGAGTTGCGGCCGGTGTCGGGGCGGCGGCGGCTCACGGCGGAGGAGCTGGTGGCGCGGCACATGACCTTGCCGCGGGTGGACTACCAGCAGATGCGCAAGGAGGCCGAGGAGTACTTCGGGCCCGAGGAGCTGGTGGGGGACGAGGGCGACGACCCGTTCGAGCGGCGGCGTGGCTGAGCGCCGGCGGGCGGCCCGGCGGCGGCCCGCCGGGGTGCTGGACACCTGTGTGTACATCGACCTGGCGCTGCTCGGTCCGGCGGACCTGCCGGCCGTGCCGGAACTGACCGCGATCACGTTCGCGGAGCTGCAGCAGGGTGTGTCGATGGCCCGCGACCCGGTCAGCCGGGCCGCCCGGCTGGAGGTGCTGGGCGCGGCGATGGCCGACTTCGATCCGCTGCCCTTCGACGCGGCCGCCGCCGCGCGCTACGGGACGCTGGTCACCCTGACCATCGCCGCCGGTCGGCAGCCGCGGCCGCGCCGGATAGACCTGATGATCGCCGCCGTGGCCTCCGCCCACGGGCTGCCGCTGTACACCCGCAACGTGGCGGACTTCCGGGGGCTGGGTTCGGCGGTGGAGGTCATCGGGGTGTGAGGGCGGCGGTCCCGTCCTGTTCGACCCGGTCGGCGAGGGCGGCCGCGTACCGCAGGGCCTCCCGTCGGCTGTGGCCGCGCAGCAGGACGGTGTTGTTCGCGCCGCCCTTGCCCCGGTCGGGGCCCGCGGCGGCGCCGACGGCCCAGCGCGGGCGGCCGGTGAGCCGCAGGATCAGCCAGCGGAGGCCGGAGTTCAGGCCGACGAGGATGACGTAGAGGGCGAAGAGGAGGATTCCCTCGACGCCTCCGGAGGCCAGGTCGACGGCCGGGATCGGGTCGTAGTCGTTCAGCGGTCTGCGGGTGGCCCGAAAGCGTCCGAGCCACACCACGGCGATCCGTACCGGTACCTCGTCGGGCCCGGTGACGTCGAGGTAGCCGATGGATCCGGCCCGCTCGCCCTTCGCCCAGGAGGTCCGTTCCGCGGCGATGGACGCGACGTGCCGTTGTTCCCGGCTCTCGGCCTCGATGGCCTTCTGGCGCTTCTCGAACTCCGCGGTGAAGGCCTTCTCGCGCTTCTTCTGCTCGGCGGACCAGGCCCGTTCGCGTTCGCGACGCTCGTCGGCGCTGATCTGCCGCCCCCGCTGACTGTTCATCCGGTCAGCATAGGAGTCGAGTGGGTGGGGGCGGCAGGATCCGGCGGAGCCTTCGGCCGGAGCGTCGGTCAGGTCGGGCGGAGCCTTCGGCCGGAGTGTCCGTCAGACCAGGCGGACCGTCGTCCCGGTCGCGGCGGAGGCGCGGGCGGCCTCCAGGACGGTGAGGGTGGCCACCGCGTCGCGCGGGTCGACCGGGGGCGGGGTGCCGGGGTCGGTCAGGGCGGCGGCGACGCCCGCGTAGAAGGCGGGGTAGTCGCCGGGGTCCGTCGGGAGGGAGATCGCGGACTCGTCGGTGCCGAGGGTGCCGTAGTACGAGGGCTCGTCGGCGCCCCAGGGGCGGGTGTCGTCCGGGCGCAGGCCCGCCCGCAGGTCCGCTTCCTGCGGGTCCATGCCGGACTTGACGTACCCGGCGGTGTCGCCGAGCACCCGCAGCCGGGGGCCGATCAGCGGGGTGATGGCGCTGGTCCACAGGTGCGAGCGGGTGCCGGAGGCGTGGGTGAGGGCGAGGAAGGCGTCGTCGTCCACGACCGCGCCGTCGCGCCGCACGTCGATCTCCGCGTACACCGTCTCGACCGGCCCGAACAGGGTCAGCGCCTGGTCGACCAGGTGGCTGCCCAGGTCGTACAGCGTGCCGCCGACCTCGGCCGGGTCGGCGAGCTCGCGCCAGCCCGGCTTGGGCTTGGGGCGGAAGCGCTCGAAGCGGGACTCGAAGCGGTGCACCCGGCCGAGCGCGCCGCCGCGCACCAGGCGGCTGGTGGTGAGGAAGTCACCGTCCCAGCGCCGGTTCTGGAACACGGAGAGCAGGACGCCCCGCTCCTCGGCGAGCCGGCACAGCTCCAGCGCCTCGGCGGCGGTGCCGGCCAGCGGCTTGTCCACCACGGTGGCCAGGCCCGCCCGCAGGGCGGCGCGGGCGAGCGGGGCGTGGGTGCGGTTGGGCGAGGCGATGACGACCAGGTCGAGCGCGTCCGGATCGGCGAGCAGTTGCTCGGGGGTGTCCACGGCGCGGGCGTCGGGGTGCTCGTGCGCCAACTGCTCGCGGCGCTCGGGATTGGCGGTGACCACGGCGTCCAGCCGCAGCCCCGGGGTGGTGGCGATCAGCGGCGCGTGGAAGGCGGAGCCGGCCAGGCCGTAGCCGATCAGGCCGACGCGCAGCGGCCGACCGGGCACCGGCCGGCCGGGCAGGGAGCGGGAGGTCTGCGGGGTCTGCGGGTTCATGCGGCCTACTCAATCACGAGGCGCCCGGTTGCTCCCGGTTTGCTGCACGGCTCGGTGCGCGGCCTGGGGTGAGGCTCGGTACGCGGCGGCTCCGGGGGCGTTCACGGCTCCCGGGCCGGAGCGTCGTCGGGGAAGACCGCCGGCTCGTGGTCGGGGCAGTCGACGCGCAGCCGGCCGTCGCCGAAGGGGGCGTCGACGAAGTCGCAGTGGTGCGGTGCGCGCGGGTCCTCGGGGTGCGCGTCGGGCCGGTAGAAGCGGCAGGTGACGCAGGTGCGGGAGACCGGGACGGCGTCGTGGTGCTGGAGCGTGCGGATCATCGTGGTGGTGCCGCGGAGCATCGCGGCCACGGTGTCCTCGTCGAGCGCGGCGAGCGCCTCGCCGAGCGGCGGGGGCACGACGGCGAGGCGCTCGGCCTCGGCGCGGCCGGCCTCGGTGAGGGTCAGGGTGACGGCGCGGGAGTCCGCCCGGTCGCGTTGACGGTCCACCAGCTCCTTGCCGGCGAGGGCGCGGACGGCGTCGCTGACGGTGGGTGCGGTGGAGGCGAGCGCGGTGACGATCTCGCCCTGACGGCGCGGCCGCCGGTCGCCGGCCAGGAACAGCAGGATGTCGGCCTGGAGCGGGGTGAGCCGGACCGGGCCGGTGTGGTGCCAGGTGCTGAGGCGGACGGCCTGGCCGAGCCGGGTGAGGCCGATCAGCAACTGCTCGCTGGGGGAGAGCCCGGGCAGTTGGTCCGCCATGGTGTCGGTCCTCTCCGCTGGGTGGCCTCGGGGCCGGTCGGTCGTCGGCGCTCGGCGCCCGGTCCTCGGTCCTTGGCGCTCGGTCCTTGGCCCTTGGTTTCGGCGCTCGGGTTCGGTGCTCTTGCATTCTAGGCAGTGCCAACTATATTTGGCTCTGCCAACAACCACTTGGCACTGCCAAGGAAAGTCCACCGCAGCGAACGGAGAGCACAGCCATGCCCCGACTCGGCACGATCGACCCCGCGACCGCCGAACCCGCCGCCAAGAACCTCCTCGACAAGGTCGAGCGGGCCCTCGGTGTGACGCCCAACATGATGCGCGCCATGGCCACCTCGCCCGCCGTCCTGGAGGCCTACCTCGCCTTCAGCGGCGCCCTGGCCAAGGGGCGCCTCGGCGCCGGTCTGCGGGAGCAGATCGCCCTGGTCACCGCCGTCGAGAACGCCTGCGACTACTGCTACGCGGCCCACCACGTGCTCGGCGCCCGCGCGGGCGTCAGCCCGGCCGACCTCGCCGCCGGCGGCCACGCCGGGGCCGCCGACCCGAAGGAGGCCGCGGCCCTGCGGTTCGCCCGGGCCGTGCTGCGCAGCAAGGGATTCGTCTCCGACGAGGACCTCGCCGAGGTGCGCGCGGCCGGCTACGGGGACGGCGAGATCGGCGAGATCATCGGCGCGGTCGCGCTGAACTCCTTCACCAACTGGTTCAACTCGGTCGGCCGGACCGAGATCGACTTCCCGGTCGTCCCGCTCCCCGAGCCCGCGCCGATCAGCGCCTAGGCTCCCGGCCCGGGGCCGATCCGGTCCCGTGTCCGTTCGTGCCCGGCGCCGACGCGTCCCCCCGACCGCGGCGGGAGTGCGCGTCGGCGCTGTTCCGGTGGGCGGGACGTAGTGCCGTCGGCCAGGTGTGCGGATTAGGCTGTGCCGCGTCAGGGCCCTCGCACGACGCAAGACGCTGCAACACTCCGGGAGACACGCACGTGGCAGACCGCAAGCCCATTGAGTCCTGGCTGACCGACATGGACGGGGTCCTCATCCACGAGGGCACGCCCATCCCCGGGGCGGAGGAGTTCCTGCGCAGGCTGCGGGAGTCCGGCAAGCCGTTCCTGGTCCTCACCAACAACTCGATCTACACTCCGCGCGACCTCAGCGCCCGCCTGGCCGGAATGGGCCTGGAGGTGCCGGAGGAGTGCATCTGGACCTCCGCGCTCGCCACCGCGAAGTTCCTCAAGAGCCAGCGCCCGAACGGCACCGCCTACGTGATCGGCGAGGCCGGGCTCACCACCGCGCTGTACCAGGCCGGCTACGTCCTGACCGACAACAACCCCGACTACGTGGTCCTCGGCGAGACCCGCACCTACTCCTTCGAGGCGCTCACCAAGGCGATCCGCCTGATCAACCAGGGTGCCCGGTTCATCTGCACCAACCCGGACGAGACCGGCCCCTCCACCGAGGGCGTGCTGCCGGCCACCGGCTCGGTCGCGGCCCTGATCACCAAGGCGACCGGCGTCGACCCGTACTTCGTCGGCAAGCCCAACCCGCTGATGATGCGCGAGGCGCTGAACACCGCCGGCGCCCACTCCGAGACCGCGGTGATGATCGGCGACCGGATGGACACCGACATCGTCGCGGGCATGGAGGCCGGCATGGAGACCATCCTGGTGCTCACCGGTCTGACCTCCGCCGCCGACGTGGAGCGCTTCCCGTACCGGCCGACCCGCGTGGTCGCGTCGATCGCGGACCTGGTCGAGCTGGTCTAACCTCTGCGGTGCTGTCGTGGGCCCCGTTCCGGCCGTTCGCCGGGCGGGGCCCGCTTCGTACGTTTTCGGCTCGCGGGGAGGCAGGGCGCTGATGAGCGCGACGGGGGAATCACCGGATCCGGAGCTGCGGGATCCGGAGCCGCGGGACCTGGAGCCGCGGGACCTGGAGCCGCGGGACCTGGAGCCGCAGGACCTGGAGCCGCAGGATCTGGAACTGTCGGCCCCGGATCCGGTGGAACCGAGGCCGGTGGAACCGGGGCCGGAGGGGCCGGACGAGAAACGTGTCACCTGGGCCGAGCTCTACTTCGACCTGGTCTTCGTCCTCGCGATCACCCAGGTCTCCGGCCTGCTGCACCACCACCACGACGCGGTCGGCCTGGTCCGGGCGCTGGTGGTGTTCGTGCCGGTGTACTGGTGCTGGGTGGGGACCACCGTGCAGGCCAACATCCGGGACGTGGACAACGCGCGGGACCGCCTGGGCATCCTGTCGGTCGGCCTGGCCGGGCTGTTCATGGCGCTCGCGATCCCGGGCGCGTACGGCGGCCGGGGCGTGCTGCTCGGCGCCGCGTACTGGCTGGCCCGGCTGGTGCTGCTGCTCCTGCTGGTGCGCGTCCCGGGCGTCTGGCGCGGTCCGTACGGGGTGGGCGTGCTGGTCAGCGGGCCGCTGCTGGTGGCGGGCGGACTGCTGCCGGACGGGCCGCGGCTGGCGCTGTGGGCGGCCGCCGCGTCCTGCGACCTGGCCGCGCCGCTGGTGTTCCGGCGGCGGCTCGCGAAGGTCGCCTACCACCCGGCGCACATGCCGGAGCGGTTCGCGCTGTTCCTGCTGCTGGCGCTCGGCGAGTCGATCGTCGGGATCGGCGGCACGGCGGCCTCCGCCCGGCTGGACATCGCCGAACTCGCCGCCGTCGCGGTCGCGTTCACCATCTCGGCGGGCCTGTGGTGGCAGTACTTCGTGTACGCGGCGGACGCCATGCGGCACGCCGTGGTGATCGCCGACTCGCGCCGGGACATGGTCCGGCGGATCTTCCAGTACGGGCACCTGGCGCTGGTCGCCGGGGTGATCGGGGTCGCGGTCGGCTTCGGGGAGACGGTCGCGGACCCGTGGCGGGCGCTCGGCCCGGGGTCGGTGGCGCTGCTGTACGGCGGGTGCGGGCTGTACCTGCTGACCTTCGGGTACACGCGCTGGATGATGTTCCGCCAGGTCGCGACGACCCGGCTGGTCGCGGCGGCCGTGGTGCTGGTGCTGCTGCCCGCCATGGTGCGGCTGCCGGCCCTGGTGGTGCTGGCGACGCTGGCGGTGCTGCTGGTGGTGCTGAACGTGCTGGAGCACCGGCGGGTGGAGCGCGTGGCGCGGGGTGCCGCCCGGGATGCCGGAGTCGTTCCCGCGCCCGCCGCTGCTCCCGCCGCTGCTCCCGCCGCTGTTCCCGCCGCTGTTCGTGCTCCCGCTTCCGCTCCTGTGGAGTGAGGTGTCGGTGGGCCTGTGTAGCGTTCGGGGTGAAAGAGGGCGTGCGGCGCAACGGCCGCGGTGTGGGAGGTAGATGTCGTGACGGACACGGTCGAGGCGGGCGTGGTCGAGGCCGGCGAGGGCGGCGGGCTGGAGCTGCCCGAGTCCTGGCGCGGGGTGCTGGGTGCCGAGACGGAGAAGCCGTACTTCGCCGAGCTGGCGGCCTTCGTGGCGGCCCAGCGCGCGGAGCACGAGGTGTTCCCGCCGAGCGGCCAGGAGTTCGCCGCGCTCGAAGCCACGCCGTACGACAAGGTCCGGGTGCTGGTGCTCGGCCAGGACCCGTACCACGACAACGGCCAGGCCCACGGGATGAGCTTCTCGGTGCTGCCCGGCACCAAGACGCCGCCGTCGCTGCGCAACATCTTCAAGGAGCTGGACGCCGACCTGGGCGTTCCGGCCCCGGACAACGGCTACCTGATGCACTGGGCCGAGCAGGGCGTCCTGCTGCTCAACGCGGTGCTCACGGTCCGCGCGCACGAGGCCAACTCGCACAAGGCGAAGGGCTGGGAGAAGTTCACCGACGCGGTGATCAAGGCGGTGAGCGAGCGCGAGGAGCCGGTGGTCTTCGTGCTGTGGGGCAACTACGCGAAGAAGAAGCTGCCGCTGATCGACACCGAGAAGCACGTGGTGGTGCAGGGGGCGCACCCGTCGCCGCTGTCCGCCAAGCTGTTCTTCGGCAGCCGTCCGTTCTCGCAGATCAACGCCGCGCTGGACGGTTTCGGCGGGGAGCCGATCGACTGGCGGGTGCCCGACCTGAAGCAGGGCTGAGCGCGGAGCCGGGCCGGGCTGTCGGGCTAGGCGCGGAGCCGGGTTGAGCGTGGGGTGGCCGTGGGCCGGGCGGGTTCGATCTCCCGTCCGCCCACGGCCACTCGGCGTTCACCGCCGGGGGCCGTCGGCCGGTGCCGGGTGTGCTTAGCTGGTGGCGACCGGTCGCCGGACCGGTTCCGGGAGGGGCGGTACGTGCACGGGCTGGGGCGGTCGAGGACGTTTCGGTGGGCGGATGCCTCCCGGTGGGCCGTGGGGGTGCTGCTGACCGGGGTGCTGGTGGCCGTGTCCGGCTGCAGCGGTGCGGACGGCGGCGGGCCCGGTCCCGCCTCCCGGACCGGCGCAGCCACCGCCGGTGCGGGCAGCGTCGGCGGTGCGGGCGGTGTGGGCGGTGTCGGCGGGTCAGGCGGTGCGGGTCCGGCCGTCGGGCCGGGCGGCCTCGCCCAACTGCCCGGACAGACCTTCTACGTCTCCGACCAGACCAACGCCGCCCGACAGGTGGCCGCGCTGCGCGGCCAGGGCCGGACCGGCGAGGCCGACACGCTGCTGCGGATCGCCTCCCAGCCCTCCTCGCAGTGGCTCGGCGAGCAGGGTGCCAGGGAGATCGCCGAGCAGGTGAGCCGACGGGCCGCCGAGGCGGGCCGGACGGCGGTCTTCGTCGCGTACGACATCCCGCACCGGGACTGCGGCCAGTACTCGGCGGGCGGCGCCCCCGACGCCGCGGCCTACCGGGCCTGGATCACCGGCGTGGCGCAGGCACTCGGCGACCGCAGGGCCTGGGTGGTGCTGGAGCCGGACGCCGTCGCGCACACCCTGGACAACTGCGGCATCAAGGGCGACCTGGCCGCCGAGCGGTACGGCCTGCTGGCCTTCGCCGTCCAGGAGTTGAAGAAGCGTCCGAACGTCCGGGTCTACCTGGACGCGGGCAACCCCGGCTGGGTGCAGGACCCGGACGAGCTGGCCGCCGCCCTGCGCAAGGCGGGCATCGCCGCGGCGGACGGCTTCGCCGTGAACGTCGCCAACTTCTACGACACCGACCGGAACACCGCGTACGGCGCCCGGCTCTCCGCCGCGCTGGGCGGGAAGCCCTTCGTCGTCGACACCAGCCGCAGCGGCAACGGCGCGCTGGGCGGCGACGCCTGGTGCAATCCGCCGGGGCGCGCGCTCGGCGAGCGGCCGACCGCCGACACCGGTCGGCCCGGGGTGGACGCCTACCTGTGGATCAAGAACCCGGGGGAGTCGGACGGCGACTGCGGCCGCGGCGAGCCCCGGGCGGGCGAGTTCTGGCTGCCGTACGCGCTCGGGCTGGCGCAGGCGGCGCGCTGAGGCCGACTGCCCGCGGTGCGTTGAGGCTGCCCGCGGCGCCCCTGGCGGGCCGCGCTACCCGGTGACCCGGATCCAGCGGGCGACCGACGGGGTGCCGGCGGCGTCGGCCAGGAACAGCATGTACCAGCCCGGCGGCATCAGGTTCGGGTTGCCGGGGAGGGCGAGCGAGACGCCGTCCGCCGTCCGTCCGGTGATGTCCAGCGCCACCGAGCGCTGCTCGACGTCCGTCACGTGGGTGACCGAACTCGGCCGGATCAGCTTGGCGGTGGCGACCGCGTCCGGTCGGGCGGTGCCGACGTCGACGGTGCCGCCCAGCTTCGCCGTCTGCGGCGCGGCGCCGAGCTGCGGGCGGTCGCCGCGGTACAGGTACGGCGGGGTGTAGATCTCGATGCGCTGCTCGAAGCCGCCCGGCTGGGTCTCGGCCTTGTCCGCGAAGAGCGGGTTGGAGCCCAGCACGGCGACCCGGCCGTCCGGCAGCAGCAGCGCCTCCGAGTGGTAGTCGCGGCCGACGGCCGGCTCGGCGGCGGGGCTGAAGCTGTTGGAATCCGGGTGGTACACCTGCGCCTTGAGCAGGTCGCTGTCGCCCCGGCCGCGGTAGCCGCTGGAGCCGCCGGTGGTGAAGACGGTGTCGTCCGGGAGGATCACGCTGTTGAGGTAGCGGGTGCCGCCGGCCGGCAGGTCCGGACCCGGGGTGAAGGAGGGGGTGGCGGCGGAGAGGTCGGCGATGTCGGTGCGGGCCGTGGACAGCGGCGACTCGCCGACGCCACCGCCACCGAGCACCATCACCTTCTGCGCCTGCGCGGGCGGCAGCAGCACCGAGGAGGAGGTCTCGGTCAGGGCGGGGTCGCGCAGGCCGGGGACGGGGTGGAAGCCGTTGTCCGACAGGTCCCACACGCCGGGCTCGCGGCCCTTGTCGGCGGGGCCGTAGCCGCCGTTGGAGCCGGAGTAGAAGAGCTTGCCGGAGGCGGTCAGGAAGATCGCTGGGTACGTCGGGAAGTAGCGGTCGGGCGCCTTGGCCCAGGTCTTGCTCCTCGGGTCGTAGACCTCGTTGTCGTTGCCGTCGAGGATCTCGCCGGTGTCGTCCAGCCCGGAGACGGTGACCACCCGGCCGTCGCCCAGCCCGGTCAGCGTCGGGTACCAGCGGGCGTGGGCCATGTCGGTGACCGGTTCGTACAGCTCGGTGTCCGGGTTGAACTCGAAGGCGGAGCGGATGCCCTGGTACTCCTGCTTGTCCAGGGTCAGCTTGTCGCTCTGCCCGTAGAGGTTGTGGGCGTCGGCGCCGCTCAGGCCCTTGATCCGGTACTGGGCGGGGGAACCGGCGACGTAGTCGGGGCCGGTGCCGACCGCCTCCACGAACACGTGCTGCCGGCCGGCGGTGACGACGGTCTGCTTGCCGGAGCCGCTCTTGGTCGCGGCCGGGACGGTCACCGGGACGGTGGTGGCGTACTCGCGGCCGTTCGGGGCGACGAAGACGGTGCCCTTCGGGAAGGTCCGGTCGCGCTCCGGGCTCTCGTTGCGCACCTGCATGACACCGGCCGCCTTCTTCACCGCGCCCGCCAGCTTCTCGTACCGCTGGGTGCCGCCGGCCACCAGGACCCGGCCGTCCGGCAGCGAGGTGTGCCCGCCGCAGAACATGTCCGCCGGGGTGGGGACCAGCTTGTAGCTGTTCTTGACCGGGTCCCAGAGCAGGCTCTTGAAGGTGCCCGCGTCGAACTGCTTCTCGTCGTTGCCGGAGCCGGCCACGATCAGGACCTTGCCGGTGCGCAGCAGGGTGGCGTGGACGGCGTTGACCCGGAACTCGGCGGGCAGCGTCAGGGTCTGCCAGTGGCCGTACTGCGCCTTGTACTCGGGGCGGTTGATCACGTACTGGTGGTACTGCCGGCTCGCGAAGCCGAGGACGGCCGGGGCGTTCATCCCGACCACCGTCAGGGCGACGGTGCTGCCGAGGGCGAAGCGCTTGGTGCGGCCGGTCTTGTGGATCCTCACGGTGGTTGCTCCCTCAGTGGATGGGGGTGCCGCTCTCGGCCCGGTCGGGTGCGGGGAGGGTGGAGGAGGGCGGCTGCTCCGGTGCTGTCCGTGTGTGCTGCGGGGGTCGCTGCTGGGTCTGCAGCGGGGTCCGTTCCGGTGTCCGGGGGGTGCGGGCGTGACGCGGGCGGCGCTTCTCCAGGAGGACCTTCGGCGTCTCCGCCGGGCCGCCGGTGACGGTCAGGGTGGCGGTGGGCCGGGTGCGGCGGCGGCGTACGGCGTCACCGGCCAGGATCAGGACCGGCAGCAGGGTCAGCGCCAGGGCGATCCAGGCCCAGGTGCGCATCGCGACGTGGTCGTAGCCGGTGACGTAGGAGGCGGCGATCGCGCCGCCGAACACCAGCGTCCAGAACAGGTGGAAGCGGAAGGTGCCGAGGCGGTCGGTGCTGGCCGAGCGGCCCTTCGGGGTCACCTCGAAGCGGCTGCGGCGACGCACCAGGGCCTGCAGCAGCGAGGCCGCGTAGACCGGACCGCAGAGCGCCGACATCACCATTCCGGCGACCCCGGAGGAACCGGCCGGCTCGTGCGGGCTCACGTTGTGCTTGCGGTTCCAGGTGTAGAGCAGGAGCTGGAGGGCGGCGGCGTCGCTGTAGAGCATCATCCAGATCTCGGAGGAGACGTGCACGCCCGAGGCGCCGAAACCCAGGTAGAGCACGCTGGACAGGCCGCCGAGCAGCCAGGTGAGCGCGGCCATCGGGTAGAAGCCGACCATCAGCGAGTAGTTGAGCAGCCGGCCCGGGGAGAGCTGCCAGAGCACCCGCCAGTACTGGGTGAGCAGGGTCTCGTAGGTGCCCCGGCTCCAGCGCAGTTGCTGGGAGAAGAAGTCGGTCCAGGAGGACGGGCCCTCACCGACGGCGAGTACGTCCGGGGTGTACACGGACTTCCAGCGCTCTCCGGTCTCCGGGTTCCGGCTCCGGTGGAACTCCAGGCCGGTCGCCATGTCCTCCGTGATGGAGTCGTACAACCCGCCGATCGACTGGAGTGCGCGGATTCTGACGGCGTTGTTGGTGCCGACGAACATGGGGGCGCCGTAACGGTTTCCGGCGCGTTGGATGAGGGCGTGGAAGAGGTACTGCTGGCTCTCGGAGAATTTGGTGACGGCCGAGCCCGAGCTGCGGTAGTTCCCGTACACCTGGGGTCCGACCACGAATGCCACGTCGGGGTCGCGGAAGTAACCGAGCATGCGCTCGCAGAAGTCGGGCAGCGGAACGTGGTCGGTGTCGACGGACACCCAGAAGTCGTAGTCGGCGCCGTGGGCCTGGAGCCAGGCGTTGTAGTTGCCGTGCTTGCTCCTGGCGCGGAACCGGCCCTCGGGGCGGTTCCAGTGCGGGCGGCCGGCGCGGGTGAAGTGGCGGACGCCCAGATCGCCGCAGAGGGCCCGCATCGCCGGGTCGTCTCCCTCGTCCAACAGCCATACGTCGTAGGGTCCTTCGTGCCGTACGGCGCGGGCCGCGACCAGGGTGGCCCGGACCATCTCGGGCGGCTCCTTGCCCGGTACGCAGGTGGTGAGGAAGGCGACCCGGGTGCCCGGCTCCGGGGTCACCGGGATCGGGTCGCGGGCGACCAGGGTGGCGTGGGTGTTGGAGACCACGTTGACCAGCCGGAACACCTCGACCAGGGCGATGATCCCGATCATCACCTTGTCGCCCAGCAGTACCAGGGAGTCGGTCTCGTCCAGCCGCTCCGGCCAGTGCTCCGGCAGCAGCAGCCAGACCAGCAGCACCGCCTCCACCACGGGGGCGGCGGTCAGCAGCAGGGCGGCCCGGATCCGGTGCGGCTCACGGCGCAGCAGGCTGCGGTACCGGACGCGGTAGGGGGAGGCGGAGGGATCGGGCGGGAGTGCGTCGGCGCCGGTCACGGGGTGGTGGACGGCCGGCTCGGGGCGGTAGACCCCGCCACCGAGGTCGTCGTCCTCGTCCGGATCGTGGGCCGGGCCGGCCAGACGGCTGAAGTGGCCGTAGTCGTACGGGGCTTCGGGCGCGGGTAACTCGCTCAGGGCGGCCTCGTCGAGCCTCCCGGCGCCTCGCCCGTGGGCCGTTCCGACGCCCTTCCGTCGTGAGAACGGCGTGGTCATGGCTGTTTCCCCCCGGAGTTCCGAGCCTTGCTTCGCTTGCTCGGCTTCGCTCGGCATTGTGCTCGGCTTCGCTGGTCATTGCTTGGCTCTGCTGACATTGCATGGCTTTGCTGGGCTTTGCGTGGTCCCGACTCGGCGCCGTCCGGGTCGTTTCGGGGCGTTCGGGGCGTTCGGGGTGTTCGGGGTGTTCGGGGCGTTCGGGTGGAACACTGCCCGGTGAACTGCGGCTTTCCGGCAGTTCCCGGGCGGCCCGGCACATCCGGCCTCCGGTGCATCCAGTGTGTGCGACCGGTTCGGCCGTGCGCCCGTACGGCGGCCTCGAATGCGGGATCCCGGAGTGCTTTCCGGCTTCCCCTCCGGTCGCGTGGGATCCCTGGCTTCCTCAACTCTCCCCGAGCGTAACGGTGATCGCAACCAATCGGGGGGACGATCGCCGTGCGGGCGTGAAGATGCCGCAGTTCCAGGCCATTTCGGCGGCTGTCGCTGCTATTGCCGTGAATTCTCCCCTCCCCCGACCGCGTGATATCGTTCCGCCCCCTCGCCTTCTCCGGGTGTGGAAGCCCGCACACGGCAGCGGCCGGACCACCCCGGGGGCGATCCGGCCGTCGGCGCGGGGCCGGGCTCGTCAGCGCGGCGGCAGCAGGGCGGCTCCGGTCGCCGCCCGGACCGTTTCGAACCCCACGCCCGGCGCGGTCTCCACCACGCGCAGCCCCTCCGGGGTCACGTCGATCACCGCCAGGTCGGTGACGATCCGGTCCACGACTCCCCGGCCGGTCGCCGGAAGTGACAGCTCCTCGACGATCTTCGGCGAGCCGTCCCGGGCGGTGTGCTCCATCACGACGATCAGCCGACGGGCCCCGTGCACCAGGTCCATCGCGCCGCCCATGCCCTTGACCATCCTGCCGGGGATCATCCAGTTCGCGAGGTCGCCGGCGGCGGACACCTGCATCGCGCCGAGCACCGAGACGTCGATCCGGCCGGCCCGGACCATGCCGAAGGAGTAGGCGGAGTCGAAGTACGAGGCGCCCGGGGCGACGGTCACCGTCTCCTTCCCGGCGTTGATCAGGTCGGCGTGCTCGGCGCCCTCCTCCGGGTACGGGCCGACGCCGAGGATGCCGTTCTCCGAGTGCAGTACCACCTCGACGCCCGGCGGCAGGTGACCGGGGATCAGGGTGGGCAGACCGATGCCCAGGTTCACGTACTCTCCGTCGCGCAACTCCCGGGCGGCCCGGGCGGCCAGGGCGTTGCGCGGGTCGAGCGCTCGCGCGGGGGCGGTGGTTGCGGTCGCGGTGCCGGTCGCGGTCGCGGTCGTGGTGCCGGTCGCGGTCGTGGTGCCGGAGGTGGCCGTGGTGCCGGAGGTGGCGTCGGACATGGCGTCGGACGTGGTGAGGGTGCTGCTCGGGGTGGACATCGGTTCAGGCCTCCTGGAGTGCGGGGCGGACGGTCCGGCGCTCGATGCGGCGGTCCCCGGGGTCGGCGGCCACCACCCGGTCGACGTACACCCCGGGCAGGTGCACCGCGTCCGGGGGAAGCTCGCCCGGCTCGACGATCCGGTCCGCCTCGACCAGGGTGATCCGGCCCGCTGCCGCGCAGAGCGGGTTGAAGTTGCGGGCGGCCGCGTGGAACACGCAGTTGCCGTGCCGGTCGGCCACCTCGGCCCGGACCAGCGCGAAGTCCGCCGTGATCGCCTCCTCCAGCAGGTACCGGCGGCCGCCGAACTCCCGGACCTCCTTGGGCGGCGAGGCCAGCCGCACCGAGCCGTCCGCCGCGTAGCGCCAGGGCAGCCCGCCCTCCTCGACCTGGGTCCCGACCCCGGCCGGGGTGTAGAACGCCGGGATGCCGGCTCCGCCCGCCCGCAGCCGCTCGGCCAGGGTGCCCTGCGGGGTCAGCTCCACCTCCAGCTCGCCGGAGAGGTACTGCCGGGCGAACTCCTTGTTCTCCCCGACGTAGGAGGAGGTCATCCGGGCGATCCGGCCCGACCGCAGCAGCAGGCCCAGCCCCCAGTCGTCCACTCCGCAGTTGTTCGAGACCACGTGCAGCCCGGTGGTGCCGGTGTCCACCAGGGCGCCGATCAGCGTGCTCGGGATGCCGCAGAGACCGAAGCCTCCGACGGCCAGCACCGCACCGTCGGGGATGTCACCGACCGCGTCGGCGGGGGAGTCCAGGACCTTGTCCAAGGGATCACCTCGTGTGGGAGTGGGAGGGAAAGGGGCGGTGAGCGGGCGGGCGGGACGGGTCCGGCGGGCACGGCAGCCCGGCGGGCCCGGCGGGCGTGGCGTGCTCGGCAGGCTGGGTGGGCTCGGTCGGGCGGCGTGTGCGGCCCGCCGCCGGGTCCGCCCGGGCCCGGTCGTCCGCCCCACCACCGTCACCGGGTACGGGCCGTCGCAGCCATGGCGGCCACCACCACGGGTCGGTGCGGATCCGTGTCGGCGGACCACACCCGGACGCCCGGAAGCCGGCGCCGGGCCGGCGGTATGGCGACCGGAGCCACATCGCGTCGGACCGATGCGTTGATCGGCCACATGTCGTCGTTCCCACCGCACACCTACGGTTCCGGCAACCACCCGCCGCACCCCAGGAGTCGGTCACCATGCGCAGCTCGACAGCCCCCACCAGGACCGTCTCCGCCGCCCATCCGGGCGGGTCCCTGACCGGCGGCCCGGCCCGGAAGCTCGCCGCCCTCGCGGCGTGCGTCCTGCTCGCCGCAGGCTGCGCCAAGGCCGGGACCGCCGGGACGGGTGCGACGGGCGGCGGCGGGAAGGGCCCGGTCAAGGTCGGCCTGGTGTACTCCAAGACCGGACCGCTGGCCGCCTACGGCAAGCAGTACCTGGAGGGCTTCAAGGCCGGCCTGAGCTACGCGACCAAGGGCACCGGCGCGGTGGATGGTCACCCGATCGAGTTCGAGGAACAGGACGACGCGGGCGACCCGGCCAAGGCGGTGTCCGCCGCCAAGGACCTGATCGGCAAGGGCTACAAGGTCCTCGCTGGTTCCACCGCCTCCGGCGTGGCGCTCCAGGTCGGCCCGATCGCCGCCCAGAACAAGGTGCTCTTCATCAGCGGCCCGGCCGCCGCCGACAAGGTCACCGGTCTGAACAAGTACACCTTCCGTTCCGGCCGCCAGTCCTACCAGGACATCAGGACCGCGGCCTCGTTCGTCGGTGACGCCAAGGGCAGGAAGGTCACCGTGCTCGCCCAGGACAACGCCTTCGGGCAGGCCAACGTGGCCGCCGTGAAGGCCGTGCTCGGTGCCGAGGGGGCGACGGTCGAGCAGGTGCTCGCCCCGCCGAGCGCCACCGACCTCACGCCCTTCGCCACCCAGGCCAAGACCGCCAAGCCCGACCTGCTGTTCGTCGCCTGGGCCGGCGACACCGCCTCGGCGCTGTGGACGGCCCTCAGCCAGCAGGACGTGTTCACCGACACCAAGGTCGTCACCGGCCTCGACCTGGCCGCCTCCTACCCGCTGTTCGGCCCGGCCGGCGAGAAGATCTCCTTCCTGAACCACTATTTCGGCGGCGCCGCCGGCACCCCGGTCGAGAAGGCCATGGACCAGGCCGTCACCGCCGCCGGGGGGAAGACCGACATCTTCACCCCCGACGGCTTCACCGCCGCCCAGATGATCGTGCACGCCGTCGAGGCCAACCACGGCTCCGCCGACGACACTTCGGCGCTGGTCAAGGCGCTGGAGGGCTGGAGCTTCGACGGGGTGAAGGGGAAGACCACGGTCCGCGCCGAGGACCACGCCCTGCTCCAGCCGATGTTCCAGGTCCGGCTGACCGGTACCGGGGCCGCCGCCAAGCCCTCGGTGGAGAAGACCCTGGCCGCGGACGCGGTGGCGCCTCCGGTCACCCCGATGGCGGGCTGATCCCGGTGCCCGCCCGTACCGCCTCCACTCCTTCCCCGTCGTCCGTCCGTTCCTCCTCCCCGGTGCTGAGCCTGGACGGCCTCGGTTGGTCCGTCCGCGGTGTGCCGATCGTCGAGGACGTCTCCTTCTCGGTCGGCGAAGGCGAGTTCATCGCCTTCATCGGGCCCAACGGCGCCGGCAAGACCTCCCTCTTCAACCTGATCTCCGGTATCTATCCGGCGACCCACGGCAGCCTCCGCCTCGACGGTGCCGACGTGACCGCCGAGAGCGTGCACGCCCGGGCCCGCCGGGGGCTCGGCCGCACCTTCCAGACCTCCTCCCTCTGGCCGGGCATGACGGTCGCGGACCACGTCCGGCTGGCCGCCCAGGCGGCGGCCGGTCCGCGTGCCTCGTACCGGCTGTGGCACCGCGCCGACCGCTACCAGGAGCAGCTGGCCGACACCCTGGACCGCACCGAACTCACCCACCGCGCGGACACCTTGGCCGGCGCGCTCTCGCACGGGGAGAAGCGCAAGCTGGAACTGGCCGTCCTGCTGGTCTCCGAACCGCGGCTAATCCTGCTGGACGAGCCGATGGCCGGTGTCAGTGCGGAGGAGGTGCCCGCCCTCACCGCGTTGATCCGCTCCGTGCACCGTGACCTGGGCCGGACCGTCCTGATGGTCGAGCACCACATGGACGTCCTGCTCGGCCTGGCGGACCGGCTCGCGGTGATGCACCACGGCACCTTGCTCGCCCTGGACACCCCCGAGGCCGTGATGGCCGATCCGACCGTGCAACAGGCCTACCTGGGCGAGGCGCTGTGACCTCCTCTCCGCTCTCCTCGTCGTCCGCCGCATCGTTGCCCTCGGCCTCCTCGCCGTCCGCTGGCGAACCCCTCCTCTCCGTCCGCGATCTGCGGGTCGTCATCGACGGGCTGCACATCCTGCACGGTGTCGATCTCGACGTGGCCCCCGCCGGGGTCACCGCGCTCCTCGGCCGCAACGGGGCTGGCAAGACCACCACGGTCAAGGCCGTCATGGGCCTGGTGCCGCGCACCGGCAGCATCCGCCTCGACGGCGCCGAACTCTCCTCTCTTCCGACACATCTGGTCGTTCGTCACGGCATCGGGTACGCGCCCGAGGACCGGGGGATCTTCGCCGGCCTGACGGTCGCCGAGAACCTCCGTCTCGCCGAGCGCGCTGCCCGGGGCGGGGAGGATGCCGGTGAGCCGAACTACGCGCTCGTCCACGAGCTCTTCCCCGAGTTGAAGCAGCGAGCCGGGCAGTCGGCCGGGACGCTCTCCGGCGGCCAGCAGCAGATGGTGGCGATCGGCCGGGCGCTGCTCAACCGCAACCGGTTGATCATCGCCGACGAACCCACCAAGGGCCTGGCACCGAAGATCGTCGCCGAGGTGGCCGAGGTGCTGGCGCGTGCGGCCGAGGCCGTTCCCGTCCTCCTCGTCGAGCAGAACCTCGCCCTGGTCCGCCGACTGGCCGGCGGCTGCGTCGTCCTGGCCGACGGCCGTACCGCCCACCGCGGGGACACCGCTGAGCTGTTGGCCGACGAGGAGGCCGCCCGCCGCCTGCTCGGCGTCGGCTCCCGTCACCCGCTCGCCGGCGGCCCCCGGCCCGCCGCCTCCCCGGCTGCCTCTGTCGTCACCGCGGAGGTGAAGCCCTGATGGACACCGTCGTCCTCCTCTCCTGTACCGGACTCGGTCTCGGTGCGCTGTACTTCCTGATCGCCTCCGGTCTGTCGTTGATCTTCGGTCTGATGGACGTGCTCAACTTCGCGCACGGAGCCCTGCTCTCCATCGGCGCGTACGCCACCTGGTGGGCGGGCACCGAGGCCGGCCTCTCCTTCTGGCTCGCGGTGCCGTTCGGCACCTTGGTCGGGACGGCCGCCGCCGTCCTGCTGGAGCTCTTCCTGATCCGGCCGCTCTACAGCCGCCCGCGCGACCAGATCCTCGCCACCGTCGGGGTCGGGCTCGCCGTACCCGCCCTGCTCATGGGGATCTGGGGCGCGGACGCCCGCCCCTTCCCCCAGCCGGCCCTGCTGTCCGGCACCTGGCACGTGCTCGGTGCGACCGTCCCGGTCAACCGTTTCGTGCTGGTGGCAGCCGCCGCGCTGCTGTTGCTCGCTCTTCGGTTGTTCCTCGCCCGCACCCGCTACGGGCTGATCGTCCGGGCCGGCGTCGAGGACCGGGCGATGGTCACGGCGCTCGGCATCGACGTCCGGAGGGCCTTCACCCTCGTCTTCGCCCTCGGTGGGGCGGCCGCCGCGCTCGGTGGCGCGCTCGGCGGCCTCTACTTCGGCTCGGTCAATCCCGGACAGGGGACCGGCCTGCTCATCTTCGCCTTCGTCGTCGTCGTGATGGGTGGGATGGGATCCGTGACCGGGGCCGCCGCCGCCTCGGTGGGCGTCGGCCTCGTCCAGCAGTTCGCCAACTACTACACCGGCGCCGGGCTCGGCGACCTCTCGGTCGTCGTCCTGCTCGCCGTCCTGCTTCTGGTCCGACCCCGTGGACTCACCGGGAGGCTCGCGTGAGCTCCGAAAGCCCGACCGCGAGCACCGGTGGCCCCGCGGCCCACCGCGGCACCGCCCCGGCAGGGGGGACTGACACCAGCCCTGCCGTGACCACCATGTCGGCAGAGGGGACTGACACCAGCTCCGCCGACACCGCCACTGTGGCAAGGGGGACTGACACCAGCCTTGCCGAGACCCATTCTGGACACACGCACGAGCCCGGCGCCATCCCTCGAACAGGTGATTCAGTCACTCATCGCTGGACAGTCGCACACAGAGCGCTACGCTGGTGGCCGATCGCCCTGCTGATCACGTTCCTTGTCGCCCCATACAGTGCGCTTCCCGTCCCGGGACTGCTCGACGGCCCGCTCGGCAGCCCCGGAAGTCTCCAACTCCTCGCCCTGTGCCTGCTCTACGGTGCCCTCGCCACCGGGTACGACCTCCTGCTCGGTCGTACCGGACTGCTCTCCTTCGGTCACGCGCTCTACTTCGCGACCGGCCTCTACGCCACCGACCTCGGCATGCTGGAGCTGCGCCTGCCGTTCGCCGCCGCCGCGGTGTTCGGCGTCGCCTGCACGGCGGTGCTGGCCCTGCTGCTCGGCACGGTGAGCCTGCGCGTCACCGGTATCGGCTTCTCCATGGTCACCCTCGCCTTCGCCCAGGCCGGCTCGATCCTGGTGCAACGCAACCCCGGTGGCGTCACCGGCGGCGAGGAGGGCCGCTCCGCCCCGGCCGACCTGCTGCCCTCCGGCCTGCTCGGGATCGAGAACACCGCCAACCTCTATTGGATCGCCGTTGGGTACCTGGTGCTGACGGTCGCCGCGGTCCACTGGGCCGTCAACTCGCCTATCGGCCGGGTCTGGGAAGGCATCAAGGAGAACGAGCGCCGGGTCGAGGTGCTCGGACTGCGGCCCTACGGCTACAAGTTGGTCGCCTTCGTGCTGGCCGGCACGCTCGCCGGCCTGGGCGGGGTGGTCTACCTGCTGCTGACCGGTGGCGCCACCCCGCAGGCCGCCACCTCGGACGCCACGCTCGCGCTCCTGGTCATGGTCGTCCTCGGGGGATCCGGCACCCGCTGGGGACCGCTGCTCGGCGGCGTCCTGTACACCTGGGCGAGCCACCGGCTCGGCGACCTCGCCAACTCCACGGCCGTCGCGGACCTGCCCGCGGCGCTGCGCGTGCCGCTGTCCCAACCCCTGTTCCTGTTGGGCGCCTTGTTCGTCGCCGTGGTCTACCTGCTGCCCGGGGGCCTGGCTAGACTGCCTGCCCGCATCCGTGCCGCCCGATCCGCCCGCTCGGCCCGGACGCCGGCCGGCGTCCCGACCGCCCGACCCACCGGAGGTACCCCCGCGTGAGCCAGTCACCTTTGAAGCCCGAGGAGTTGAGCGTCCCCGTGCCCGGTGGGGACCTGGCCGTCCTGCGCTGGCCCGCCGAGGAGCCGGGGGCCCCGACGGTCGTGGCGGTGCACGGCATCACCGCCAACGGCCTCGCCTGGTACGAGGTCGCCCGGCGGCTCGCCGGTCGGGTCACCCTGGTCGCGCCCGACCTGCGGGGCCGCGGCGCCAGCCGGTCGGTCGCCGGACCGTACGGGCTGGCCCGGCACGCCGACGACGTGGCCGCGTTGATCACCGCCCTCGACGCGGGGCCCGCCGTGGTGGTCGGCCACTCGATGGGGGCCTGGGTCACCGCTCTGGCGGCCGTTCGGCACCCCGAACTCGTCCGCCGGGTGCTGCTGGTGGACGGCGCGGTGACCTTCCCGATACCGGAGGGGGGCCGGTCGGAGGACGCCCTGGCCACGGTGCTCGGTCCCGCGCTGGCCCGGCTGTCCATGACCTTCCCGGACCGCGAGGCCTACCGCGACTTCTGGCGCCGGCACCCGGCCTTCGGCGGCGCGTGGTCCGAGGGGATCGACGCCTACACCCAGCGCGACCTCGTCGGCGCGGCGCCCGAACTGCGCTCCTCCTGCGTCCTGGAGGCCGTCCAGACCGACGGCGCCCAGGTCCTCCTGGACCAGGACGCGGCCGCCGCCGTGCACCGGCTGCCCTGCCCGGCCGAATTCCTCTGGGCGGAGCGCGGGCTGCTCGACGAGCCGCAGGGACTCTACGACCACCAGCGGATCGAGGTGGCCGGCCTGGACGGGGACCGGGTCCCGGCCGAGCTGGTGCCGGACAGCAACCACTACTCGATCCTCTGGGGCGAGGCCGGGGCCGACCGCATCGTCCGCAGCCTCCTCGCGGACGCCCCCGCCGCGGGGTAGCCGGGCCGCCCGGCCCGGTCCCGGGACGACGGCGGCCGGCGGGGTGCGACCACCCCGCCGGCCGTACCGCTCCCGGTCGGTCGTACCTCCCCAGCGGCGTCGCTCCCGGTCGCGCGGCCCCCGAGCGGTGCCGGTCCCTCCGCCCCGTGGTGCGTCAGCCGGCCGTGCCGAGGAAGGCCTCCCAGCCGCCCGCCGGTGCCTGGCCGACGTTGAGCGAGCGCAGCTTGCGCACGGTGGACTGGTCCTGCACCTCCAGCCACTCGACCAGCTGCTTGAAGGAGACCAGCCGGACGTCCGGCTTGCCCGCGATCGCCTTGAGCGTCTGCTCGACGGCGTCCATGTAGATGCCGCCGTTCCACTGCTCGAAGTGGTTGCCGATGAAGAACGGCGCGCGGTTGCTGTTGTAGGCGCGGTCGAAGCCCGCCAGGTAGGAGCCCGCGGCCTGGGTGCGCCAGTCGTTGTACTTGGCGGGGTCGCCCTTGGTGCTGCCGCTGGACTGGTTGGCCAGGATGTTGTAGTCCATCGACAGGACCTGGAAGGTGTGTCCGGGGAACGGTATGGACTGCAGCGGGAAGTCCCAGACCTTGCCGTCCTGGACCTTCTGCGGCCATATCTGGAGGCCGCCCGAGGAGCTGGCGTCGTACTTCCAGCCGAGCTTCGCGATGGTCGGCAGCAGCGCCTTCTGCCCCTCCAGGCACGGGGTCCGGCCGCCTATGAGCTCCTTCTTGTAATCGAAGGGCAGCGGATCGACGTCGGTGAAACCGGTGTTGGTGCGCCACTGGGTGACGAAGCCGATGGCCTGGTCTATCTCGCTCTGCCAGTCCTCCGGGGTCCACATGTTGACCCCGTTCTTGTCGGGGCGGCTGGAGCAGAAGTGCCCGTTGAAGTGGGTCCCGATCTCGTGTCCGGCCAGCCAGGCCTGGCTGATGAGCTTGAGCGTGCTCTTGACCGCGCCGTCCGACAGGTACGGGATGTCGGAGGCGCCGACCGAGTGCTTCGGCGGGTGGTACAGCTCGGCCTTGTTCTTGGGCAGGGCGTATATCCCGGAGAGGAAGAAGGTCATGGTGGCCTTGTACTGCTCCGCCAGCTTCAGGAAGCGGGGGAACTGGCCGTCGTCGGTGCCGCCCGCACCGTCCCAGGAGAACACCACGAACTGCGGCGGCTGCTCGCCCGGCTTGAGCTTCTCGGGCTTGGGCTGGTTCGGCTGCGGCCCGGTGTCCGCGTTGGAGCCGTCGCCGATCGGGGTGCCCTTGGGCACCACGACCTGGGTCGGGTCGCCGGTGCTGCCGCCCTGGGTGGCACCCGCGCCGCCGGAGGAGGTGGAACCTTGACCCGAACCGGATCCGCCGCTGGAGCAGGCCGCGACCGCGCCGAGGGCCGCGGTCGCAGCGGTCGCACTGAGCACCGTCCTGCGCGAGATGCTGGTCATGGTCTCCCCTGGGTGCCGACACCGGTGGTGGGGTGGTCCGCAGCCGCACCGGTCAAATCGGGCAATTGATGAATATTCCGCCGTTAGCATGTCATGTCGCCGCGGCGGCCTCCAAAGCCGCCGAGCTCAGACAACTCTCAACACGCCGGGTGTATCCGCCTGGGCTGCAGGGATCCGGCGTCTGTTGCCGTCCTGTGACGCTTCGCACTCCTCGTGGCCCGCGCAGTACGGTACCGCCGGTCCGCCCGGCCCCAGGGGGAGTTCGTCGGCGTTCGGCCCGGTTGGTCGCCCTTTTGGGAAAAGTTTTGCTCCTTGATGGGGCGTGCGGCCCGAGCGCGGAGAGGAGGTGGCGGGGGCTGCGGGAGCGGGGCGTGCGGGGCGGCCGGTCAGCGGGTGGCGAGCCGCCGGTTGCGGCGCACGATCCGCGCGATCGCGGTGCTGATGGCGGTGGCCGCCGCGCAGGAGACCACGAGGCTCAGCCAGGCGGTGTTGAACCAGTGGCTGTTCAGCCAGCCCAGCGTCACGATGTAGGCGGCCCAGACCAGTGCCGCCAGCGCCGACCAGTGCAGGAAGCGGTGCGGATGGGCGGGGGAGTGGCCGATGGCCAGGTCGAGGACGGTCCGCCCGGCCGGGACGAACCGCGCGACCACCACCATCGCGGCGGCGGCGCCGCGCGGGCGTTCGACCAGTACCTCCTGGACCCGGACCACGCTGGCCGCCAGTTTGGGCCGCCGGGCCAGCCGGCGGTGCAGCATCGGGGCGCCGCGGCGTGCCAGGTGGAGCAGCAGTACGTCACCCAGGAAGGAGGCCACCGCGACGCCGAGGCCCAGCAGCACCGGCGCCCCGTTGATCTGTGCCGTCTTGAGGACGGCCAGGATGACCAGCGTCCCGCTGGGGATGAAGGGGAGGAGGGCGTCGCCGAGCACGGCGAACAGAGCCAGGGCGCAGATCCACGAGGATCCGATCGCCGCCACGAAGTCCAAGCCCTTACTCCCTCCACGCCGCCCGAGCGAGCAGGTGGCTGTAGGGGTCAACGCTAGCGCCTCGACTTTTCATGCCATGAAGCACCCCGGTATGCCGCAGGTCACGACCGCAGGTTCCGGCCGCCCGTCGGAGCGCCGGTCCACGCGCCCGGGCCGGAGGCTCGGACCGGGCAGTGGGCGCGCCGATCCGGAGGGCGTCGCCGCACATGGAACGAGCCCCCGGGGCGGGGTGCCGCGCCGAGGGCTCGCAGTGATCGTCCGGAACTGGTCCAGTCCGACGATCTTGCTGGTGGAGTGCGGATGCCGTTCGGCGATCCGCTCCCGACCACCAGCCTGCCGGACGCCGCTCCCCGTCGCGAGCCCTGGCGCTGGCGACTTCCGGCGCTGGCATGAAGTCGCCAACCGTGCCCGTCCGCTGGCTCTCCGTCAGCCGAACGGTCGGTCGGTGGTCCCGGGAGGAATGGCCGAAACGCACCCGGACCGGCACCGAACGGCATCCCGCAGCCGGGAACAGCGAGCCCCCGGGCGTGGTTGACCCCGGTCGGCAGCAGCGACCGCCGGGCCGTCCGGGCCCCCGCGCGGTCGCCACACGAAGGCCGGCTCAAGGGCGGCCAGGAGGGCGGACGGCATGACCACCGAGGACCAGCAGGAGCACGGGGCCGAGCCGCCGGCCGGCACGGCGGTCCGGGGCACCGCCCGCGGTACGGCACCCGCTCCGCTCTCGATCCTCGACCTGGCCACCGTCGGCGTCGGCCACACGCCCGCCGAGGCCCTGGCGGCCACCACCGAGCTGGCCCGCAAGGCCGAGCAGTGGGGCTACCACCGCTTCTGGGTGGCCGAGCACCACGGCATGCCCGGGGTGGCCAGCTCGACCCCGGCCGTCCTGCTCGCCCACCTCGGGGCCAACACCACGACGCTCCGGCTCGGTTCGGGCGGCGTGATGCTCCCCAACCACGCCCCGCTGGCCATCGCCGAACAGTTCGGCCTGCTGGAGGCCCTGCACCCCGGCCGGATCGACCTCGGGCTCGGCCGCGCCCCCGGCACCGACCCGGCCACCGCCCGCGCGCTGCGCCGCGGCCACGCCGAAGGCGCGGACGACTTCCCGCAGCAGCTCGCCGAGCTGACCCACTTCCTCGACGGCGACTTCCCCACCGGTCACCCCTACGCCCAGCTGACCGCCGTCCCCAGGGGTGAGGGCCGTCCGCCGATCTGGCTGCTCGGCTCCTCCGGCTTCAGCGCCCGGCTCGCAGGCCGCCTCGGCCTCCCGTTCGCCTTCGCCCACCACTTCAGCAGCACCAACACCCTCCCGGCCCTGGACCTCTACCGGTCGTCCTTCCGCCCCTCCGCCGTGCTCTCCGAGCCGTACTCGCTGATCGGCGTGAGTGCGGTCGCCGCCGACGACGAGGCCTCGGCCCGTCGCCTCGCCCGCTCCGCCGCCCTCGGCATGCTCCGGCTGCGGCGCGGCAACCCCGGCCCGATCCCCACCCCGGAGGAGGCCGAGCAGTACCCGTACAGCCCGGTCGAGGCGGACTTCGTCGACGGCTGGCTCGACAACGTCGTGCTCGGTGACCCGGGCCGGGTCGCCGACGGACTGGAGGCCCTGCGCAAGCGGACCGGGGTGGACGAGCTGATGGTCACCTCGCACATCCACGGCCACGAGGCCCGCCTCCGCTCCTACGGCCTGATCGCCGAGGCGTACGGCCTGACGGCGGAGGTCTGACGGCGGAGGCCTGACGGAGAAAGCCGGGCGGCCGGCGCCCGCCGACCGCCCGGCCGGCCCGACCCCCGGAGTACCGCTACCGCCCGTCCAGGGCGGGACGGCCCTCGCGGAGTATGGCGGCCACCAGCGCGGCCTCGCCCGGTCGGGCGAAGTACCAGCCCTGGGCGGTGTCGCAGCCGGTCAGCCGCAGCCGCTCGGCCTGGGCGGCGCTCTCGATGCCCTCGGCGGTGACGGTCAGGCCGAGGGTGTGGGCCAGCTGCACCATCGCACCGACGATCTGCTCATCGGCGTCGCTGCGGCGCGAGCCGAACGCGGGGAGGCCGGGCCGTTCCGCGGGGGCCGGGTCGCGGAAGCCCTCGATGAAGGTGCCGTCCAGCTTCAGGACGTGCACCGGGAGCCGGGAGAGGTAGGCCAGGTTGGAGTAGCCGGTACCGAAGTCGTCGATCGCGATCCGCACACCCATGTCCGCGAGGGCCTGCAGGGCCTGCAGCGGGCGCCCGCCGGGGCCGAGCAGGGCGCTCTCGGTGATCTCCAGCTGGAGCAGCCGGGCGGGCAGGCCGGTGTGGTCGAGGGCCCGGGCGACGTCGGCGACGATGTCCGAGTCCCAGATCTGGCGGGCGGCCAGGTTGACGCTCACGAAGGTCTCGGTGTCCGGGAACTCGGTGAGCCACTGCCGGGCCTGGCGGCAGGACTCCTCCAGCACCCACTTCCCCAGCGGCACGATCGCGCCGGACTCCTCGGCGAGCGGGATGAAGCGGTCCGGGGAGAGCGTCCCGTAGCGGGGGTGGCGCCAGCGGACCAGGGCCTCGGCCCCGTGCACGGCGCCGTCGGCCAGGCCGACCAGCGGCTGGTACTCGATGGTGAACTCGCCGCGCTCCAGGGCCGGCCGCAGCGCGGTGGCGAGCAGCTGGCGGGTGAGCTGGTGGGCGCCGCGGTCCGGGTCGTAGAGGGTCCAGCGGGCGCGGCCGTCGGCCTTGGACCAGTAGAGCGTGGCGTCGGCGTCCTTGACCAGGTCGGTCGGGGTGGTCTCGTGCACGGACCGTTCGACCACGCCCACGCTGGCGGTGATCACCAGCCGGTGCCCGGCGACGTCGAAGGGGCGTTCCAGCAGCTCCAGGATCCGGTCGGCCAGCTCGGTCAGCTGCTCGCTGCCCAGGCTGTCGGTGACCAGGACGGCGAACTCGTCGCCGCCCATCCGGGCCACCAGGTGGGTGTCGTGCCCGTCGAACCCGCGCCGCAGCCGGGTGGCGACGGCGATCAGCAGCTGGTCGCCGATGTGGTGGCCGAGCGCCTCGTTGATCGCGGCGAAGCCGTCGAGGTCCAGGTAGCAGACGCCCACCCGGCGGCTCGCCCCGGCGGCCGGGCCCGGAGCGGGATCCTCGGTCGCCGCGAGGCAGGCGGCGTCGAGCCGTTCGAAGAAGGAGGCCCGGTTGGGCAGCCGGGTCAGCGGGTCGTGCAGGGCCTGGTACTCCAGGCGGTCGCCGAGCCGGCGCTGTTCGGTGATGTCCTCCACCAGTGCGAGGGTGTAGAGCGGTTGCCCGGCGCCGTCCCGGATCAGCGAGACGGTGACCTTGCTCCAGACCTCGTGGCCCTCGCGGTGCTTGAGCTGCTTCTCCACGCGGAACCGTTCCCGCTCCCCGTGGACGAGTTCGGCGAACAGCCGGTCCGGCATGCCCTCCGGGTCGATGATCTCGTGCAGGTGGGTGCGGACGAGTTCGCCGACGCCCCGTCCGATCAGGCCGGCGAAGGCGGGGTTGACCTCGATGATCCGGTCCTCGGGGTCGATCAGGGCCATCCCGATGACCGCGTCGCAGAAGGCGGCCCGGAACCGGGATTCGCTGGCCCGCAGTGCGGCCAGCAGCCGGTCGGTGCCGCCGTCCGCGCGGTCGGGCCGGTCGGTGGCGTCCCGGTGCGTGCCGTTGGCGAGCGGGGTCGAACAGGTGGGGCAGAGCAGGACCTCGGGCTCCTCCAGCGTCCGGCAGGCACCGAGGGCGGAGGCGGGGTCGGTGATGGGACCGGCCGGGGGCCCTGCGGCCGGGTCGAGGACCGGCGCGGCGAGGTGGCGGCGGCGTGGTGATTCCTCGTGCCGCACGCCCGGGTGGTGTGCGTCGGCCCCCTCGTTCCGGCCCGGCACGGCATGCTCCCGTCCGCTGCTGACGCTTGACGATGGTTCGGCCGGTCAGTCGGGATCCCGGCGGCCGGCTCCGCACTCTGTCGCGGTCCTCGGAGTCGGTCCGCTGCGAGACGCCCGCGGTGGGGCGCTGTCGTGCGGGGACCCGTGCGAAGAGAAGAACAGGGCGCTGCGGCCGATCATAGGCCGCGACGACAACGCGCGGTGACCGCCGCGAGGGTGATTCGCCCGCTTTGTGATCATGAGTGGCGGAACGTGCAGACGCCCCCAGTGCACATCACATGATGTGCGCCAGGGGCGCGTGCGCCGATGTCGCGCCCCTGGGCGCTGGTTGCGCGCCGGGGTGGGACGGGGCGGTCGGACGGGCGGCGGCGGAAGCGGCCGGACAGGTCAGGCCAGCGTGGCGTCGAGGGTGATGGTGGTGCCGGTCAGGGCCTGGCTGACCGGGCAGTTGGCCTTGGCGTCCTCGGCGGCCTTGACGAAGCCCGCCTCGTCCAGGCCGGGTACGACGCCGGTGACGCTCAGGTGGATGCCGGTGATGCCCTCACCCGGTTGGAAGGTGACGTCGGCCTGGGTGTCCAGCGTGGTGGGCGGGGTGCCGGCACCGGCCAGGCCGTGCGAGAGGGCCATCGAGAAGCAGGCCGAATGAGCGGCCGCGATGAGCTCCTCCGGGCTGGTCTTGCCGTTGGCCTGCTCGGCGCGGGCCGGCCAGGACACCGGGTACGTGCCGATCCCGGACGAGACGAAGGTCGTCCGGCCCTGCCCTTGGAGGAGGTTGCCCTCCCAGGCCGTACGAGCGGTGCGGGTGGTTGCCACGATCGGTACCTCCATCACGGGGGACAGCTGAGTGGTCACTTCCGGTCATGCACGCACCAGCCTACGGGCAGCCCCGCGCCGGGACCGGCGTGTCACGCCGGTCGGACGGCCCGGCGGCGCGGGACGCCGGGAGGGTTCCGGACAGCCACCCGGGGGCCCGGATGCTGTCCGGATGGTGGACGGATCCGTCCGCGGTGCCGGGCCGGAGCAGGGGCCCTGTTAGATTTGCCCGGGCCCGAGCCCGGCCGTCGCACGGCCGGGTGCCCACCCAGACACACCGGGAGCCGCCCCGATGACGGACCACCCCACGACCCCCGACACCACCCTGTCCGAGGGGATCGACGACGCCGTACGGGCCGAGCTGACCAGCCTGCGCGAGAGCATCGACAACATCGACGCCGCGGTGGTCCACATGCTGGCCGAGCGGTTCAAGGCGACCCAGCGGGTCGGCCGGCTCAAGGCCGAGCACAAGCTGCCGCCGGCCGACCCGGCGCGCGAGCGGGACCAGATCAAGCGGCTCCGGGAGCTGGCTGCCGGGGCGAAGCTGGACCCGGTCTTCGCGGAGAAGTTCCTGAACTTCATCATCGCCGAGGTCATCCGGCACCACGAGGCCATCGCCCGCGCCTGACGGGCGGGCCGCGGCTCCTGGACGGGGGAGGCCGCGGGAGTGAGGGGCCCACCCGGGTCCCGGAGCACCTGTGAAGCACGTCCGGAGTACGTCCGGCACGTCCGAAGCGCGTCCGGAGCGGGGCCGGGACACCCGGTGATGTCGGCGGCGGCTAAATGCCCGATTTCGCCAGGCTCCGGGGGTGGCGTACCGTGCAGGTTTCCCCAGCCGGAGAGGTGGAGCAGCGACGATGGCGGTGAACCTGCCCGAAACGCCCAGCGAAACGCCCAGCGGAACACCCGGCGACCCCGCCGCGCAGGACGCCCCGACCGCCCACCGGGGGACCGGCGGTCGCGCCGAGGCCCGCCGTCGGGCCCGCGGCGCGGGCGGTCGTCGGGCCGTCCGATCGGACGGGAGGGGTCGTGCGGGCCGGTCGGGTCGTCGTCCCCGGCCGTGGTGGATCGAACTGCCGATGATGATCGTGGTCGGCCTGGCGGTCGCGCTGCTGATCAAGACCTGCCTGTTCCAGGTGTTCTCCATCCCGTCCGGCTCGATGGAGAACACCCTGCGGATCGGCGACCGGGTCGGCGTGAACAAGCTGGCACCGCTGACCGGCTGGGAGCCGGAGGCGGGGCAGCCGGTGGTGTTCAAGGACCCGGGCGGCTGGCTGCCGCCGCAGCCCGTCGACTCGAACCCGGTCACCAACGCCGTGAGCTCGGCGCTCAGCTTCGTCGGGCTGGTGCCACCGAAGGACGACAACTACCTGGTCAAGCGGGTCATCGCGACCGGCGGCCAGACCGTGCAGTGCGACGGCAGCACGCTGAGCGTCGACGGGCGGACGGTGGTCGAGCCGTACCTGCACCCGGGTGACGACTCCTGCGCGGGCCTGGACTTCGGTCCGGTGAAGGTGCCCGCAGGCTACGTCTGGGTCGAGGGCGACCACCGCAGCGACTCGTCCGACTCCCGCTACCACCAGCGCGGCCCCGGTGGCGGCGCCGTGCCGGTGGGCAACGTGGTCGGCCCGGTGTCGGCCGTCGTCTGGCCGCTCAATCACTTCGACTGGTTCGGCTGGACCGGCCGCTGACCCCGTGCTCGGCGGCCACCCGCTCCCGCTCCCGGGAGCCGTGGCCGCCGCCGGTTCCGCGCGAGCCGTCCACGTCCACGTCCCCGTCCCGGCTTCCGTCCCTGTCCGCCGGACCCGTCACGGGTACGGGGGCCGCGGCCGCCGCGTCCGTCGCCGCCTTCCCCTCCGCTCCCGAGGCGCTCGCCTGCGCCGCGAAGGCCCCGGCCAGCACCAGCAGACCGCCGACGATCTGCGGCAGCCCCAGGTGCTCACCGAGCAGCACCCAGGCCAGCACGGTGGCGACCACCGCCTCCAGGTTGGCCACCACCCCGGCGATCGGCGGCGAGAGGTACCCGACCGAGGCCACGCCGGTCAGGTAGGCGAGCACGGTCGCGATCAGGACCATCCACAGGGCCGGGACGAACGCGGGCAGGCTGTGCCCGTTCATCACCACGTCGCCGCCCAGGCGGCTCCAGTCGGCCTGCCAGGGCCGGGTGACGACGGTGAGCAGGGCGGCGCCGATGAGCAGCCCGTACGCACTGACGGCGAGCGGGTCGACCGGGCGGTCACCCCGGCGTCCGGCGTCGGCGAGCACGAAGTAGCCGACCTGGCAGCAGGCCGCGCCGAGGGCGAACAGCACGCCGAGGGCGTCGAAGCTCAGACCGTTCCAGACCTCGACCACGCAGGCCAGCCCGGCCACCGCGACACCGGCGCCGATGGCCGCGCCCCGGCTGATCGGCTTGCGCTGGACGAACTTGACGTACCCGATCAGCAGCGGCGGCCCGAGGTACTCGATGAGCAGGGCGACGCCGACCGGAATCCGGGAGATCGCCGCGAAGTAGCAGGCCTGGACGCCGGCCACGGCGAGCAGGCCGAAGCCGAGCAGCAGGCCGGGGCGACGCAGCACGGCGTCCCGGTGCCGGTAGGCGATCGGGAGGAGGGCCACGGCGGCGCCGGTGACCCGCAGCCACACCACGTGCAGCGGGGAGAGCCCGGCCTCGATGAGCGGCTTGGCCGCGGTGCCGGAGCCGCCGAAGGCGAAGGCGGAGACCAGCGCGAGGCCGAGGCCGAGGGTTCGGCCCGAAGGGAGGGTGGGCGAGGCCGTTGATCTGTGCACCGCCGCATTGTGACAGTCATACCGGCGCTTCGGTAAGGTGCCATTTCGGCATTTGGTCCTGCACTCAACTGTGCGCAGTGGCGCAATCACCGGGCCGAGCCGACGAGCCGACGAGCCGAGCAATCGAGCCCCCAGTCGAGCCGACGAGCCGAGCCGATCAACCGCCCCGATCAGCCGATCGACCGACCCTGAACCGCCGACCGACCCCGAACAGTCGACCGGCCCCGACCGGCCGAGGCCAGTCGGGGCCGGTCGACGGCCTCTCCGCAGGTCAGCCCCCGGAGCGCGCCGAGGCCGCCGCCCCCGCCCCCGCCCCCGCGAGCGCGCCCGCCCCGGCCGTGGGCTGGGTGGTCGGCTGCGAGGTCGGGTCCGCGGTCGGCTGCGTGGTCGGGGTCGGCCGCGTGGTGGGCCGCCCGGTCGGCCGGGAGGTGGGCTGATTGGTCGGCTGGTCGGTCGCGGGAGCCGTCGGCGCGGTGGTGGCCCCACCGCCGGTGCCGCCCGAGGGCGTCGGCGAGCCGGAGCCCGATCCGTCGCCCGGCGGGGTGGTGGCGCCACTGCTCGGGCCGCCGGTGGGGGCGCCCGTCGACGGGGTGCCGGTCGGCGTGCTCGGGGCGGTCGGCAGGTCGGCGGCGCCCGAGGAGTCGTCGCCGCCGGCCGGGGTCGCGAAGTCGCTGACCGGCTGGCCCTTGAGCGCGGCCTTCATGTAGGCGGTCCAGATCTGCGCCGGGTACTGGCCGCCCGCCGCGCCGTCGATCCCGCCGACGCCGCTCAGGCTGACCTGGGCGCCGGTGCCCGGGTCCTGGCCGAACAGCGCGACCGAGGTGACCAGCTCGGGGGTGTAGCCGACGAACCAGACCGACTTCTGGTCGTCGGTGGTGCCGGTCTTGCCCGCCACCGGGCGGCCGAGCGCCTTCGCCCGCCAGCCGGTGCCGCCCGGGTCGCTCACCACGCCCTGGAGCATCGAGGTGACCTGATCGGCGGTGTCCGCGCTGACCGCCTGGGTGGTCTTGTGCGCGGGCAGCGGCATGGCCTCGCCCTCGCGGTCCACCGACTGCACCAGCCACGGGGTGATCTGCTTGCCGCCGTTGTCCAGCGTGGCGTACACGCCGGCCATGTCGAGCACGCTCGGGGTGGCCGCGCCCAGCGGGATGGAGGGCACCGGGTCGAGCCCCGGGGTGTTGCCGGGCAGGCCCAGCGCGATGCCGGTGTCCTTGACCTTCTGCAGCCCGGTGTCCTGCGCGAGCTGCGCGAACGCCGAGTTGACCGACCAGTCGATCGCCTGCTGCAGGGTGATCTGCCCGTAGCTCCGGTCGCCCTCGTTCGGCGGCGCGTACGGGGTGCCCTTGCCTCCGCGGACCTTCCGGCCGCTGGTGCCGTCGTAGACGGTGTGCGGGGTGACGGTGCGGCCGTCCTGGGTCTTGGCGCCGTTCTCGAAGGCGGCGGCCAGCGCGATCGCCTTGAAGGTCGATCCGGCCTGGTAGTCGCGCCGGGTCGCGTTGTCCACGTAGTGCTTCACGTAGTCGACGCCGCCGTACAGGGCGACGATCGCGCCGGACTTCGGGTCCACCGAGACGGCGCCGGCCTGGGCGGCCGCGTCCTTCTTCCGCTTGTCCGGGTTCAGGGTGTCGTGCAGCTGCGCCTGGACGGAGTCCTGCAGGGCCTGCTGGCGGCCCGGGTCGATGCTCAGCTTGATCGTGTAGCCGCCCTTGGCCAGCTCGGTCTCGCTGATGACCCCGCTGGAGGTCAGGTACTGGGTGGCCGCGTCCACCAGGTAGCCGGCCTGGCCCGACAGGCCCGGGTTCGGCTGAGGGTCCCGGACGTCCGGGAAGGTGGTCTTCGCCCGCTCCTCGGCGGAGAGCCAGCCCTCCTTGACCATGCCGTCGAGCACGTAGTTCCAGCGGTTGACGGCGTTCTGCTTGCCGGCCGCGGTCGCGGTGGCCACGTCGTAGGCGCTCGGGGCGTTCAGCAGGGTGGCCAGGTAGGCGCCCTGCGCGGGGTCGAGCGCGGAGGCGTCGATGCCGAAGTAGGCCTGGGCGGCGGCCTGGATGCCGTAGGCGCCGCGGCCGTAGTAGGAGGTGTTCAGGTACCCGGAGAGGACCTCGTCCTTGCTCTCGGTGGCGTCCACCTTGATGGCGATGAACAGTTCCTTCACCTTGCGGGTGACCGACTGCTTCTGGCTCAGGTAGGTGTTCTTCACGTACTGCTGCGTGATGGTGGAGCCGCCCTGGGTGCCCTCGCCCTTGGCGGTGTTGACCGCGGCCCGGACCAGGCCCTGGAGGTTGACGGCACCCTCGTTGTAGAAGTTCCGGTCCTCGGCGGCCAGCGCCGCGTGCTGGGCGGCGGGGGAGACCTTGTCCAGGGTGACGTTCTGCCGGTTGGTCTGGCCGGTGCGGGTGATCACCGAGCCGTCCGAGTAGAGCCAGGTGTTGCTCTGCGCGGTCGCGGCGGCGTGCGCGTCCGGGACCTTCACCAGCGCGATCCCCAGCGCGAACAGGCCGATGCCGAGCAGCAGCGCCGAGACGAGGCCGAGCAGGGTCATCCGCCAGGTGGGTATCAGTCGGCGCCAGCCGGTGCGCTTCGGACGGCGCGGCTTCTCGTCGCCGGCCCCGTCGAAGCCGCCGGTCGGGCGCTTGAAGCGCTGGACCGGCCGGAGATCGATCGACGGCGTACGACGGCCGCTCTGGGCGTTTCTGGACAAAGCGCGGCCTTTCCTGCGGGCGCACCGAAGCAGCCGGCACGGACGGGGACATCGGTCGGGGACCTCTGTCCCGCTTCCGGTTGTACTGCCCTGGACGAGCAGGACGGGCCTGTCGGCTCCGTCGGATCGCCAATCGAGACCGACATCACACACAAATCGGACTTCGAGGGCCAAAAAATCGGGGAGCCCCTCGCGATCGCGAGAGGCTCCCCGGTGTCTGTGCGCCGCCAGGGACTCGAACCCCGGACCCGCTGATTAAGAGTCAGCTGCTCTAACCAACTGAGCTAGCGGCGCCTGCTGACCTGGAAAACAATACACGGTCCCGAGGGGTGCCTCGAACCGGTTCCGGAGACCGGCGGCCGATCCGTCCCTTTCCTTCCGGTTGGGGCGGAGTTCGCCGCTGGTTAGGGTGGAACCGTGCCCAGCCAGGACACCGCACCACCCGGCCGAGCCGCTCCCGGAACGGAGGCCGGCATGACCGCACCCGACGACCCCGGCGTCCCCCAGGTCCCCCGCCGGTCGGATGACCCCCGCCGGTCCGGAGACCCCGGTGCCCGGGTGCACTTCCTGCGCATCGACGGCGTCCCGCTGCACGTCCGCACCGAGGGCAGCGGCCCGGTCTGCCTGCTCAGCGGCGGCCTCGGCAGCAGCTGGTTCGACTGGGACCTGGTGGTCCCCTTCCTCACCTCCTACCGCACCGTGGTCCGCTTCGACCGGCCCGGTTACGGGCTGAGCGCCGCCGAGCCCGCCACCGGGCGGCCCGCCCCGACGGCGGCCGGGGAGGCCGGGCGGATCCGGGCGGTGCTGGACGGCCTCGGGCTGCGCGGGCCCTGCACCGTCGTCGGCCACTCGCTCGCCGCCTTCCACGTCGAGGCCTTCGCCAGGCTGCACCCCGAGCGGGCCGCCGGGTTGGTCCTGGTCGACGGCAGCGTCGAAGCGGGGGCCCGGCCGTACCCGGCGCCCGGCGCGCGCGACCTGGCGGCCCGGGCGGCGGCCGGCGCCGCCACCGCCCTCGCGGTGCCCTACCTGCTCGGCCCGACCGTCCGCCGGACGGTGGCCCGGCTGTCCACCGCCCGCCGTGAGGACCTCGCCCCGGCGCCGCTGGTCCGGCACTGCTACCGCACCGGCCGGGCGCTGCGCGCGCTGCTGCGGGAGAACGGGCGCTACCTCGACATGGCGGCCGAGCTGGACGGGCTGCGGCGCAGCCGGCCGTTGCCCGAGGACCTGCCGGTCACCGTGCTGGCAGCCGACGACGGCTGCCGGACCCGCCGGACCGAGGCCTGGCTGGCCGAGCAGCGGGAACTCGCGGCGCTGCTCGGCGCCGACTTCCGCACCACGGCCCCGGCCGGGCACCTGGTGATGTTCGACCGCCCGGACGCGGTGGCCTCGGCGGTGCTCGACACCCCCTGAGGCGCCGACCGAAGTGCCGACGGAGGCCCGACGGAGGTGCCACGTCGGCCGAGGAAGGAGCCGGACGCCCGGCCGGGGTTTCAGTTGCTGGAGCTGACCCGCCCGACCGCCCGCGGGATGGGCAGCTCCCGGGCCAGTTTCCGCACCGCGCGTCTGACCGGGGCGCCGGTCCGGCCGGGGTAGAGGCGGTGCTCCAGGCCGGCGACGCCGATCAGCCCGGCCAGTTGGCGGTCCCGTTCGGCCGTCGGCCGGTCGTCCCCGCCCTCGGGGCCCAGCAGGGTGGCCGCCACCCGGGCGGCGGTCTGCGGTCCGAGCTCGGGCCGGGTCGCCGGGTAGGTGCGCCACGGCAGGCCGAGGAACCGCCTCTCCTGCACGGTGCAGTACCCCTCCGCGACCAGGCGGTCGAGGTGGAACCGGTACCCGGGCGGGTTCGGCACCCGGGTGATCGCCTGGTCGAGCCCGGGCCGGAACCGGCTCTTGCCCTTCGCCTCCAGCCGGGCCAGCACCCCGGCCTCGACCTCGTCCCGGGCGCCGAAGGGCTGGTGGCCTGTGATGTACCGCTCGTCGACGGTGATGGCGCCGGCCAGCAGCAGCTCGGCGAGGACGGCGCCGGCGACCACGTGGTGGAACTCGGCGGTCGGGGCCCGGAAGCGCCCGTGCTGCGGATGGGCGGCGCAGAGGAGGAGCAGTTCCTCGGGGAGCGGACGGGAGTCGGAGGACGTCACGGGGCCACCCCTACCCGCCTCGGGAACGCCTCAGGCCGCCCACCGAAGTGAGCGGCCTGAGACCTTGCCATGTGCGCCGCCAGGGACTCGAACCCCGGACCCGCTGATTAAGAGTCAGCTGCTCTAACCAACTGAGCTAGCGGCGCTTGCTGACGTCGAAGACATTACACGGCCCGGGCCCGATCCACCGAATCGTAGGCGGATGATCACGGCAGGTGATCGCCCGCCGTGACCGAGCATCGTGATCGAGCATCGTGACCGACCGCCGTGATCACCTCCCGCGACCGCCCGCGTACGACGGCTCCGGGTGGTGGCAGGCCGCCCGGTGGTCCGCGCCCGGGGCCTCGCCGGTCAGCGCCGGCCGCTCCCGCTCGCAGCGGGCCCGGTCCGCCGGGTCGGTGAGCCCGGCGTGGCGCGGGCAGCGGGTGCGGAACGGGCAGCCGGTGCGGCGCTCGGTGGGGGAGGGCGGGTCCCCGGCGAGCAGGACGCGGTCGCGGGCGCGCTCGGCGGCGGGGTCGGGCAGCGGGACGGCGGAGAGCAGGGCGCGGGTGTACGGGTGGCGGGGCCGGTCGAAGACGGCGGAGACCTCGCCCTGCTCGACCGTCCGGCCGAGGTACATCACGCTGACCCGGTCGGCGAGGTGGCGGATCACCGAGAGGTCGTGCGAGACGAACAGGTAGGAGAGTCCGAGCTCCGCCTTGAGTGTCTGCAGCAGGTTGAGCACCCCGGCCCGGATGGAGACGTCCAGCGCGGAGACCGGTTCGTCCAGCACCAGCAGCCGGGGGCGGACGGCGAGCGCCCGGGCGATCGAGACGCGCTGGCGCTGGCCGCCGGAGAACTGGTGCGGGTAGCGGACGGCGTGGTCCGGGTCGAGGCCGACCTGGCGGAGCAGTTCGGGCACCCGGTGGGCGATCTCCGCGCGCGGGGTGCGCCGGGCGAGCAGGGGTTCCGCGACGATGTCGCCGATCGGCATCCGGGGGTCGAGGCTCGCCATCGGGTCCTGGAAGACGATCTGCAGCTCGGCGCGGAGCCGGTGGGCCTCGGCCCGGGTGAGCCGCGCGGTGTCGTGGCCGAGCAGTTCGATCCGGCCGGTCTCGGGGGCACCGAGCCGCAGCAGTTCGAACAGCGTGGTGGACTTGCCGGAGCCGGACTCCCCGACCAGGCCGAGGGTCTCGCCCTCCCGCAGGTCCAGGTCGACGCCGTCCACCGCGTACACCTCGCCGACCTTGCGCTTGAACACCGTGCCCTTGAGGAGCGGAAACGTTTTGCCGAGGCCGCTGACCGCGAGGACGGGCGCCAGGTCGGAGCGGTCGCCGGGAGCGGAGGCAGCGGGCAGCTCGGGTACGGGGTAGACCTCGGCCGGTGCGGGCCGCCGCTCGGCGAGCTCCGCCGACCGCACGCACGCCGACAGGTGCCCGCCCGCAGCCTCGGGAGCGCTCCCCGAGGCTGCCGAAGCCCCTGTCGACGTGGGCGCCAGCGCGGGCTCCGCCGCCGAACAACGCTCCTCCGCCAGCGGGCAGCGCGCCGTGAACGGGCAGCCCGGGGGCAGCTCGGCCATCGGTGCCGGGGTGCCGGGGATCGGCACCAGCGGACCGCCGCGCCCGTCCAGCCGGGGCAGCGCGCCGATCAGCCCGAGCGAGTACGGGTGGTGCGGGGCCGCGAACAGCTCGTCCACGCCGGCCGTCTCGACCACCCGCCCCGCGTACATCACCGCGACCCGGTCCGCCGTCCCGGCGATCACCCCGAGGTCGTGGCTGACCAGGACGAGCGCCGCGCCGGTCTCCCGACGTGCGGTGCGCAGCACGTCCAGCACCTGGGCCTGGATGGTGACGTCGAGCGCGGTGGTGGGTTCGTCGGCGAGCAGGATGTCGGGCTCGTTGGCGACGGCCATGGCGATCATCGCGCGCTGGCGCATGCCGCCGGAGAACTCGTGCGGGAAGCTGTCCAGGGCCCGGTCGGGCGCCGGGATGCCGACCAGGTCGAGGAGTTCGGCGGCCCGGCGGCGCGCGGTGGCCCTGTCCACCCGCTGGTGGACGCGGACGGCTTCGGCGATCTGGTCGCCGATCCGGTAGACCGGGGTGAAGGCGGAGAGCGGGTCCTGGAAGACCATGGCGACCCGGCGCCCGCGGATCGCCGCGAGCTCCCGCCCCGGCAGCCCGACCAGCTCCCGTCCGTCCAGGCGCACCGACCCGCTGACCCGCGCCGTCCCGGGCAGCAGTCCGAGCACGGACAGCGCGGTGACGGACTTGCCGGAGCCGGACTCGCCGACGATGCCGAGGGTCTCGCCGCGCCGCAGGGTGAGGTCCACCCCGCGTACGGCGGGGACCGGGCCGTGCGGCCCGGCGAAGTCCACCCGCAGGTCCCGGACGGAGAGCAGCGGGGTTTCGACGGTGGTGGTCACGGGCGCTTCCTACGGCTGACGGAACGGCTGACGGAACGGCGGGAACGGGAGTGACCGGACCGACGTGACCGACCGGGTGCGGCCCCGGAGGTGGGGTCGAGGGCGTCGCGCAGCCCGTCCCCGATCAGGTTGACGGCGAGGACGAACAGCACCAGCAGCCCGGCGGCGAAGTAGAACAGCCAGGGGAACACCGGGGCTTCGCTGGTCCCCGCGGCGAGCAGGGTGCCGAGCGAGACGTCCGGTGCCTTGACCCCGAAGCCGAAGTAGGAGAGCGCGGTCTCGCTCATCACGGCGCCGCCGACCGCGATGGTGGCGTCGATGATGAGGAAGGAGGCGACGTTCGGCAGGATGTGCCGGCTGATGATCCGCACCGGCCGCACCCCCATGAACCGTGCGGCGCGGACGAATTCGCGTTCGCGCAGGGAGATGGTCATCGAGCGGACCACCCGCGCGGTGATCATCCAGTTGAACAGCGCGAGCAGCAGGACGAAGGCGATCCAGCCGGCGCTCTTCAGCCGGGCCGAGACGATGGTGATGACCAGGAAGGCCGGGAAGACCAGCAGCAGGTCCACCAGGAACATCAGCGCCCGGTCGGCCCAGCCGCCGAAGTAGCCGGCGCAGGCGCCGACCACGGAGGCCAGCACGGTGGAGAACAGGGCCACCAGCAGCCCGATGATCAGCGACTTCTGCAGCCCCCGGACGGTCTGCGCGAAGACGTCCTGGCCGACTCCGTTGGTGCCGAACCAGTGCTCGGCGGAGGGGGGTTGGTGCAGCGCCGAGAAGTCGGGGGTGGCGTAGTGCCAGGGCGTGAGGTACGGGCCGCCGAAGGCGAGCGCGAACAGCAGCAGCACGACGACGGCCCCGACCAGGGCGCCGCGGGCGGCGAGCAGCCGGGCCAGGACGAGCCGTCCGCGGCCGGCCGCCCGGGGCGCGGGGGCGGCGCCCCGGAGGCGGGTGGGGTCCGCGGGCGAGGACGGCTCGGCCGGTTCGGCGGAGAGGGTGGTCATCTCGGTCTCCTCCGGTCAGGACCGCACGCGCGGGTCGAGGGCGGCGTGCAGGGTGTCGGCGAGGAAGCCGGAGACCAGGACGACGACGGCGGTGAACAGGTTGATCGCCACCACCGAGTTGACGTCCTGTTCGTTGATCGACTGGATCAGCCACTCGCCCATGCCGTGCCAGCCGAAGATCGTCTCGGTGAAGATCGCGCCGGTGAAGATGCCCAGGAAGCTGTAGGCGAACATGGTCGACATCGGGATCACGGCGGTCCGCAGCCCGTGTTTCAGCAGCGCCCGTCCGCGGGTGAGGCCCTTCGCCTCGGCGGTGCGCAGGTAGTCGGAGCCGAGTACGTCGAGCATGGTGCCGCGCTGGTAGCGGCTGTAGGTGGCGAGGCCGCCGAGGGCCAGCGAGACGGTGGGCAGCAGCAGGTGCAGCGCCCAGTCGGCGAGGTGGGTGCCGAGGCCGCCGGTGAGTCCGGGGGTCTCGTAGCCGGTGAACGGGATCACCTCGTGGCCGGCCGCGTCCTTGGCGGCGATGGCGCCGTTCTTGAGGAACAGCGCGACCAGGAAGACCGGTGTGGAGAGCAGCACGAAGGACAGCACGGTCAGCAGCCGGTCGGAGATCCGGTACTGGCGGACGGCGCTCCACGCTCCGACGGCGACGCCCAGGAGCATGCCGAGCAGGCTGCCGAGCAGCAGCAGCCGCAGCGAGACCCAGACCCGGCGGCCGAAGTCGTCGGTGACCGGGGTGTCGTGGATGGTCCGGCCGAGGTCGCCGTGGAGCAGGCCGCCGGCCCAGTGGCCGAAGCGCTCGACCACCGGGGTGCGGTCGTTCAGGTTGAGCGCGGTGAGCTGGCGTTCGACCGAGGCGGCGGACGGGCGCGGGACCTTGGCGTCGAAGTAGGTGCGCGGCTGCAGGGCGGTCGCGGAGATCGCGTACGCCAGGAAGACGGCGGCGAGCAGCAGTGCCGCGTAGTAGCCCAGCCGCTTCGCCAGGTAGCTGAGCATCAACGGCCGCCCGGGGTCGGGGTGGGGCCGACGCGTCTGATGGGCATCGGGTGGTGGCCTTCGGTCGGGGCCCGGTCGGGGCGTCAGATGGCGGGAGGGGAAAGGTAGGTGGGAATGCGCAGGCCAGAGTGAAGCACTCGTGGACGGCGGCGGTGTTTCGGCGGCATCGCCGCCCGTGGCTTGTGGATCAGGTGTGCTCTCCTCCCCCTGGTGGCGGATCTGATCCGCTGTTAGGTTCCTCTGGCTCGGTGCCGTTTGAGTGCCCACGCTCAAGCCGAGTCATGCCTGCCGCGCCCGAACTCCTGTCCTGACCCGCACCGCGACTCGCACACGTTGCGCAGCACGCAGGCCACGCAGCACGCCGACCACGCAGAGCACGCCGACCTCACCAGGGGGACCCTCATGGACGCTTCCACCACGGCCCGCCGTCTCGGCCGGGCCGCCGCCGCGGCCGTCGCCGTCGCGCTCGCGGTCACCGCGTGCACCTCGGGCGGGGCCGGCTCGTCCGGTGACGTGGCCAAGAGCGAGCCGCCGAGACAGGACTCCCAGGACATCAACGCCAAGGCGCCGGACCAGCTCAAGGACGGCGGCGAGGTGCGCTTCGCGCTGGACCAGTGGATCACCCAGTGGAACCCGCTGCAGGTGGACGGCGGCTCCTACACCGACACGGTGAACCTCGTCCGCGCCCTGGAGCCGACGCTCTTCGACACCGACGCCTCCGGCACCTTCCGGCCGAACCCGAACTACCTGGTGGAGGCCAAGGTCACCTCGACCTCGCCGCAGGTGGTCACGTACAAGCTCAACCCCAAGGCCACCTGGTCGGACGGCAAGCCGCTGAGCTACCTGGACTTCAGGGCCGACTGGCAGACGAGCAACGGCAAGGACCCGGCGTACAACGGCTACGACCCGTCCGGCTACGAGCTGATCTCCGCGGTCGAGCAGGGCGCCGACCCGAGCGAGGTGAAGGTCACCTTCTCCGAGCCGTACGCGGACTGGCAGAACCTGTTCCGCCCGCTGGTCCCGGCGGCCGGGATCTCCACCCCGGACGACTTCAACAAGGGCTGGGTGGAGAAGGTCCCGATCACCGCGGGCCCGCTGAAGATCGGCGTGGCGGACAAGACCGCGCAGACCATCAGCCTCGTCCCGGACCCGGCCTGGTGGGGCACCCGGGCCAAGCTCGACCGGATCACCTTCCGGGTGATGGACAAGGCGGCGAGCACCCAGGCGTACCTCAACAACGAGATCGACCTCGCCTCGGCCGGCACCGCCACCGCGTACGGCCAGCTCAAGAACGCCAAGGACACCGTGATCCGGGCCGCCAGCCCGTGGGACGAGGTGCACATCTCCTTCGGCGGCACCGGCGCGCTGGCGGACCAGCGGGTCCGCCAGGCGCTCGGCCGGGCGATCGACCGCTCGGCGCTGATCAAGATCGCCAACAACGGGGTGCCGGTGGAGTTCAAGCCGCTCGGCAACCACATCATCATGCCCAACCAGGCCGGTTACCAGGACAACTCCGGCGAGTGGGCGAAGTTCGACCCGCCCGCCGCCAAGAAGCTGCTGGACGAGGCGGGTTGGCAGGAGGGCGGAAGCGGTCAGCCGCGCACCAAGGACGGGCGGCCGCTGGAACTGCACTGGGTGCTCAGCGACGGCTCCACGCAGGCCCAGCTCGACCTCGCCACCGCGGCGGCGGCGATGTGGCAGGCGGTCGGGGTCAAGGTCGACCTGGACAAGGTGGCCGCCAACGACTACTTCGCCAAGTACGTGACCCCCGGCAAGTTCGACATCGCGAGCTGGCGCAACACCGACTCCTTCCCCGACTCCAAGAGTCTGGCCAACTTCCGTCTGCCGGTGGGCGACAACACCTTCAGCAACCCCTCGCGGCTGGGCACCCCGGAGATCGACGGCCTGCTGAAGAAGGCGGCCGGGACGGTCGACCCGGCGGAGGCCGCGAAGCTCTACAACCAGGCGGACGCGAAGATCTGGGAGCTCGGCCACACCGTCGAGCTCTACCAGCGGCCCACGGTCGTGGCGGTGCGCAAGGGCCTCGCCAACTACGGGGCGTTCGGTCTCGCGGCGGAGGACTACAGCAAGGTCGGCTGGGAGAAGTAGCCGCCGCCGACACGGCGAGCCGGACCGCACGGCAGGCGCTGGCGAGCAGCGCGGTGATCACGAGGCCGGTGGTGCGGACACGGGAAGGTCGGCTGTGCCGCCCCCGCTGTCCCGTCACCCGCCTTGACCTTCCGCGTTGCCCGCAGGCCGCCCGTGTCATGGGACCCCGCAGGGCCCGCGCTCTTCCGACCGGGGATGAATCTAGCGGCGCTCCGGCCCCGGGTGGCGCAGCGCGCGGGGCGCGTCCGGAAACCCGCCGTGCTGTCACCCGGTTCGCGCACCGCAGCGTCAACTACGGCTGACGGCAAGGAAAAAAGGGACATGAGGGGGCATCCTGTCCGGGGTGTTCCCGGCTCGCGCCCACCGGCGCACGCGTCGCGGTGGTGCGTGCGCCGGGCCCGGAGTGCTGCCAGGATGCGCGGGACGACCCGCCCCTCCTGACCCTCCCGACCCCGGAGCAGCTCCGATGGCCAGTGACCCCGCCGCTGTGGCGCCCCGCGCACACCACGTCGACCCGCCGCCGGTGCGCCGGATGGTCCCGCGCGACCGGCACGAGCCGCACCGGGTCGCCACCCCGCTGGAACTCTTCTTCGACCTCTGCTTCGTGGTCGCGGTCGGCCAGGCCGGGCGCGAACTGGCCCACTTCCTCGCGACCGGGCACTACGGGGAGGGGCTGCGCGGCTACGCGCTGGCCTTCTTCGCCATCTGGTGGGCCTGGATGAACTTCACCTGGTTCGCCTCGGCGTACGACTGCGACGACGTGCCGTACCGGATCACCACGCTGGTGCAGATCGCCGGTGTGCTGATCCTCGCCGCCGGGGTGCCGCGGATGTTCGCCACCCAGGACCTGACCCTGGCGATCACCGGCTACGTGGTGATGCGGCTCGCGATGGTGACGCAGTGGCTGCGTGCGGCGGCCGGCGAGCAGGGCGAGGCGCGCCGGGTCGCCCTGCGGTACGCGGTGGGGATCACCGTCTGCCAGGTCGGCTGGGTGGTGCTGCTGTTCCTGCCGCCCGAGGTGCGCCCGTACGTCGTCCCGATCGGCGTGCTGTGCGAGCTGGCCGTGCCGGTGATCGCGGAGCTGCGGACGCAGACGTCCTGGCACCCGCACCACATCTCCGAGCGGTACGGGCTGTTCACCCTGATCGTGCTCGGCGAGACGGTGGCGGCGGCGACCGTCGCGGTGCAGTCGGCGGTGGACGCGCACGAGGAGCTGGGCCGGCTGGTGCCGGTGGCGATGGGCGGTCTGCTGATCTGCTTCTCCGCCTGGTGGATCTACTTCGCCCGGCCCGTCCACGAGCACCTGCGCTCCAACCGGCAGGCCTTCGCGTGGGGGTACGGGCACTACCTGGTGTTCGGCTCGGCGGCCGCGATCGGCGCCGGGCTGGAGGTGGCGGTGGAGTCGGCCGTGCACAAGGCGGAGATCTCCGAGGCCGCCGCCACCGCGACGGTCACCGTGCCCACCGCGGTGTACCTGGTCACGGTCTGGTTCCTGCACTCCCGGCACACCAAGCGCGGCCCGGCCGCCCAGGCGGTGGCGCCGGTCGGGGCCGCGCTGGTGCTGGCCTGCACCGCGCTCGGCGGCCCCGGGGTGGCGGCGGCGGGCGTGGTCTGCGCGCTGATGGTGGCGACGGGTGTGCTGCTGCACAGCCGGGAGGGCGCGCTCCGGGGCGCATGACAGCGGTCCCGGGGACGGCCGGGAGCGGCCCCGGGACCTTCGGGGGACGGCCCCCGGGGCGGCCGGGAGCGCGCTACGGGGCCCCTGAGGGCAGGCCCTGCCCCCGCCCCAGCAGCACCGGTTCGTGCCGCGCCAGCCAGGCCAGGTAGGCCGGGTTGACCTTGGCCAGATCCAGGTAGGCGGCGCGCAGTTCGCCGTACAGCGCGTCCAGCGCGGGCGGGCTGAGCGCGCACGGCCGCCAGGTGAACAGCAGCCGGACGGCCAGCGGGTCGCCGTCCACCGGTCGGACGACCGTGCCGGGCCCGGGCGGTGAGGTCGGCTGGCAGGGGCGGACGGCCTCGCCGGAGGCGACCAGCTCGGCGGCGGTGGCGTTGTCCCGTACCTGCAGCACCCGGGGGTTGAGCCCGGCCTCGGTGAACACCCGGCGCATCGCCGCGTACTCGTGGTCGGCGGTCGGGTCGACCATCCAGGTGTCCCCGGCGAGGTCGGCGAGGCGGACGACCGGACGGGCGGCGGCCGGGTGCCCGGCGGCGAGTTCGACGTACTGCGGCTCGCGGGCCATCAGCACCCGCTGTTCGGCGTCCGGCGGCACCCGCAGCGGGAAGCCCTCGCTCTCGTGCACGAAGGCCACGTCCAACTGGTCGGCGGCGACCATCCGCAGCAGCGCGCTGGCCGAGACGTCGACGTGGATGGTGGTGTCGGTGTCGGGCAGCCGCTCGTGCACCCGGCGCAGCCAGGCGGCGACCGCCCGGCTGCCGACACTGCCGATGCGCAGCCGCCGCTTCCGGCCGGGCCCGGTCGCGTCGCGGGCCTCCTGGCGGGCGGCGGCCACCAGGGCGGCCATCTCGGTGATCACCGGCCGGGCCCGGGAGAGCACCGAGTGGCCGAGCGCGGTGGGCCGGCTGCCGGTCTGCTCGCGGGTGAACAGGGTTCCGCCGATGGCCCGTTCGATGCGGTGCAGCTGGGTGGTGAGGGAGGGCTGGGTCATGCCGAGCTGGAGCGCGGCCTTGCGGAGGCTGCCGCTGTCGGCGATCGCGCACAGCACCCGGAGGTGTCTCACGTCGAGCTCCACGTCGGGAGCATAGACGCCATCGAGCCATCTCGCCAAGGACATGACAGGCAATCAAAGGTGCTCGGGAGGAGGCGCATCGGAACCCCTCCGGTATGCGGTGGTGCTATCGCCGGTTGACATCATCCGCGACGGGCCCGGGCGGGTCGAAGCTCGGGGGCAGCAACCCGCCCCCGCCACCGGCCGGGGCGGCCCCCATCGTGCGCCGCCGTCGTGCCCGGCCCCCACCGGTCCCGGCGGGGCGGCGCACCGTGCATTCGGAGCCCCCACATGAAGCGATCCGTGCTGTCCGCCGCCCTGGGCCTCGCCCTCGCGGCCGGCCTCGCGACCCTGCCCACCACCGCCGTCGCCGCCCCGGCCGCGCCCGCCGCCCCGGCCGTCCAGGGCTACACCCCGGCCGCGTACGCCGGTTCGACCGCGGAGGCCGTGAACAACCGGGCCTTCTTCCAGGCCGTGGTGGCCTCGGTCAAGGCCAAGCAGGCCGCCAACCCGTGGCTGCGGACCGTCACCGTCACCTACGACACCGGCAACGCGCCCTCCTTCACCAGTCAGATCGCCACCGCCGCGCAGATCTGGAACGGCTCGGTGCGCAGCGTGCGGCTCCAGGAGACCGGCGGCAACGGCGACTTCTCGTACTACGAGGGCAGCGACAGCCAGGGCTCCTACGCCAGCACCGACGGGCACGGCCACGGCTACGTCTTCCTCGACTACCAGCAGAACCAGGAATACGACTCGGTGCGCGTCACCACCCACGAGACCGGGCACGTGCTCGGCCTGCCGGACCACTACTCCGGGCCGTGCAGTGAGCTGATGTCGGGCGGCGGCCCCGGCCCCTCCTGCACCAACCCGTACCCCGACGCCACCGAGCGCAGCCAGGTCGACTTCCTCTGGGAGAACGGTCTTGCGGCAGCCAAGCAGGCCACCAGGTAAGCGAGTTCGGGCGCGGCGGGCCGCTCGGCCGGAATCGGGCGGCCCGCCGCTCCGGGTACTTCCCCGCATCGGAGCCTAGCCCCCACCGGAACGGAATGCCAGGGGCACGGTTGGGTCAAGACGAGGGAAAGACGGCTCGAATCGGCGCGACCCCGGGGGTATTGCACGGGGCTATCGCGGGTTGACATCATCCGCGCGCCCGCCGGGCTGCCCGAAGCTCTGGGGACATCACCCGTTGACCAGGTGTCCCCCCGAGCCGGCCCCCAACCGGCCACGGCACCACAGGAATCGGAGACCCCCACATGAAGCGATCCGTGCTGTCCGCCACCCTCGGCCTCGCTCTCGCAGCCGGCCTCGCCGTGCTGCCCGCCACCGCCGCGACCGCGGCTCCGGCCGCCCCGGCCGTGCAGGGCTACACCGCCTCGACGTACGCCGGCTCGGCCGCCGAGACCGCGGACAACCAGGCCTTCTTCCAGGCCGTGATGGCCTCCGCGAAGGCCAAGCAGGCCGCCAACCCCGGCCTGGCGACCGTCGTGGTCACCTACGACGCCAGCTCGGCCCCGTCCTTCCGCACCCAGATATCCCAGGCCGCGCAGATCTGGAACAGCTCGGTCGCCAACGTGCAGCTGCGTTCCGGCTCGGCCGCCGACTTCCGCTACTACGAGGGCAACGACAGCCGGGGCTCGTACGCCAGCACCGACGGGCACGGGCGCGGCTACATCTTCCTCGACTACCAGCAGAACCGGCAGTACAACTCGGTGCGGGTGACCGCCCACGAGACCGGGCACGTGCTCGGCCTGCCGGACCACTACTCCGGCCCGTGCAGCGAGCTGATGTCGGGCGGCGGCCCCGGCACCTCCTGCACCAACCCCTACCCGAACGGCACCGAGCGCAGCCGCGTCAACTCCCTCTGGGCGCGCGGCTGACGGACCCACCGGACCCCCGGCCGGCCGCCCCGCGCGGCCGGTCCGGGGTTCCGCCGCTCCTGGGACGGTCCGGTGCGGGAGCTGCCGGAGCGGGCGCAGCTGCCGTCGCTGCCGGGCGTGGGTCGGTGCCGGATACCGTCGCTGCGGGCCGTTGTCGGTGCCGCGTGCGAGCATGCGGGCGAGACGACGTCCACCCCCGACCGCAAGGTGCCGCCATGCCCCGCTCCGCCCCCGACCGGCTCGACGACCTGCCGTACGCCGAGCTGCTGCGCCCGCACACCGGGCCGCTGCGCAGCGACGAGCGGTACGACACCGCGCACTTCGACGGCGGCGAGCACACCGACGAGTCGGGCGCCGGGGCGGTCTTCCTGGAGTGCGCCTTCACCGGCGTCGCGCTCAGCGGGGTCAAGCTGCGCCAGTCCCGGTTCAACGAGGTCTGGGTGCAGGCCGGCCGCTGGGTGGCCTGCGACCTCAGCGACTCCGAGTGGCAGGACAGCGCCTTCGTCGGCGGCGTGCTGGCCGGGGTCGCGGGGTACGGCTCGGCGCTGCGCCGCGTCGTGTTCCGCGGCTGCAAGCTGGAGGCGGTCAACCTGCGGTCGGCCGTGCTGCGGGACGTGGTCTTCGAGGACTGCCTGCTGCGCGACGTGGACTTCGGCGGGGCGAAGCTGACCGGGGTGTCCTTCCCCGGCTCGACGCTGGAGGAGGTCCGGCTGCGCGGTGCGACGCTGAGCAGGACGGACCTGCGCGGCGCCGTCCGGCTGGGCCTGGCCGACGGCCACCAGGGGCTGCGCGGGGCGGTCATCAGCTCCACCCAACTGCTGGAGCTGGCACCGCAGTTCGCCCAGGCGCTGGGCATCGACGTGCAGGACCGCTGACCACCGCGCCTCCGGCCCGGCCACGGCGACCCCCGGCCCGACCACCGCAACCCCTCCCCACCGACTCGACCGCCCGTTCAGCCCGGCGTCGCTCGGTGACGCCCCGGCGAACTCCGGTGACCCTCCGACGAACAGTCCGCCAACCCTGCCGCACGGACCTGGTGGCCCGCTCCGAGTGCGGTGGAGACTTCTCCGCGATCGAGTGAGCCCGACTTGTGTACACAACATCGCCAGCGAAGGGACGGGCCGGACTGATGGCCGAGCTGAGTCGTAGGAAGTTCGTCACGCTGTCGGGAGCCGCCGCGGCCGGCCTCGCCGTGGCCGGCACCGGCGCCGCCGGAGCCGCCCCGGGCACCGCGCCCGCCGCCGCCTCCACCACCGCACTCACCAGCACCGGGACCATCACCGACGCGCAGCACGTGGTGATCCTGATGCAGGAGAACCGCAGCTTCGACCACTACTTCGGCACCCTGCGCGGCGTACGCGGCTTCGCCGACCGCAGCGCGATCCAGATCGCCGGCGGCTACAGCGTCTTCAACCAGCCCAACGGCCTGCTCTCCCGCCAGTACCCGTGGCAGTTCAGCCAGACCAAGCCGGCCGGCGGCGCCGACCCCGAGCGCCTCGCCCAGTGCAACGGCGACCTCAGCCACGGTTGGAGCGACCAGCACAAGGCGTGGAACGGCGGCAAGATGGACTCCTGGGTCGCCGCCAAGGGCAACGTCCGCACCCTCGGCTTCCTCACCCGCCAGGACATCCCGTTCCACTACGCACTGGCCGAGAACTGGACCCTCTGCGACGCCTACCACTGCTCGGTGCTCAGCGCGACCGGCCCCAACCGCACCTACCACTGGTCCGGCCAGATCGACCCCGCCGGCACCGCCGGCGGCCCGGCCTACGACGGCGGCGACGAGAAGGGCCTGCGCTGGCAGACCTACGCCGAGGCGCTGGAGAACGCCGGCGTCAGCTGGAAGGTCTACCAGAACGCCGCCGACAACTACGGCGACAACGCCCTCGCCTACTTCAGCCAGTTCTCCGGCGCCCCGGCGGGCAGCCCGCTGGCCGTCAAGGGCATGGGCTCGGTGCCCAAGGTCACCGGCCGGACCCCGGACGACATCGTCGCCGCGATCAAGGCCGACGTGCTGGCCAGCACGCTGCCGCAGGTCTCCTGGATCGTCCCCGACCAGGCCTCCTCCGAGCACCCGTACGCCACCCCGGCCGACGGCGCGCACTTCGTCCACATGGTGATCGACGCGCTCAACGCGGACCCGAACGTCTTCAACTCCAGCATCCTTTTCATCAACTACGACGAGAACGACGGCTTCTTCGACCACGTCCCGCCGCCGGTCGCCCCGGCCGGCACCCCCGGCGAGTTCTACAGCGGCACCAACATCGGCCTCGGCTTCCGCGTCCCGATGATCGCCGTCTCGCCCTGGACCCGCGGCGGCTGGGTCAACTCCGAGACCTTCGACCACACCTCGGTGCTGCGCTTCCTGGAGACCTGGACGGCCGCCCTCGGCACGCCCGCCACCAGTCCGAACATCAGCGACTGGCGCCGCCGCGTCTGCGGCGACCTGACCAGCGTGTTCGACTTCGCCAACCCGGTGTACGGGCTGCCCGCGCTGCCCGACACCTCGCAGACCATCGGCCTGTCCGCCTGCGGCCCGCTGCCCAACCCGGCCCCGGTCAACAACCAGCTCCCGGTGCAGGAGTCCGGCACCCGGCAGGCCCGCGCCCTGCCGTACCAGCCGAACGCCAACCTGGACCACCTGGAGTTCGGCTCGGGCGGGGTGATGAAGGTCTGGATCGCGATGGCCAACCAGGGCGCCGCGGCCACCAAGTCCGCGCACTTCGCCGCCTACGCCAACGCCTACCGCAGCGGCGGCCCCTGGCAGTACACCGTCGACCCGGGCGGCAGCACCAGCGACTTCTTCAACTGCGGCACCGGCTTCGGCGGCGGGCCGTACGACCTCACGGTGGTCGGCCCCAACCGCTTCCTGCGCCGCTTCAAGGGCGACGCCACCAAGGCGGGCAAGAACGCCGCCGTCACCGCCTCGTACGCCGTCGAGCCGGGCACCGGCAAGCTCGCGGTCTACTTCAAGCTGGCCAACAGCGGCAGCACGGCGCTGACCTTCACCATCGCCTCCAACAACTACCGCACGGACGGCCCCTGGACCTACCAGGTCCCGGCCGGCGGCAGCGTCAGCGACTACTTCAACGCGGTCGCCTACGCCAACGGCTGGTACGACTTCACCGTGACGGTGGACGCCGACAGCAGCTGGTCGCAGCGGTTCACCGGCCACCTGGAGACCGGCGCGCCCAGCGTCAGCGGCTGACGGCCTGCTCCCGCCGCGGACGACCGGGGCCCACGACCCGCCGCCGGGTCGTGGGCCCTCGCGTCATCCCCCCGGCGTCACCTCCGCCAGAACAGGTGGTGCGTCACGCCGCTCGGGCTGGGCACGACCTCCAGGTGGAACCGGTCGAGCAGCTCCTCGGGGGACTCCCAGAGCTTCAGGCCGGACCCGAACTCCACCGGCGAGACCGCCACGTGCAGGGTGTCGACCAGGTCGGCGTCGAGGAACTGCCGGATGGTGGAGACCCCGCCGCCGAGCCGCACGTCCTTGCCCGCCGCGGCGTCCTTCGCCCGTTCGAGGACGCTGGCCGGATCGCCCGCGACGAAGTGGAACGTGGTGTCGGAGAGCGTGAACGACGGCCGCTCGTAGTGCGTCATGACGAACACCGGAGTGTGGAACGGGGGCTCGTCACCCCACCAGCCGCGCCACTCGTGGTCCTGCCAGGGCCCGCGCTGGGGCCCGAACTTGTTGCGGCCCATGATCTCGGCACCGATGTTGCGGGGGAAGTCCCGGGTGAAGTAGTCGTCCAGGCCCCGGCTGCCCCCGGAATCCGTGCGCATCGGCCAGCTCGCCGTGGCCCCGGCCCAGGAGAACAGCCTCTCGGGGCGGTCGAGGCCGAACGGGAGCTCCAGGCGCTGGTGCTCCCCGGCGGCGACGCCGTCACCGGAGACGCAGAAATTCATCACTCTGAGCAGTTGATCCATGGCCGTACCTCGGCAGTCCTCGTTGCGTCGTCGCGCGGCGGGGCGCCGCACACCATGACGTCGGAGCGGACCCGGCCGGATCGACATCGGCCGGCGACCGTCGCACCACCCGGTCCGGCTGAGGCCGTCCGTCACGCGAACGGGCCCCGGGGGAACCACGGGTCGTGGACCTCCCGGGGGCCGTACGCGGTGAGCAGGGTGAGGCTGTGGGAGCCGGCGGCGTAGTCCGCGAGCTGGACGGAGCCGTGCCGGGTCTCCAGTTCGGCCTGGATCGGGACCGGCAGTTTGGTCAGCGCCCGCCGCAACTGCAGCGCGTCGCGCCGGCTGACCGGCTGCGGGGAGCGCAGCACCAGCCGCAGCGGGCTCAGCGGTCCGGCCACCGGCACCCCGCTGCCCAGTTCGTAGCCGACCGCGCCGATCGGGCCCCAGGGCATCCGGTGGTCCGCGACCAGTCGGCCGACCTCCGGCAGCAGGGCCAGGGCCGGGATCCTGGCGAGCCGCTCGGGAGCGAGCCGTTGGCGCCGTTCGGCCAGCTGCTCGGGCCGCAGCGTCCGGGCCACCGCCGCCCAGGGCGCCAGTGCGTCCAGCCGCTGCCCGGGCCGCGGGCCGCGCACGGTCACCGGGAACCAGAGCTCGGGCGCGGCCTCCGGGTCACGGGTGCAGCGCTGCGGGTACGGCAGGTCCGCCGGATCGCCGACCACCGCCGGGGCCCGGCCGACCGTCACCCAGGGGTGCACCCGCAGCACCGCGCGCGCCCAGTCCGGCAGTTCGCCACCGGTGAGCGGCCGCAGCGAACTGGGGCACTGCATCAGCAGCAGGTCGTGGGCACCGGGCAGCCGCCCGTCCAGCGCGGCCAGCGGGCCGACCCGTCGGCGCGGTCCGTCGTGCGGGTCCTCGGCGGTGCGCCGGGCGTTGCTTCCGGGATGTACGACGGTCACAGCGGGCTCCAGACGGTGGCGTCAGACGGGTGGCGTCAGTTCGGCCGACGGCTCCACCCTCCGCCCGGCCGGCACCGCCCGGCTACGGTCGTTGGGCGCGTCCACCAGGGACCAAGGACTCAACCCGGGCCCGCCCGCCGGGCCCGTCCGGGCCCGTCCGGGCCCGGCCCCGGTCCGAGGTGCGCCGGTGCGGACCCGGTGTGAGAGTGGGGGCAGCCCGGTAATCCGACGTTCCTTCCGGAGGAGGAGCCATGGGCATCTTCGACAGGTTGTTCCACCGCCCGCCGCACGAGGCCACCGGGCAGGACGCCTCCCAACGAGCCGCCCTCGCCCACGACGAGGCCGCCGACGCGTTCCGCGACGACGTCGAGCGCACCCGCGACACCCAGGAGGGGGCCGTCCGGGAACGGCTCTCCCAGGAGGAGGCCGACCGGCGCGCCGCCGAGAACATGACGGCCGAGGGCGACCCCTGGGACTGAGTCCCGCCGGTTCCGCCCAGCGCCCGCCCCCGCCCGCCGCTCCCGCCTCACCGCTCCCGCGGCGGCAGCGGCGGGCGCCGCAGGTCCGGCCGGGGCGTGGACTCCGGCGGGGGCGCCGCGGCGGGCGCGTCCTCCAGCAGCTCCAGGGCGAGCTGGACGGCGGTGACCAGCTCGGGATGGCGCCCCCGGGCCCAGTCCCTCGGGGTGCGCAGCACGTGCACGTCCGGCTCGACGCCCCGGTTCTCGACCGACCAGCCGAGGCCGCCGCCGAACCAGGAGGCGTTCTTGGGCACCGAGATCTGGGTGCCGTCGCCGAGGGTGTGCCGCCCGGACATCCCGACCACCCCGCCCCAGGTGCGGTTGCCGATCACCGGGCCGAGCCCGAGCAGCTTGATCGCCGCGATGATCACGTCCCCGTCCGAGCTGGTCGCCTCGTCCGCGAGGGCGACCAGCGGGCCGCGCAGCGCGTGCCGCGGCCAGCGGACCGGCTGGCGGTCCCGGGTGAAGTCCCAGGCCAGGACGTGCCGGGTGAGCTTCTCCAGCACCAGCTCGGAGACGTTGCCGCCGGCGTTGCCCCGTACGTCCAGGACCAGCGCGGGCTTGTCCAGCTCGCGTCGCAGGTCCCGGTTGAACTGCGCCCAGCCGGAGCCGCCGAGGTCCGGGATGTGCAGGTAGCCGCACCGCCCGTCGCTGAACTCCCGTACCAGGGAACGGCGTTTGGCCACCCAGTCCTGGTAGCGGACGGGTCGTTCGTCGGTCAGCGGGGTGACCGCGATCCGCCGCACCGGGCCGTCCGGGCCGGTGCGCAGGGCCAGTTCCACGGTGGTGCCGCCGGTGCCGGCGAGCAGCGGCAGCGGTCCGCGCACCGGGTCCACCGGCCGGCCGCCGATCGAGAGCAGTTCGTCGCCGTCCCGGACGCCCTGGGCGGCCAGCGGGGCGCGGGCGCGCGGGTCGGAGGACTCGCCGGCCAGCACCCGGCCGACCAGCCAGCGTCCGTCGGGGGAGCGGCGGGCGCTGGCGCCGAGCAGGCCGAGCGGCTGCTGGGCGAGCGAGGGCCCTTCGGCGCGCCGGGAGGTGGTGACGTAGGCGTGCGAGGTGCCCAGCTCGCCGAGGAGTTCGCGCAGCAGGTCGGCGAAGTCGTCGGGTGAGCAGACGCGTTCCAGCAGCGGTTCGTACTGGGCGACCAGGGCGGGCCAGTCCAGGCCGGACATCCGCTCGTCCCAGAACTGGTCGCGGACGATCCGGGCGGCCTCGTGGTAGGCCTGGCGCCACTCGGCGGCCGGGTGCACGGTGTGGGTGATCCGGCGCAGGTCGACGGCGGTGCCGGCGGAGGGGGCGGAGACCGGGATCACCCGGAGCGTCCCGGCCGAGTAGACGGCGACGGAGCCGCCGTCCCCGGAGACCGCGTAGCCGTCGAGCTTGTCCACCAGCGTGCTGCGGGTGCCCCGGGCGAGGTCGAAGTGCTCCAGGGAGGGGCGGCCGGAGGTGTCCTCCGGGCTGGCGAAGGTCTGTCCGAGGGTGCCGGAGATCGGCCAGCGCAGCCAGACCAGGCCGCCGCGCACCGCGTCGGTGGCCGAGTACTTGGAGGCGATCACCGGGAACTGCAGCAGCCGGTCGCCGATGCCCTCGGGCTCGACCCGGACGGTGCCGTCGCCGCCGCCGTCCCCGCGCTGGGCGACGTCCTCGACCGGCGCGGCGAACGGCGAGGGCGTGTCGGCGGTCAGCGGCACCAGGTACGGGCGGCAGCCGAGCGGGAAGGAGAGGTCGCCGGTGTGCACGTCGTGGACCGGGTCGAAGCCGCGCCAGGACAGGAAGGCCAGGTAGCGGCCGTCCCGGGTGAACACCGGCTGCTCGTCCTCGAAGCGGCCGTCGGTGACTTCGGTGATCGGCGCGGGCGCCTCGGTTCGGGTGAGCCGGATCCGGCGCAGCGAGCGCCCGGCGACCGGCTGGGACCAGGCGATCCAGTGCGAGTCGGGGGAGAACCGGGCGCTGGAGACCGGCCCGTACTCGGAGGAGGTCAGTTCGTGCACCCCGCCGTCGTCGGTGGAGACCAGCAGCAGCCGGCCGTCCGAGGAGGCGGCGGCGAGCCGGCTGCCGTCGGGGGAGGCGGTGAGTTCCAGGACGCGGCCGAGCCGGCCGGCGGCGAGCACCCGGTGCCGGTGCTTGGGCCCGCCGCCGGACCCGGGCGGCGCCTCGTGCCCGGGCAGCGGCACCACCTCGATCGCGTCGGCGCCCTCCGCGTCGGTGATCCAGGCCGCCTCGCCGGTGTGCCCGAGCACGACCGGCAGCCGGGTCCGCACCCCGGGGGTGTCGGCGAGCGCGCGGGCCGGGCCGTCCTTGTGGGTGAGCCAGTACTGGCTGCCGCGCACGGTGACCACCCCGGCCCGGCCGGTCCGGTCGCAGGCGAGGTCCTTGACCTGGGACGCGGCGCCGACCTGGTACGGGCGGCGGCCGGCCCGGGCGCCGCCGAGCGGGACGTCCAGCCGGCGCGGGGCGGGGGCGTCCAGGCCGTCGAGGAGCCAGAGGTCGCCGGCGTGCTGGTAGACGATCCGGGTGCCGTCGGTGGCGGCCTCGCGGGCGTAGTAGGAGGCGTGGTCGGTGTGCCGGCGCAGGTCGGTGCCGTCCGGGCGGCAGGAGTAGAGGTTGCCGATGCCCTCGTGGTCGGAGAGGAAGGCGATCCGGTCGCCGAGCGGCCCGGCGACCGGCATCGGAGCGGCGAGGTGGCCGGTGTGGTCGGGCAGGATCCGTTCGCCGTCCACCCAGAGCCGGCCGACGGCGCCGCCCCGGTAGCGCTTCCAGGCGGCCGGCTCGTGCGGGGCGGCGCCGGTGAGCAGGACGGTCCGCGTGCGGCTCATCTGGGCGTCGCCGACCGGGCCCCAGGGCATCCGGCGGCCGGGGGAGCCGTCGGGCGGCAGGGCGTGCGCCCAGGTGTAGTGGCCGAAGGGCTCGTGGAAGGAGGTGACGGCGAGCACCTCGCCGTCCGGCAGCCAGCCGCGCACCCGGGTGTCCTGGCTGCCCCAGAAGCTGAGCCGGCGGGCCGGGCCGCCGTCGACCGGGGCGGTCCACACCTCGGGGGTGAGGCTGAGCCAGCCGGTCCAGGCGAGGGTGGCGCCGTCGGGGGAGAAGCGGGGGTGGCTGACCCTGGTGCGGTCGCAGGTCACCCGCCAGGCCCGGCCGGTCACGGCGCCGCCGCCGTCCAGCGGGGCGATCCAGACGTCGTCCTCGGCGGTGAAGGTGAGCAGGCCGCCGTGCAGGTGGGGGTAGCGGAGGTAGCCGGGCGGGGTCACCCCTCCATCCTTCGACGGGGTGTCACCCCCGGCAACCGGAGAAGGCCGGAACCGGTCTGGACCATTGACACCGTACGGCCGGATCCACTTCAGTGGTCTAGTCCAACTAGGGTGCCAGGCCGGGCCGTTCCCCCCACTGGCGCGGTGCTCCGGCGTGCCCTCGGACGTCCCCCACGACCGTGCCACCGCAGGAGCGCCCCCATGCGCAGATCCATGCCCCGTCACTCACCCGCACGCCCCCGGGCCCGTCGTGCCGCGCTCGCCGCCGGCACCGCCTCCGCCGTCGCCGCGGCCACCCTGGTCGGCGTCACCCTGGGCCTGGCGCCCACCGCCTCGGCCGGCGAGTTCCTGGTCAACGGCGGCTTCGAGTCCGGCTCGCTCGGCCCCTGGAACTGTTCCGGCGGCACCGGCAGCGTCGTCACCAGTCCGGTGCACGGCGGCAGCCGCGCGCTCGCCGGCGCGGCCTCGGCCGGCGACACCGCCCAGTGCTCCCAGACCGTCACCGTGGCCCCCAACACCACCTACACGCTCAGCGCGTACGTCAACGGCTCGTACGTCTACCTGGGCGTCGACGGCGGCCCCAGCACCTGGACGCCCGGCACCGGCGGCTCGTACCAGAAGCTCAGCCTCGGCTTCACCACCGGCGCCACCCAGACCAGCGCCACCGTCTACACCCACGGCTGGTACGGCCAGGGCACCTACTACGCGGACGACGTCTCGCTGGACGGGCCGGGCGCGCCCAGCCCGACGCCGACGCCCACCGCCACCGCCACCGCCTCGCCGACCGCCACCGCCTCGCCGACCGCCACCGCCTCGCCGACGGCGACCCCGACCGGGACCCCGACGGGCACGCCCACCGGCACCCCGACCAGCCCGCCCGCCGGCAGCCACGCCCTGGTCGGCTACCTGCACGCCAGCTTCGCCAACGGCGCCGGCTACACCCGGATGGCCGACGTCCCGAACTCCTGGGACTTCATCGACCTCTCCTTCGGCGAGCCCACCTCCGTCACCTCCGGGGACATCCGCTTCAACCGCTGCCCGGCCACCGAGTGCCCGACCGTCGAGTCCGACGCCGACTTCAAGGCCGCCATCGCGGCCAAGCGCGCCCAGGGCAAGAAGGTGCTGATCTCGATCGGCGGCCAGAACGGCCAGGTCCAGCTGACCACCGCCGCCGCCCGGGACACCTTCGTCAGCTCGGTCTCGGCGATCATCGACAGGTGGGGCCTGGACGGCCTGGACATCGACTTCGAGGGCCACTCGCTCTCGCTGAACACCGGCGACACCGACTTCAAGAACCCGACCACCCCGGTCGTCGTCAACCTGATCTCCGCGCTGAAGACCCTCAAGGCCAAGTACGGCCCGGGCTTCGTGCTGACCATGGCGCCGGAGACCTTCTTCGTCCAACTCGGCTACCAGTACTACGGATCCGGCCCCTGGGGCGGCCAGGACCCGCGGGCCGGGGCGTACCTGCCGGTCATCCACGCGCTGCGCGACGACCTCACCCTGCTGCACGTCCAGGACTACAACTCCGGCTCCATCATGGGCCTGGACAACCAGTACCACTCGATGGGCGGCGCCGACTTCCACGTCGCGATGACCGACATGCTGCTCAAGGGCTTCCCGGTGGCGGGCAACACGGCCAACGTGTTCCCGGCGCTGCCGGCCTCCAAGGTCGCCATCGGCATGCCGGCCACCACCAACGCGGGCAACGGCTACGTCGCCCCGGCCGAGGTGGACAAGGCGCTGGACTGCCTCACCAAGCTCACCAACTGCGGGACGTACGTGCCGCGTTCGGGTGCCCAGCCGAACCTGCGCGGGCTGATGACGTGGTCGGTGAACTGGGACCAGTTCGGCGGCCGGGAGTTCTCCAGGAACTTCGACGGCTACTTCGGCCGCTGACCCGACGTCCGCGGGACCGTGCTTGAACCTGACACCCGTGTGAGGTCCGAGCATGGTCCCCATGGCGACCACACAGCTCCCGACCCCGGTACCCCGCAAGCCCTTCCCGCTCCCCTCCCTGCTCGCCCTGGCCACCGCCGTCTTCGTCACCGCACTCACCGAGAACCTGCCCGCCGGGGTGCTGCCCGGGATGGGCGAGTCCCTCGGCGTCAGCGAGTCGGCCGCCGGGCAGACCGTCACCGTCTACGCGATCGGCTCCGCCGCCACCGCGATCCCGCTCGCCGCGGCCACCGCCGACTGGGGCCGCAAGCGGCTGCTGCTCACCGCGATGGGCGGCTTCGCCGTGGCCAACACGGTGACCGCGGTGTCCGGCAGCTACCCGCTCACCCTCGCCGCCCGCTTCCTCGCGGGCGTCGCGGCCGGCCTCGCCTGGGCGCTGCTGGCCGGGTACGCCCGCAGGCTGGTGCCGGTCGAGCAGCAGGGCCGGGCGATGGCCGTCGCGATGGCGGGTGTGCCGGTGGCGCTGTCGCTCGGGGTGCCGGTCGGCACCTTCCTCGGCCGAATGTCCGCCTGGTGGGTGCCCTTCCTGGCCATGACGGCACTGGCGGTCGGCGTGGTCGGCTGGATAGCGGCGTTGCTGCCCGAGGAGCCGGGCCGGCCGGACGGCGAACACCTGCCGGTCCGGCACGCGCTCGCCGTGCCCGGGGTGGTGCCGGTGCTCGCGGTGACCGTGCTCTACGTGCTCGCGCACACCATCCTGTTCACCTACATCGCGCCCTTCCTCGACCGGGCCGGCCTCGGCGGCGCCACCGGGACCGTCCTGCTGGTCTTCGGCCTGGCCTCGATGGCGAGCATCTGGCTGATCGGTGCCCACATCCACCGCCGACTGCGGCAGTTGACGATCGGCGGCGCACTGCTGGTCGCGGTGACGGCGGGCCTCCTCGCGGTGTGGTCGGGCAGTGCGGCGGCGGTGTACGCGGCGGCGCTGCTCTGGGGCCTCGGCTGGGGCGGCGTCCCGACCCTGCTGCAGACCGCCCTCGGTGACGCGGGCGGCGAGCGGGCGGACGCCGCCCAGGCCGTGCTGGTGACCCTGTGGAACGTCGCCATGGCGGCCGGCGGGGTGGCCGGCGGAGTCGTCCTGGGCGGTCTCGGCACCGGCGCCCTGCCCTGGACGGTCCTCGCGCTGATGCTCCCCGTCCTCGCGGTGGTCACCGGCGCCCGCCGGCACGCCTTCCCGCCGGCGCGGGTTCGATGAACCCCTAGCGCAGCAGCAGGTTGTTCGACAGCAGGTCGGCCACCAGCCCGGGCGGGGCGGTGGCGACCGAGCCCGCCGAGTACGGCGGCTGCGGGTCGTACTCGATGACGAGCTGGATCGCCTCCGCCGTACGGTCGTCGGCCAGCCGGCCGGTCAGCGACAGCGCCAGGTCGATCCCGGCGGAGACCCCGGCCGCGGTCGCGTACTTGCCATCGACCACGATCCGCTCCGTCCCGGTCGGCTCGGCCCCGAAGCGGGGAAGCCGGTCCAGACAGCACCAGTGCGAGGTGGCCCGGCGCCCCTTCAGCAGTCCCGCGGCGGCCAGGATCAGTGAGCCCGAGCAGACCGAGGAGGTCCAGGTGGTGGTGGCGTCCACCGCGCGCACCCACTCCACCACGGCCGGGTCGGAGAGCTGGGCCTCCGTCCCCGGGCCGCCGGGCACGAGCAGGACGTCGGCGGCGTCCACCTCGTCCAGCGCGGCGTCGGCGGTGAGCGCCAGGCTCTTCATGTCAGTGCGCACCGGCCCGCGCCGGGCGGCGGTGAACACCACCTCGGCGCCGGGGATCCGGGACAGCACCTCGTAGGGGCCCACCGCGTCCAGCGCGGTGAAGTCGTCGTACAGCAGGATGGCGATGCGCATCAGTGTCCTCCGTCGTGACTGGGGTGGAAGCGGCGCCGGTACTCGGCGGGCGGGACGGCCAGGGCCCGGACGAAGGCGCGCCGCATCGCCTCCGGGGTGCCGTAGCCGCAGCGGCGGGCGATCTCCTCGATGCCGTCGGCGGTGTCCTCCAGCCGCCGCCGGGCGGCCTCCAGCCGGACGCCGTCCACGTACCGGCCCGGGGTCACCCCGACCTCGGCGGCGAAGGCGCGGGCGAAGTGCCGCGGCGACAGCGCCGAGCGGAGGGCCAGCGCCTCGACCGACAGGTCGGCCTCCGGGTGCTCGGCGATCCACCGCTGCACCTCGCGCAGCGGCTGCCGGTCCGCCACCTGGGCGGCCAGCTGGGTGCTGAACTGGGCCTGGTTGCCGGGCCGGCGCAGGAAGACCACCAGGTGACGGGCGATCAGCAGGGCGGCCTCCCGTCCGAGGTCCTCCTCGACCAGGGCCAGCGCCAGGTCGATGCCGGCGGTGACCCCGGCCGAGGTGGCGACGCGTCCGTCCCGGACGTGGATCGGGTCGGGGTCCACCTCGACGTCCGGGAACCGCCGGGCCAGCGCCTCGCAGTACGCCCAGTGCGTGGTGGCCCGGCGCCCGGCCAGCAGTCCGGCCTCGGCGAGCAGGAAGGCCCCGGTGCACACCGACACCACCCGCTCGGCCCGGTCGGCCAGCTCCCGGATCCGCGCCACCAGCGCGCGGTCCGGGCGTTCGGTGTCCGTCCCGCCGGGGACCAGCAGGGTGTGCACCGGACCGACCCCGGCGAGGTCCGCGTCCGGCAGCAGTCGCAGACCGCCGGTGCTGCGCACCGGCTCCCCGCCCGGTGAGGCGGTGACCACCCGGTACGCCCCGGGCTGCCCGGAGGCGGCGCCGGCTCCCGTGAACACCTCGACGGGGCCGGTCACGTCGAGGCTCTGCACGCCCTCGTAGAGGACGACCAGCACGTTGCGCGCTCTCATGCGGCCAGCGTGTCAGCGGGCCGGGGCGGCAGCAATGACCTGCTTCCCACCTTTCCTGCCACCCGCACCGTCCTCCCACCCGCACGGGAGGACGGTGCGGGTGGGAGCGGCGCGGCCGGGGAACGCCCTGGCGGCCCACGAAACGCCGGAAGGCCCCTCGCTCTCGCAAGGGGCCTTCCGGCTGTCTGTGCGCCGCCAGGGACTCGAACCCCGGACCCGCTGATTAAGAGTCAGCTGCTCTAACCAACTGAGCTAGCGGCGCCTGCTGACGTGGAGAACATTACCTGGTCAGCGGCCGAAACACACAATCGGCCCGGAGCGGGGTCCGGGGAGCCCCGGGGCCGCGCCCGGGGCCTCACATGGTCAGCACCACCTTGCCCCGGACGTGCCCGGTGCCGACCAGACGGTGGGCCTCGCCGGCCCGCTCCAGCGGGAGTGCCTCGGCGATCTCCAGCCGCAGCCCGCCCGCCTCCCACAGCCGGACCAGCTCGGTCAGCCGGGCGGCGGTGCGCCGGGTGCGCAGCGCCCGTACGCCCAGTCGCCGGGCGCCCTCGTGGTCGACGACGGTGCCGATCCGGTCCCGGTCGGCGACCAGCTCGACCGAGGCCTCCAGCGCGCCCCGCCCGGCCGCGTCGAAGGCGGCGGTCACCCCCTGCGGCGCCGCCGCCCGGACCCGCTCGACCAGGCCCTCCCCGTACGTGACCGGGACCGCGCCCAGTTCGCGCAGGTAGGCGTGGTTGCGCTCGCTCGCGGTGCCGATCACGGTGGCGCCCCAGGCCCGGGCCAGCTGGACGGCCACCGTGCCGACCCCACCGGAGGCGCCGTGCACCAGCACGGTGTCGCCGGGGCCGACCCCGAGCAGGGTGAGCGCCGTGTGCGCGGTCTGGCCGGAGGCGGAGAGCGAGCCGGCCTGCTCCCAGGGCATCCCGGCCGGCTTGGCCACCAGCTGGGCGGCGTCCACCGTGACCAGCTCGGCGTGGCTGTCCAGCAGCCGGAAGCCCAGCACCTCGTCGCCGGTCCGCCAGTCCCCGCTGTCCGGTCCCAGCCGGTCCACCACCCCGGCGAACTCGTTGCCGAGCACGAACGGCGGCTCGACCGCCAGCCCCGGCGGCCGGAAGCCCTCCCGGATCGCCAGGTCCACCGGCTGCACGCCGGCCGCGTACACCCGTACCCGCACCTCGCCCGGGCCCGGCTGCGGATCGGGCACCCGGGTGACCCGCAGGACCTCCGGACCGCCGGACTCCGTCACGGTGACCGCCTTCATGTCTGCTCCCGCCCGTTCGACTGTTCACCCGTTCGGCCGTTCGACCGAATCCGTCGGCCGGTCCCGATCCTCCGGCCTGAAGTGCGCTTGAGGTCAAGCGGTTATTCAGCGTGTCTTCACGAATGGGCGCATTGTCAGATTTATCCTGGGCGGCGCTCAGCCGTCCGCCGTCGAGAGGAACCTCCCCGTGGGCCAGCTGCCCCTGTTCTTCCTGGTGCTGCTCGCCTCCGTGGTCACCATGCCGCTCGCGCGCCGGACGGGCGTGCCGCAGCCGGTCCTGATGACCCTGCTCGGCATCGTCATGGCGCTCGTCCCGCAGATCCCGGACGTCACCATCGAGCCCGAGCTGATCCTCCCGCTGGTCCTGCCGCCGCTGATCTTCGCCGTCGCCCGGCGCTCCTCGGTGCGCTACTTCAAGGCCAACGCCCGCTCGATCCTGCTGCTGGCCGTCGCCCTGGTGGTGGTCACCACGGTCGCGGTGGCCGGCACCGTGCACTGGCTGCAGCCCGCCCTGCCGCTCGCCGCCGCGATCGCGGTCGGCGCGCTGGTCTCCCCGCCCGACCCGGTCGCCGCCGTCGCGGTGGCCGGCAGCGTCGGCCTGCCCCGCCGCCTGGTGTCGATCCTGGAGAGCGAGGGCCTGTTCAACGACGTCACCGCGATCGTCATCTACTCGCTGGCCGTCGAGGCCGTGGTCAGCGGCGACTTCTCGGTCGGCGACGCGGTGCTGCGGTTCGTGCTGTCCGCGGTGCTGGCCGTGGTCGTCGGCGTGGCGCTCGGCTGGGTCAACACCAAGCTCGCCGAGCGCCTGGACGACCCGACCCAGCAGGTCGCGCTCAACCTGCTGGTGCCCTTCGCCGCCTACACCATCGCCGAGGAGATCCACGGCTCCGGCGTGCTCGCCGTCGTGACCTGCGCGCTCTACCTCGCCGAGCGGGCCTCCGACGCCGACGCCGTCGCCTACCGGCTGGTCGGCAACGCCTTCTGGGAGGTGGTCGAGATCCTGATCACCGGCGTCGCCTTCGGCCTGATCGGCCTGGAGCTGGCCACCGTGCTCAAGGAGGCCGGCCGCGGCTGGACCGGCTTCCTCGGCGACGCCGCCGCGGTGATCGCCGTCGTGGTGGTGGTTCGGCTGCTCTGGCTGCTGCCGGCCGGCTGGCTGTCCCGGAAGCTGCGCAGCGGCGACGACGAGGACACCCCGTTCAGCTGGAAGGAGAGCGTGGTCCTCTGGTGGTCCGGCATGCGCGGCGTGGCCACCGTCGCGCTGGCGCTCGCCATCCCGCTCACCCTGCACTCCGGCGCGGACTTCCCCGAGCGCGGCCGACTGGTCTTCATCGCCTTCAGCGTGGTGCTCTTCACCCTGCTGGTGCAGGGCCTGACCCTGCCCTGGCTGGCCAAGCGGCTCCGGCTGGACATCGACCAGGACAAGCACGAGCAGGCCGTCCGTCAGCTCTGGTGGCGGGCCGCCAAGGCCGGGCTCACCCGGCTCGGCGAACTGGAGGAGCAGGACCGGCTGCCGGCCGAGGTCGCCGACCGCCTGCGCGACCGTCAGCACGACCGGCTGGCCCGGCTCTGCCCGGAGAACTACGCCGAGGAGGAGGCCGCCGAGGCCAAGCTGCGGCTGTCCCAGTGGCGGGCCGCCCGGGAGGTCGAGCAGGAGATGATCGCCGCCTCCCGCCGCGAGATGCTCGTCGCCCGCAGCGAGCTCGGCGCCGACCCGGAACTGGTCGACCAGGTGCTGCGCGGTCTCGACCTGCGCTCCGACCGGAAGTGACGGGCTGTCCGCCGGTGGGCGGAATGTGCGCGACCGCCCCCGCGGTTGCATAGGCTGAACCCGGGCAGGCCGTCAACGGAGTCGGCGCACCACCAGTACCCGCACGACCTCGCACCGAGACCCTCACCCTCGGGGGCTCACGCCTGGCCCTGCCGGTTTCTGCACCCAGATGAATCGAGGACCCACCGATGTCGGAGACCCGCGCCGACTCCCGCACCCCGCTGGACCGCACCCCGCAGTGGGCCGCCCTGGCCAAGCACCGGGCCGAGCTGGGCGACACCCACCTGCGCGAGCTGTTCGCGGCCGACCCCGAGCGCGGCCGCCGCCTCACCCTCCGGGTCGGCGACCTGCACGTGGACTACGCCAAGCACCTGGTGACCGACGAGACGCTGGAGCTGCTGCGCGAACTCGCCGCCGCGACCGGCGTCGCCGAGCTGCGGGACGCGATGTTCCGCGGCGAGAAGATCAACAACACCGAGCAGCGCGCGGTCCTGCACACCGCGCTGCGCGCCCCGCGCGGCGCCGTGGTCGAGGTCGACGGCGAGAACGTGGTGCCCGCCGTGCACGCCGTCCTCGACAAGATGGCCGCCTTCGCCGAGAAGGTCCGCAGCGGCGAGTGGAAGGGCCACACCGGCAAGCCGATCCGCGCCGTCGTCAACATCGGCATCGGCGGCTCCGACCTCGGCCCCGCGATGGCCTACGAGGTGCTCCGCTCGTACACCAAGCGCGACCTCGACGTCCGCTTCGTCTCCAACGTGGACGGCGCCGACCTGCACGAGGCGGTCCGCGACCTCGACCCGGCCGAGACGCTCTTCATCGTCGCCTCCAAGACCTTCACCACCATCGAGACCATCACCAACGCGGTCTCCGCCCGCGACTGGCTGCTCGACGGCCTGGGCGCCGGCACCGAGGCGGTCGCCAAGCACTTCGTCGCGCTGTCCACCAACGCCCGGGGCGTGCAGGACTTCGGCATCGACACCGCCAACATGTTCGAGTTCTGGGACTGGGTCGGCGGCCGGTACTCCTACGACTCGGCGATCGGCCTCTCGCTGATGACCGCCATCGGCCCGGACGCCTTCCGCGAGATGCTGGACGGCTTCCACCTGGTCGACGAGCACTTCCGCACCGCCCCGGCGGAGGAGAACGTCCCGCTGCTGCTCGGCCTGCTGGGCGTCTGGTACGGCGCGTTCTTCGACGCCCAGGCGCACGCGGTGCTGCCGTACTCGCACTACCTGTCCAAGTTCACCGCCTACCTGCAGCAGCTGGACATGGAGTCCAACGGCAAGTCGGTGACCCGTGACGGCACCCCGGTGGACTGGCAGACCGGCCCGGTGGTCTGGGGCACCCCCGGCACCAACGGCCAGCACGCCTACTACCAGTTGCTGCACCAGGGCACCAAGGTGATCCCGGCCGACTTCATCGGCTTCGCCAAGCCGGTCGCCGACCTGCTCCCGGGCCTGGTCGCCCAGCACGACCTGCTGCTGGCGAACTTCTTCGCCCAGACCCAGGCGCTGGCCTTCGGCAAGACCCCGGAGGAGGTCGCGGCCGAGGGCGTGCCCGCCGAGCTCGTCCCGCACAAGACCTTCAAGGGCAACCACCCGACCACCACGATCCTGGCCGGCGAGCTGACCCCGTCGGTGCTCGGCCAGCTGGTCGCCCTCTACGAGCACAAGGTGTTCGTCCAGGGCGCGATCTGGAACATCGACTCCTTCGACCAGTGGGGCGTCGAGCTGGGCAAGGTGCTCGCCAAGCGGATCGAGCCGGTGCTGCTCACCGGCGAGGGCGCCGAGCAGCTGGACAGCTCCACCGCCGAGCTGGTCGCCCGCTACCGCGCGCTGCGCGACCGCTGAGGCCCGGCCGGGCCGTCCGCTCCGGCGGGCGGCCCGTGCGCCGGTGACCGGCTCCCGCGCCAGAAGGTCGGAACGCCGGAAGGTCGGAACGCCGAAACGCCGAAACGCCGGAAGGCCCCTCGCTCTCGCAAGGGGCCTTCCGGCTGTCTGTGCGCCGCCAGGGACTCGAACCCCGGACCCGCTGATTAAGAGTCAGCTGCTCTAACCAACTGAGCTAGCGGCGCCTGCTGACAGAGAAGACTCTAGCAGCGCCGCGTGGCCGAGCCAAAATCGAATACCGGTCGCCCCGCGTTCACCCGCCGGTCACGACGGCCGCCCCGGCGGGAACCGGCGCGCCGGGCTCCCGCGCCGCCCGTACGCAGGCCCAGAGCACCACCGAGGCACCGGGCAGCCAGGGCTCGCGGTCCTCCGGGGCGACGATCCACCGGCCGGAGCCCTGGCCGGGGGAGTCCGGGCCGTTCACCATCCGCTGCAGCGGCGGCACGGTCACCGTGTCGCCCTTGCCGTGGCACAGCAGCGGCGGCACGTCCCGGGCCCACTCCTCCCAGGCCAGCAGCCGGCGCAGCCGGGGCGCCGCGCCCGGCTGGACGAACAGCAGGGTCCGCCCCCGGTAGGCCGCGACCGGGCCGCAGCCCGGGCCGGAGGCCCACAGCTCGTCCAGCACCCGGCGGCCGAACAGCGCCGGCATGCTGATCACGTCGAAGGCGCGCCCGCAGGGCAGCACCGAGGGCGCCCACGGGCGGGTCTCCCAGAGGGCGCGCATGCTGCGCGGGTACTCACTGGCGGAGGCGAGCCAGGCCTCCCCGGCCACGCTGACGTACTCCACCGACTGATGCGTCCAGATGTCCACGCACAGCAGCCTGCGCCGTGCGCGCACGCGGCATGGTGGAAAGCACGGTTTGCCGGACAGCGCGGCGGGGAAGGGCGTACCCTTCCCCGCCGCGCATATGCCAGAGGCCGGTGTCCGGGGGTGGTGCGTGCGGCCCAGTCGGTGCTGCGCTCAGTCCTCGTGGCGGCGCGGCTGGAGCAGGGTGCGGCCGTACTCGATCATCTTGGCGGCGTAGTCCGGGGTCCAGTCCGCCCGCAGGGCGACCTCGGCGTCCGACAGCGCGTCGAACCGGCGCGGGTCGGCGAGCTGGGCGGCGGCGACCGCCTGGAAGTCCGTGGCCCGCTCGGCGGCGGCCCGGAAGGCCAGGGCCAGCTCGGTGGAGCGGCGCAGCAGCTCCGCCGGGTCGTCGATCGACTCCAGGTCGAAGAAACGTTCCGGCTCCGGGTCGGCCGACTGCGGCTCGAACAGCAGCTGGGCCGGACGCATGCGCCGGGTGGGCTCGGTCGACTCTACAGGGGAGTCGGGCATGGACGGACACCTCCGGGGTCTCGGTGGGGGGCGGGCAGAGCTGCTCCGGGTTGCGCCGCCCGGGTTGTGGCCGTCGTCCATTGTCTCCCGGCGACGGCCGGTAACGGAACGGTGCGCGTGCGGGCGCTATTCCCCGGCGCGCGCCGGGGGTGTGCCACGAGCGCCGCGCATCCAGGTCGTGTGCGAATCGGTTGTCCCGGTGCAACCAGTCACCCGCACACCCAGGGAGATCCCATGCACCCGCGGACGATCCTGCCCGTCGGCGTCCTGCTGACCGCCGCCGCCCTCGGCCCGGCCACGGCGGCACCCGCCGTCGCCGCCGAGTCGGCGGTGGTGGTCCAGGGCCCGGTGAGCGCCCCGGGCGGCCTGTCGCGGGCGACCTGCCCGAGCGGCACCCACCTGACCGGGGGCGGCTACCGGCTGCCGGCCGGCACGCACGACACCGTCAGCTACAACGGCCCGTCCCCGGACGCCACCGGCTGGTACGCGCAGGCCGACCACACGGCGGTCCAGGCCTTCGCGGTCTGCGAGACCGGGGACTGACCGGGCCCGGTAGTCGACCGGCCCGGCCCCCCGACCGGCGTCGAGGGGCCGGCCGGGGGGCGATCCGGCTGCGGTGGCGGACCCGCTACCGCAGCCGGACCCGGTGGCCGCCCAGGTGGTGCAGCACCTGATGATTGGCCTCCCAGCCGTCCGGGAAGGCCACCGGGACCCCCAACTGCACCGGCTCGGTGGCCGGGTGCTCGTCCAGCAACTCGGCGATCCCGGCCCGGGCCACCACGATGCAGGCGTGCCGGTGACGGGAGGCGAGCACACAGAGCCGGCCGGTCTCCAGGTGGAACGCGGTCGCGTCGGGGCGGCCGGAGAGCGGGTGCAGCACCACGGTGACGTCGTACTCGCGGCCCTGCAGCCGGTTGGCGGTGTCCACCGTGACGGCCGGCCCGGCCGTTCCGTCCACCGGGACGCCCACCGTGAGCAGGGCCGCGCGCACCGCCGCCGCCTGGTCGCGGTGGGCGGTGCCGACGGCGATCCGGTCCGCGGTGAGCGGTGCCCCGCCCTGCTCGGAGTGCGCCGTCAGCCCCCGCTCCAGCAGCCGGCGCACCGTCGCCGCGACCGCCGCCACGGCCTGCGGGTCGGTCCGTACGGTGTGCCGGGCGGGCAGCTCCAGCAGCGCCCAGCCGTGCTCGGCGGCCCGGTCGATCGCCGCGTCCAGCGCCGAGCCGTCGGGGCGGACGGCGGCGGTCAGCCTGCGGTCGTCCGGCCCGGTGCCGGAGCGGAACGGGGTGTACGGGTAGAAGGCCCGGGAGATCAGCGGCGCCGCGCTGGCGGGCAGCCGCCAGGAGACCGGCAGCCGGTGCGGCTCGATCTGCGGGTTGTGCGCCAGCAGGGTGACCACGGCACTGCTGGACGGGTCGTACGACAGGCCGGCCCACTGCTCGGTGCCGACCACGGTGAACGGGTCCAGCTGGCCGGGGTCGCCGACGAACAGCGCCCGCTCGAACAGCCGGGCCACCGCGAGCAGGGCGTCCGAACGCATCTGGTACGCCTCGTCGACGATCGCGTGCCGCCACGGCGCCTCGGCCCGCACCCACTGCCACTTGGCCGAGGTGGAGATCACCACGTCGTGCTCGATCAGGTCGGCGACCTTGTCGGAGGGCGTCACATTGGCGTGCTTCAGCACCTCAGGGCCCGGCCGGGAGTCCGCGGCGTGCAGCCGGCCGATCGTCAACTCCGGCGCCTTCTCGGCCAGTCGGCCGACCAGGTCGTCCACCTGGCCGTTGGTCTGGGCGACGATCATCAGCCGCTCGCCGGCCTCGACCAGCTCGCGGGCCGCCCGCACCACGAGCGTCGACTTCCCGGCGCCGGGAGGTGAGTCCACCACCACGCCGCGCGGGGCGCCGGCCGCCGGCCGGACGGTCGCCGCCAGGATCCCGGCCACGGCGGCGTCGGCGGCCGCGCCCGGGGGCTGCGCGGAGGCCGGCCGGGCGTCCCGGTCCGGCCGCGGGTTCGAGCTGGTCATCACTCCCACTCCTCGGAGGCGGGCGGGGCGGGGACGGGTGCGGCGCCGGGCGGGCCGCCGTGCGTCCAGGGTGTGTCGTCCGGCTCGGGCAGCGGAGCGGACTGGCGGACCGTCAACTCGAACAGGGCGAAGGTGACCGACTCGCCGGGCTCCGGCAGACTGCCCGGCTCCGGCTCCTTCCGGCGGCCCATGCCGGACAGCACCCGCAGCGTGATGGTGCCCTCGGCGGTGTCGACCGCCACCACCTCGGCCTTCTGCGCGGACGGCCCTCCCCCGGCCTCCGGCCGGGGGGACCCCCAGACCCGGTGCGCCTCCCGGCCGGGGTCCGCGTGCGGGCGGTCGGTGGTGCGCAGGGTGACCAGCGGGCGGGGCTTGGGCGAGCGGCCGGTGGTGTCCCAGTCCGGCACCACCTCGGTCACCACGCCGCTGAACGCCTCGCCGGACAACCGGTGTTCGGCCATCGCCAGCGGATCGTCCAGCGCCTCCTGGACGTCCAGCCGGGCCTGCTCACGCTCGCGCTGGGCGAGCTTGCGGGCGGCGGTCACCGCGTCGTCCTGCCGGGGCTGCGGCGGCTCGCCCGCCGCCACCCGGTCCCGGTGGCCGGTGTAGGACCAGCGGTCGCCGGTCCAGCGCTCCGCCAGGTGACCGGCCGGCGGCAGGGCGCGCAGCAGGTCCAGGCCCTGCCAGACGTCCCGCCAGGTGGGCAGCAGGACGGCCGCCAGTACCTCCTCCAGCTGTCCGACCGAGGCCCGCACGGCCGCCCGGGCCCGCTCGGCGGCCGCCTCGTCGCGCTGCTCGACAGCGTGCTGCAGGGCGCCCACCGCGGAGTCGTAGCGGCTGATCGCCGGGGCCAGCACCGCCTCGTCGAAGCGGGGATCGGTGGCCGGGCCGGCCGGCGGGTGCAGCAGCTGCCCCCGTTCGTCCCGGGCGGACTCCGCCAGTTCGGCCGCCTCGGCGCCGGTCAGCCCGGGCGGCGGGCAGTGCCAGGCCAGCCGGGCGGCCAGGTGCTGGTCCTCCAGGTGGCTCTGGCCGGTGGCCCAGTGCCGGGCCAGCAGACCGGTCATCGTCAGCAGCAGGCTGGAGCCGGGCACCTGGGCCCGGTCGGTGAGGTGGGTCAGCCAGCGGCCCAGCAACGGCACCCGGACCGGCGCCGGGTGGGGGCCCGGCTCCTCGTCCTCGACGGTGCGGCGGAAGCGGGTCGAGCGGCCGATCAGGGCCAGGTGGTGCACCCCCGCGCCGTTCGGCACGATCAGCTGCGGGGCGTCCGCGCACAGTTCGCGGAACACCTGGGTCTTCTCGCCGGTCTCCGGATCCTTTTCGGAGCCCTCGATCTGCTCGACCTCGTCGGCGAAGGACTCCAGGTAGGGCAGCAGGTCGGCGGCCAGCTCGGCGAGGAAGTCGAACCGCAGGGTGCGGTTGAGCGGCTGCGGCACCAGGTGCAGCCGGGGCGCGTCCCGGTCGGTGCCCAGCATCACCGCCAGCGGCGCGCCGGACTCACCGGCCGCGGTCAGCGGGACCAGCACCATCGGACGGTCGGACAGGTGCCGGTGCCGGACGGTGGCCAGCGGCTCGGCCCGGCCGCTGCGGACGGCCTCCAGACGGGCCAGGGTGGTGAGGAGACTCATGCGCCCGCCTCGCTGCGCTCGGCGGGGGCATTCGCCCACGCGCACCGCCTGTTGATTCGCTCGCTGCGCTCGCTCATGCGCCCGCCTCGCCGCGCCCGGCGGGGGCATTCGCCCACGCGCACCGCTTGATGATTCGCTCGCTGCGCTCGCTCATGCGCCCGCCTCGCCGCGCCCGGTGGGGGCATTCGCCCACGCGCACCGCCTGTTGATTCGCTCGCTGCGCCCGCGCACCGCCCGTCGGCCCGCCTCGCTGCGCTCGCTCATGCGCCGGCCCCCAGGGCCTCAGCGCGCAGGGCGGCAGCGTAGGCCAGGCGCTCGGCGGCCTCGTCCGCGCCGTCCAGGTCGTCGCTCTTCGTGCCGGCGGCGGCCAGCGCCTCGGCGACCGTCCGGAGGCTGCCCAGCTCGCCGCGCACGCTCCGGCCGAGCTGCTCGACCCGGTCGTCGCAGCGGGCCCGGGCCCGGCAGTGGAAGCCGAGCTCGCAGGCGGAGAGGCAGTCCGGGCTGTACGCGGCGGGCACCGCCTCGACGGAGGCGGCCAGCTGTTCCGCGGAGCGCGCGGGCGCGCCCGCCTCGTCGGAGGCCAGGTCGAAGCCCGCGTCCGGCGGCAGCGCGTCCAGCAGCCGGCCGATGCCGGTCATCCGGCTCAGCTGCCGGCGGGTGGTGGCCAGCTCGCGGCGGACGTCGACGGCGACCGCGGTCGGCCGGTTGCCGAAGTCCTTCGGGCAGACCAGCAGCACGCTCGTCCGGGGGCTGCCGGGCAGTCGCTGCTCGGTGTACGGGTCGTCGCCCAGGGCCACGCCGGCCGCCGTGGCGGCGGTCTGCTGGAGCGCCAGCACGTACACGGCGGCCTGGCGGGCGGCGGCGCCGACCTTGGCCGGGTCCGCGCTGCCGTCGAGCACCGGGAAGGACTTGATCTCGACCACCGTGCACCGGCCGCCGTGCACCACGAGCGCGTCCGGCTCCAGGTAGGCGGTGCTGCCGGCCACGTCCAGGCGCAGGAGCGGGTGGTCGAGCAGCGTCCAGGCCTCCGGGTCGGCGGCGGCCCGGGCCAGGGCCTGGGCCGTCCGGTCGGCGCGGACGGCCGGGCCGGAGCGCTGCAGCAGGTCCGGCACCTGCAGCGGGGCGTGGCCGTCCGCCGGGACGTCCAGGTGGTGGCGGAGCGGTTCCAGCAACGCCGCGTAGTCGTCCGCCTTCAGTCGGGACTCGAAGATCACGCCGCGGGCGATCGCGAAGGGGGACTGGCCGAAGGGGGCGGGGCGGCCGAGCCGGGCGGCCAGCGCCGACTTGTCGACCCCGGCCGCGTCGAGGACCGCGCGGCGGTGGCAGCCCGGGTTGGCGGCCAGCGCGGCGAGGGAGCGGGCGTTCAGACTGCGCTGCGGGGCCGGTCCGCGCAGCTCGGCGAGCCGCTGGGCGAGCGGCTCAGCGGACCCGCGGGGCGGGACGTTCGTCGAGACGTTCATGGTGCGGCCCAGTGTCGCATCCGGGTCCGACAACGCGGTACGGACCGGCCGTTCACGGCCTGAACCGGGCGTCCCGCGGCCGCCCGGGCCGCCCGTGCGCGGCCGGGACCGCCGCCCCGCGGTCCTCCGCACCGGCCCGCGATCGTGGCCGCCGCCCGGGTGGGGGATCATGGAACCCGGTGCTCAAGGGTGAGACCCGACCGTTGCCGCCCCGTTGCGAGGAGTCCCCCATGCCCGCCCGAATCGTGCTGGTCCGCCACGGCGAGACCGAGTGGTCCGCCACCGGCCGTCACACCGGCCGCACCGACATCCCGCTGACCGAGGAGGGCCGCGCGATGGCCCGGGCCCTCGGCGCCCGCCTCGCCAAGGCCCCCTGGAACGGGCTGCCGGACGCGCTGGTCTACACCAGCCCGCTCGACCGGGCCAAGGAGACCTGCGCACTGGCCGGCTTCGGCGACCGCGCGGTGGAGCGTCCGGAGCTGATGGAGTGGGACTACGGCCGCTACGAGGGCCGTACCGGCCCGGACATCCGGACCGCCGACCACCCCGGCTGGCTGATCTGGCGGGACGGCGTGCCCGGTGGCGAGAAGCTGTCGGAGGTGGCCGCGCGGGTCGACGCCTTCCTCGCCGACCTCAACCGGGAGCACGGCGTCCCGGAGCCGGACACCACCGTGATGCACTGCGCCGACCGGGACGTCGTCCTGTTCGCGCACGGCCACCTGCTGCGCATCCTGACCGCCCGCTGGCTGGGCCTGCCGCCGGAGTTCGCCCAGCGGTTCAAGCTCGGGACGGCGGCGCTGTGCGTGCTGTCCTGGGAGTACGGCGCCCCGGCCGTGGAGGTCTGGAACGACCTCTCCCACCTGGAGGGCCTGACCGCCGGGCACTGACTCGGGAGGCGTTCCTGGTCGCCCCCGGCGTCCCTGGGTGTCCGGGGCGGCCTCGCCACTGCTGTGACCGAGAAGGTTCACCGGGTGGGTGCGATCAGTCGGAGCGCGCTGCTTTCCATATCCACGAGGTTCGGCGGGGAAGGCCGTCCAGTTCCCGGCGGCCGGTGCACCAGAGAAGTACCTGGACGGGGTCTCCAGGAGGGGCGCCGGGGAACAGCCGACCGAGCACGGCCGCGCACAGCGGTGCGGGCGGCTGCCAGTCCACGGCCAGTCCCCGCGTGATGTCGTGTGTGTGCAGCAGGGCTTCAGCGACGCCCATGGCTGCGAAGCCCTCGGGATCACAGGGACCCCAGTGCCAGGCCCTCGAGGTCGGACTGGCTGCGGCCAGTACGGAGCTGAGGAGGCGGCCGCAGGCGGTGACCGTCTGGAGCACCTCGGTCGGGGAGGCAGTGGGGCGGACGTTCAGGTCGAACGGGAGGTAGGAGTCGGCGGGACGTGCTGCCACCTGCCCCGCGTAGGCCAGCAGGTCGTGCCCGATGTGCGCCGCCGTCTCCCAGCAGCTCCACTCCAGCGGACCTGCCGGCACCGTCCAATCCTCGTCGACATGCGGTCCCAGTGCCCTCAGCAACTCTGCCAAGGCCGTGTCGACGTCCCGATGGTCCATGCGGAGCTCCTCGTGAGGTTCGTGCTGTGCAACTGGGCTGTGCTCGTGGCGTCTTTCACGCCGCTCGGGTGACGGGTCGCGCTCCCCACCGGATGCCCTTCTCGCGGCGGATGCGGGCTCGGGCCTCACGGCCGATGCGGACTACCGGCCGTGGACCCGGCGCAGGTGGGCGAGCAGTTTGCGGATGGACCAGCGGGTGAAGGGCTGCCCGAGCTTGCTGGGGCGCGTGGTGGCCGTCTGGACGACGAAGTCCTCGTCGTATTCGTGCTGCCACGGCGCACGATCCGCTGCAACTGCCGGCCCTCCTGGTCCATGAGCCTTCGGACCCTGACCGGCTCTGCCACTGGCCTCGCTCCTCCGAGTCGAACGTCTCGCGACATCCAACCGGCTCAAGACCTGCCAGCGCCAACCCGGTGGACCTTCTCGGTCACGGCACTAGGCGGCCGCCGCCCGGTCGTACTCGGCCAGGAACCGGCGCACCTCGGGCACCGCGGCGTGCGGTCGCAGCCGCCCTGCGGTGTCCGCCAGCATGCTCCGGATCCGGGCCGAGCGGACGTCGCCGAACAGGGCGACGGCGGACGAGCCGTGGTGCGCCGCGCCCGCCAGGTCCCCCCGGCCGAGCCGGTCGTGGGCCAGTTCGGCGGTGTACAGCACCCGGTTGCGGACGAAGTGCGGCTCCTGCAGCGCTATGGCCAGCCCGGCCTGCTCGCTGGCGCGCTCCCAGTCGCCGAGCGCGGACCAGCACTGGGACTGCAGGCCGGCGATCTCGGCCTCGCCGAAGAAGGACATCCACTCCGGATCGGCCGCGGCGGGCCCGCGGTCGAACAGCGCGTACGCCCGGCCGAGCGCGCGTTCGCAGGCGGTGCGGTCCTGCAGCAGGGCCCAGGCGCCGGCCTCGCGCATGGCCAGCAGGGCGAGCAGCCGGTGGGAGCCCGACTCCCGGGCGGCGACCTGCCCGGCCTGGGCGGCGCGCAGCGCCTCGCGCGGGCGTCCGGCGTCCCGGGCGAGGAAGGCGCTGTTGCAGAAGACGTGCGCCTCCAGTGCGGAGTCCCCGGCCATCCGGGCGGTGGCCAGGGCCTCGGCGTAGAACGAGCGGGCGTCCGCGAGGCGGTTCGAGTCGTGTGCCAACCAGCCCACCGAGATGGCGAGTTCGCCGGCCCCGGCCTGCAGCCGGCGTTCCGTGTCGGCGCTGTACTCGCCCTCGTTGAGCAGCACGTACGCGGTGCGCAGCGACTGCCCGGCGAGCTCGTACAGGGCGTCGGCGCCGTGCGCGTCGTCGGCCAACCGGATGTCCCGGACGGCCTGTTCGACGCTGAGCACCTCGGCGGCGCCGACCCGGCGCAGTGGTGGCACCGGACCGGGCCGGCCGGGCACCGGGGGATCGGCCGCGAGCAGTGACGGGGCGGTGAACTCCGCACCGGGAAGGGCGCCTCGGCCGGTGCGGACACCGGAGGCGCCGTCAGCACCGGCCTGCCGAGCGGCGGCCGTGGCCGGCCGGTCGATGCCGATCACGGCGGCCAGCGCGGTGGTGCCGCCGGCCAGGAACGTACGGCGACGCACGTCGTCGTTCTCCTCGTCGAGATAGGGCGATCCATCGGGCCCCCGGGGCACCGCGCCGGGGCTCGGCCACGGGGGGCCCTCCGGAGCGGCTGGATTCGCGTACGGCGAGGCAGCGTACGGGAGTTGAGTGGAGAGCGGTGAGCGCGGGGCGGGCAGGGGCGGGAACGGCGGGTGGAGCGGAGGCAGCCCGGCCCGCCCGCCCTCGCCGTCCGCCGAGCGGCGGCGGACGGCGGCGCGGGGGGCGAAGCCGAGGTCGCCGAGCGTGCGCCCCGGCCACATGTGCCGGAAGACCCGCTCGTAGGCGTAGTTGGGGCAGCGGATCTCACCGGACTCGACCCGGCCGATGTAGCGGGCGTCGCAGGAGACGTGCTCGCCGATCTCGCGGGCGGCCCGGCGCACCGCCGTGGCGAACTCGCCGGGAGAGCGGTCGCCGCGCAGCGCGCGCATCACAAGGTTGGGGGACGGTCGGTTCGGCTCGGCCGGTGGGGTGGCTGCCATGGCGCCGAGAGTACTCGGAGTCACCGAGCGGACACGTGGGGTTGGCGGGAGATATGGTGACAATTCCGGGCATAACGGGCCATGTTGCGGGATATCCGCCATGAAATGCCATGCCTTGCTGTAAGGCGCCCCGTGGCCTGGGATGCGTTCGCCGCGTTGTCCTGATACGTGGAAGCCCAGGCCGTCGCCCCGGCACGTCCCAGCCCGGTGGCCCCTCCGGGCGGCTGTGCTTCCGGATCCGACGAGGTACAGGAGGGCCCGTGATGGCCACCGGACTGCCGCAGCACCGACCCGTGGCCGGGGGCGTGCTCGCCGGCGCAGCCCCCGCCCTGCTGCCCGACCCCGCCGACGACCGGATCCCCGGCCGGGGTCCGGTCGAGGGCGGCCGTGCCCCCTGCGGCGGCCCCCGGCGCGAGCGCGCCGTCCCCGACGAGGGCACCCTCGTCACCGGCTGCGACACCGTGACGGTCGCCCTGCGGCACGGCCTGGAGGCCGTCGACATCCTGAGGCTGCGCCGTGCCTGCGGGGCCGTGCTGCAGAGCCGCAACGGCAGCACCGTCTCCTTCCTGGTCCCGGCCGGCACCTGGGAGACCTGGCACCTGCCCGGCAGCTCCTGTACGGCGGGCGCCGTCGTCCCCGCCGCCACCGATCCGCGCTGGGTGATCCCGCCCGCCGGCTCCGGCTGCACCGCGCGCCCCACCGACGCCTGGGTGCTGCGCTCCGCCCTCTGCGAGGCCGCCTGCACGCTCACCGCGGGCGGCCTCGGGCCGTTCTAGCGGGCGTGCCGCGCGGATCCCGCCGGGCCCGCGAGCGCCGCTCGCCCCGCCGGCCGGATCCCCCTGGCACGCCCGCGGCCGACGGGTTCCGCTTCGGTGGCGGCGGGGCCTCGCCTCTGCGGGGGAGGCACCTGCACGCCTGCGGCGACAGGTACCCGCACGCCTGCGGCGACAGGTAACCGCACGCCTGCGGCGACAGGTACCCGCACGCCTGCGGCGATAATGGCCCACATGGGACGACGCAGCAGCAGAACCGCGCGCGGCGGCGAGGCGGAGGCCGCCACCGGCGCGGGCGGACGCACTCACGCCCAGGGGCCGCTCACCCGTCCCGTCGGCTCCGGCCTCGCCGAACTGCGGCCCGACCGTGACCGCCCGGCCGCCTGGTCGCTGCTGATCGACGGCGCCCCGCAGTCCCTGGTCGACCTCGCCGACCCCACCCACCTCGGCTTCGAGTACCAGCGCCGGCTCGGCCACCTGATCGACCTGGTGGCCCCGCCCGGCCGACCGCTCACCGTCCTGCACCTGGGCGGCGGCGCCCTCACCCTGGCCCGTTACGCCGCCGCCACCCGGCCGCGCTCCCGCCAGCAGGTCGCCGAGATCGACACCGCGCTCACCGAACTCGTCCGCGCCGAACTGCCGTTGGAGCGCGGCTGGCAGATCAAGGTGCGCGGCGGGGACGCCCGTAGCGTGCTGGAGCGCACCCCCGAGGGCACCGTCGACCTGGTCATCACCGACGTCTTCTCCGGCGCCCGCACCCCGGCGCACTGCACCACCGTCGAGTTCACCGCCCTCGCCGCCCGCGCCCTCGCCCCCGGCGGCTGGTACGCCGCGAACATCGCCGACGGCGGCGCCCTCCCCTTCGCCCGCTCGCAGGTCGCCACCCTCGGCGCGGTCTTCCCCGAACTCTGCCTGATCGCCGACCCCGCCGTCCTGCGCGGCAAGCGCTTCGGCAACCTCGTCCTGGCCGCCGCCCACACCCCCCTCCCGGTCGCCGACCTGACCCGCCGCGCCGCCTCCGACCCCGCCCACGCCCGGGTCGAACACGGCCGCGCCCTCACCGACTTCGCCGCCGGGGCCGCCCCGGCGACGGACGCGACGGCCGCCCCGTCCCCGGAGCCGCCGCCGGGGGTCTTCCACTGACGGACGGTCTTCGCCGGCGGTGCGCCTTCGTGCGGACCCGTCGCCGCAAGACCGCTGGCCGGCGACCGGATCGCCGCCGAGGGTGGCCGTGCCCGTGCAGCCGTCCACCCCGAGGGGGCACCAGACGGATGGCCCGACCGGACCGGCTGCCCGGGGGAGTCGGCCCTCGACGCTGCCGCGATCCAGCGGGCCGCGGTTCGCCTCGTCGGTCATGGGTGCGACCTGGATCGGCGGTGTCCCGTCCGGCTCGATCCCGTGGCGTTGAACTCCCGTTGACGGCGCTGGAGCCGGCCTCGGAGGCGTGGCTCGTGGTCGTCGGCTCAGTGCCCGCGCGGCAGTCCGCGGTGCTTGCACATGGCTGCCCCGGTGAGCAGCAGCCCGGCGGCGATGGGGGCGAGGACGGCGGTCGCGGTGGCGGAGCCGTCGCCGACGGTCGTCACGGTGGCGGTGTCGGCGACGGCGAGCGTTTCCGGCGTCCCCCCGTCGCCCGGCCGGGCAAGGGCGGCAGGGGCCGTCGTGCCGTCCCGGTCGGCGGAGGTCCCGGCCGTGGGGGCGGTGTCGGACGCCTCCAGGACCGGGGGTGGCTCCGCGGCCTCGCGCTGCCGGGGGACGGTGGGGTGGGCGCCGTCGGAGCGTGGCCGGTCGGCGGAGGGCGGACCGGCGGGCTCGCCTTCGCGGGAGGCGAGGGCCTCGGCGGGGTGGTCCTGGGCGGGGGCGCTGTCGAGCAGCCCGGAGGCGATCGCGAAGGCGTCGGGGACGGCCGCCCGCTGGCCGGGCAGGGGCAGTCCGCCGGACCGGATCCGTTCCTGCCACCCGTCGCCGACCGCCCCGGTGGCTCCTGCGACGCGGCCGCCGCCGGTCGGCTCCCCGATGCCCCCGGGGGAGCGCCCCGGCGCCTCGGCCGCCGACTGCCCCGGCCCGGCGGGGCGTTCGGCCGGCTGCCGGTCGAGTGCGGGTCCGTCGAGCGCGGGTCCGTCGAGGGCCGGCCCGTCGAGCGCCGGTGCGACGCGCGGGGCGCGGCGGACGGCGGGCGGCGGCGGTTCGCGCAGCGGGTCGGCGGTCGCCGCGTACGCGCCGGGGGCGCCGAGGCCCCAGAGCTGGGCGAGCAGGGCGCCGGCGGCCGCGACGGTACGGGGGCCGGGCAGCCACCGGGCGATCCCGCACCGGGCGATCCCGCACCGGGCGCCGGCGACGCCGCGGTGGGCGGGTTGCGGGGGCTCGGTCGCGTGATTGGCTCGCACGTGAGTCGAGAACGAGCGGACGGGCGGTGAGGTCACGCCCGCCGTCACGGACAGTCATCGCGCGGTTCGGCCCCGGGGTGGTGCTCCCGGGGCCACCGGCCGCGCGGCGGTCAGGAGTTGGGGCGCAGAGTCCACGTGACCGTCATCACACCGGTGACGGCGCCGTCGGCGCGGGTGATCTCGACGGTGACCGGGAACTCCGGGCGGCCGCCGGCGTCCAGCTCGGCGACGACCTCGGCGGCCGGGCGACCGAGGAGGGCGGTGGCGGTGACCTCGCCCATGGCGAGCTTCTTGTACGCGATCTCGGCGTTGACGGCCAGCGGCACGGCCCGGGACAGCTGGTCGCCGAAGGCGGCGAGCACGATGCAGCCGCTGGCGGACTCGGCGAGCGTGAACATCGCGCCGGCGTGCGGGCCGCCGACGTGGTTGTGGTACGCGGGCTGGTCGGGCAGCCGGAGCACGGCGCGCTCCGGGGTGGTCTCCAGGTACTCCAGCTTCAGCGTGTGCGCCATCGGCACGGTGGAGTCGAGCATCTGGCCGATCGTGGGTGTGGTCATGGCGACGATGTTACTAGTCGGTAGCTTCCGGCGGCAGGGGTCGACCGGAAAAGTCGGACGCCGGGTGCGACTGGAGGAGAGCGGAGTTGAGGGAGTGCGAACGTGAGGGAACGCGAAAACGCCTGAGGGGCCGATCTCTTGAAGAGATCGGCCCCTCAGGCTCTGGGGTGAGTGACGGGACTCGAACCCGCGGCCACCTGGACCACAACCAGGTGCTCTACCAACTGAGCTACACCCACCATCTGTCCGGTCCGTTCCCGCTTCCGCGTTCCCGTTCCGACAGGAAGAACTCTACAGGATCCGAGAGGGTGCTCGCGCCAGGGTTCCGCTCCGGCGGACGCGGGCACTCTCTCCGACCGTGAGGCGGGGTTCCGTCGGGTGGTCCCACGGGGTGGTCCGGTCCGGTTGGTCCCGTGGGGGTGGCCCCGGATCAGCCGGCGGGTGCCTGGTACTTCCCGGCGATGGCGCGCGCGGTGTCGGCGTCCGGGCCGGGCTGCGGGACGAACACGGCCTCGCGGTAGTACCGCAGTTCGTTGATGCTCTCCCGGATGTCGGCGAGCGCCCGGTGGTTGCCGCCCTTCGGCGGGCTGTTGTAGTACGCCTTCGGGTACCAGCGGCGGGCCAGCTCCTTGATCGAGGAGACGTCCACGATCCGGTAGTGGAGGTGCTTCTCCAGGGCCGGCATGTCCCGGGCCAGGAAGCCGCGGTCGGTGGCCACCGAGTTGCCGCACAGCGGTGTCCTCCCGGCCTCCGGCACGTGCTCGCGGACGTACGCGAGCACTCGCTCCTCGGCCTCGGCCAGGGTCACGCCCCGCTCCAGCTCCTCCAGCAGGCCGGAGGCGGTGTGCATCGTGCGCACCACCTCGGGCATGTGTGCCAGCGCCTCGGCCGGCGGCCGGATGATGACGTCCACACCCTCGCCGAGGATGTTCAGCTCGGAGTCCGTCACCAGCACCGCGACCTCGACCAGGGCGTCCTGGTCGAGGTCGAGGCCGGTCATTTCACAGTCGATCCATACCAAACGGTCATTCACGCAACTCACCCTACGGCGCGATCACGCGCCGCGGGGACCGGTGGAGCCGAGCGGGGTGCCGGGGCACAGGCCTCGGCCTGATGCTCCTCCGCCCCGCCGTGACCGCCGTGACCGTCCGGGTGCTCGCCCTCCCGGCCGGTGCGGACGGCGTGCCCGTCCCGTCCGGCACGGGCCTCGCGGCCCGTCCGGGGGGTGTCGGCCGCGGGCCGACCGCCCTGGGTGCGGACCTGTGGTGCCCGGGCCTGGCGGCCGCGGAGTTCGGCCGAGCCCGAGCCCGACCCTGACCCCGGTGCGGACCCCGACCCCGGCTGCCCGGCGGGGGAGGACAGCCGTCCGGCGGTCGCGCCGTGGCCGCGTCCGGCCGCACCCGGCTCGTCCGCGGGCCGTTCGACCGCGCTCCGGTGCCCCTGGCCCTGGCCGCGCGCCCCCGGTTGGGGGAGGCCGTCCTCGGCCGCCGCGTGCTCGGCGGTGCGGGGCGGACGTCCCGCACCCGGTCCTGCCTGCGGCGGCACCAGCGGTGGCCGCACCGGACCGCGCCCCGCCGCACCCTGCTGCCCGGGGTGCGACTGCGGCGCCGCGGCCTGCTGGTGCGGGTACGGCTGCCCGACCCGGGCGTGGAAGCCCTGGGCGGCCGGCGTCCCGGCCGGACCCGCGCCGAACCCGACCGGCTGGCCGTGCAGCGGCTGCCCGTGCGGACCGGTCGGCACCGGCGCCCCCGGTCCGCCCGGGAACGGCTGCGCCGACTGCCCGCCGTGCGCCCCGCCGAACAGCGGTCCGCCCGCGGCCGCACCGGCCGCCGCGTGCGACAGCGCGCCGGGCAGCCGCAGGTCGCCGCCGTGCGCACCGGCCGCCGTGGGCTGCTGCTGCCCGGGACGGCGCGCCCGGTAGCTGGTCCGGTACGCGGCCGGGGAGACTCCGAGCTGACGGCGGAAGTGCCCGCGCAGCGCCACCGGCGAACGGAACCCGCACCGGCGCGCGACGTCGTCCACCGACAGCTCCGAGGTCTCCAGCAGCCGCTGCGCCTGGAGCACCCGCTGGGTGATCAGCCACTGCAGCGGAGCACTGCCGGTGAGCGTGCGGAACCGCCGGTCGAAGGTGCGGCGGCTCATGTAGGCGCGAGCCGCCAGCACCTCGACGTCGAACTGCTGGTTGAGGTTCTCCAGCGCCCAGGTGACCACCTCGGCCAGCGGGTCGTTGCCGATCTCCTCCGGTAAAGACTGATCGATGTACTGGGCCTGTCCTCCGCCGCCGCGGCGGCTGGGCACCACCAGGCGACGGGCCAGCGCGTTGGCCGCCTCGGCGCCGTGGTCGCTGCGCACCACGTGCAGGCACAGATCGATGCCGGCGGCGGTGCCGGCCGAGGTGAGCACGTCGCCGTCGTCCACGAACAGCTCGCGCGGGTCGACGTGCACCCGCGGGTAGCGCTTGGCCAGCGTCGGCGCGTACATCCAGTGGGTGGTCGCCGGGCGGCCGTCGAGCAGACCGGCGGCGGCCAGGACGAAGGCGCCGGTGCAGAGGCCGATGATCCGCGCGCCCTCGTGGTGGGCCTTGCGCAGGGCGGTGATCGCCTCGACCGGCGGAGGCTGGGAGATCGAGCGCCAGGCCGGTACGACGATCGTGCCGGCCCGGGCGAGGGCCTCCAGGCCGTACGGGGCGGAGAGGGTCAGGCCGCCGGTGGTGGCCAGCGGGCCCTCCTCGCCGGCGCAGACCAGCAGGCGGTAGCGGGGCACCCCGGCGTCCTGGCGGTCCACGCCGAAGACCGAGAGCGGGATGGAGCTCTCGAAGATCGGGGCGCCGCCGAAGATCAGCACCGCGACGGTCTCGCGGCGGCGTCGGCCGGACAGCTTGCGCGGAGCGGCCGCCGTCATCGAGGCGGAGGAGCCGTTCGCACCGGGGCCGCCGCCGTGGCCCAGCGGGCCGTGGCCGGGCGCGGTGCCGAGCGCGAGCCCGCCGAGCGGGCCGCCGACGGCTCCGGAGGCGCCGTTCAGGGCCGGAACGCCGCCGGGGTGGGCGGGGTGGCCGGAATGGCCGGGGTAGCCCGGATAGCCGGGGTACTCGCCGCCGTAGGCCGAGGCGTGGCTGACGGGGCCTCGGCTGACGGGCTGTCCGCCAGGCGTCGGCCCGCCGACCGACTGTCCGCCGCTGACGGGGTGTCCGGCGAAGGCCTGCCCGCCGATGTTGTGTCCCCCGGCGTTCTGTCCCCCGACCGGCGACTGGCCTCCGTACGGTGTCGCGGCGCCGTGCTCGGCGGCGGTCGGGGCCGTGCCCGGGCCGCCGACGGGGGGATGCGCTGCGGGGTACGAGGAGTGCGGGGCGGCGCCCGTGGTGCGGGAGGTGGCGGCGATCGCGGAGGTGCCAGTGCTTCTCACGGCCCGACTCGCGGTGCCGGCCACCGCCTGGCCGCTGTCAGGACCCGCGTCGCTCCTGCTCACCCTGCTCAAGGCGCTCAAGCCCCCTCGGTGGTGTGGTGTGGGTGGTGCGGCACTGCTCGCCAAGATCGAAATCTATCGGGTGGACCATTGCCGTTGTGACAAGTTCACCATCCGACGCTATGTCGACATGGCAATTTGGCGTGATGCATTCGATCACGAAGCGTGGCACCCGTCGACCTTTCTGGGAAGAGGGCCGGGGCAACGGTGGCTGGTTGTCGCGGGGCCGCTCCTGGGGTGTCCGGGTCTCGTGCGTCCGATCGGCGGGTCTGGGCTGCGGGTTTGCCCAAGCGGGAGGGAGCGGCGCGAAATTGACCGAAAATCGGCGGTGCACGGGAGGGCGCACGGGCGCGGTCCGTGCGCCTCCCAGGCTTCATCCGGCCAAGCCTGGCCCGGTGGAACCGCTATCCGGACCGCCGGGTTACGGTCCTGCCGTGAACACCGACGGCCGGCTCGAACGGGCCAACGACAACGCGGCGGCCTTCTGGCTCGCCCAAGCCCGGGCGCACGGCTGGCGCTCCCGGATCCGGCCGGGCCTGACGGCGGTCCGCTGCGCCCGCACCCCGGACGATCCGCACCGCATCCTGCTGACCCGCCCGTACGCGGAAACCGGCTCGGTGGAGCGGGAGTTGACGGACCTGCTGGCCGAGTGGTCGACCATCCGCTTCACGCTGGAGGATCCGTACGGTGGGCTCGACCTCACCCGCTTCGGGGCGGCCCGGCTGCCGCCCATGCCGGTGATGGTCCGGGACCCGGGCGCGGTCGAGGGGATGACGACCGCCCTGCCCGCGATCCGGGAGGCGCACGGGGGCGGAACCCTGACGGTCGATGAGGCGGTGGACGGGGACAACGTCGCGCTGGTCGAACGGGCGATCGTGGACGGGTTCCCGCTGCCCGCCCGCCGGCCCTGGGTGCGCGGCGACGCGTTCCCGGAGCGGCTGCTGGGCGAGCCCGGGTGGCGGGCGTGGCTCGGCCGTGTCGACGGCGCCGTGGCGGGCACCTGCCTGACCTACGACGACGGGCGGGCCACCGGCGTGTACTGGGTCGCCACCCTGCCCGACTGGCGCGGCCGCGGGGTGGCCGGGGCCGTCCTGCGGACCGCCCTGGTCCACGCGCACCCGGACCGCCCGGCCACCCTGGTCGCCACCTCGCTCGGCGAACCGCTCTACCGCAAGCTCGGATTCGTCGAACGGGCCCGTACCTGCTGGTGGAGCCGCACCTCGGCGCAGGGCTGACCGGAGGGCGGTCCGGCCGCCTCCCGGTCGGCGGGGCGCTACCCGGCGACCGCCGTGACCGGCGCGGTGGTCGTCGCCGTCTGGGTCGCTGCCGTCGTTGTGGTGTTCCCCGGTGCCGTCGTGGTCGCCGCCGTCGGGGCGGGCGCCGCCGTCGGGGCGGGCGCCGCCGTTCGGGCGGGTGCCGGGAGGGGCACCGCGATCGGTGCCGTGAGGGGTGCGGCAGTGAAGACGGTGCGGCCGGCGGGTGCGGCCGTGTCGGCCGCCGCGCGGAGGGGCACCGGACGTCCGACCGGGGCGGACCCGCGGCCGTCCGCGCCCGCCTCCGACGCGGCCCCCGCCCGTGCCCCGGAAGCTGTCCCCTGGCCGGTGCGGCCGTCGGCGGTCACGGCAAACCCGCCGGATCGGTTTCGGACACCGGACCCGGCTCCGACGCCCGGCGTCCCGCCCGTCCCGGCGTTCGCGGCAACGGGCGCACTCGGACCGGCAGGGGCGGTCGTCACAGAGCGTGCGCCGGACCGTGCGCCGCGCTGCGCCGTGACCCGTACCGAGGTCCCGGCAGGCCCGCGCCGGGCCGGGCCGCCGGCGCGGATCCCCGGCCGGGGCGCGGGCGCGTTGCGGGCGGCGAGCACCTGGCCGACCGCCTCCGGCAGCCCGGCCGCCTTCAGCGTCGGCCGGTAGCCGCTCTCCGCCCACGGCCGGCCGTGGTGCAGCCAGACGCTGCGGAGCCCGGTCAGTTCGGCCCCGGCGATGTCGGCGGGCGCGTGGTCCCCGATCATCCAGGTGTGCTCCGCCCAGTTCCCGGTCGGCGCGATGCCGCACCGCTGGGCGGCCAGCTCGAAGATCAGCGGGTCCGGTTTGACGCAGTCGGCCTCCTCCGAGATGACCCAGCCGTCGACCAGCGGCCCCAGCCCGGTCCGCCGGATCTTCTCCAACTGCGGACGGGTGCCTCCGTTGCTGACGATCCCGAGCGTCCACCCGGCCTCCCGCGCGGCCCGCAGCGCCTCGATGTGCCGGGGCGGGCAGTGGATGTGGGAGTTGATGCCGCGTCGGTAGTGGGCGAGCAGGAAGTCGGCGGAGACGTCCAGACCGTAGCGGCGCCGCACCGCGGACAGTACGGTGCTGCGCGGCACGTAACCGCCGCCGTCGAGGGTGACGAACCAGTCGACGTCGCCGGGCGGGAGGTCGTGCTCGGACAGGAAGTCCTGCGCCCAGGCCCGGAAAGCGGCGTCCCGGGGGAGCAGCGTGTTGTCGAGGTCGAACAGGAGCAGCGGCATGCCGAGCATGGTGCCAGCGGCCCCGCCTATGCATCTGGCAAATGCCAGTCCGCGTCGTGAAGCCGTCCGTCGTGGCTGGATCGGGCTCCGGCGGCTGGCGTACCGGTCCCGTGCGGGCCGGGTACGGATGGTGTCCGGGCAGGCCGGCGGGGCTGTGGACGACCTGTGGGGCGTAACGGTTCGCGACGTGCCGCAACGGATCGTCGCCGATCAATGACAGTCCGGTCACGGTGTCCCGGGGGCCTGTTGCGCCGCCCGGTCCGCTCAGTCAAGCTCCAGAGAACCTCCTTTCCGGAGGGGGCGCGATCGCCTGCGGGCAGGGCGCACCGCCACGGCGGGCGCATCCTCCCTTCGCGGGAACACCATCGCTCCGGGGCTTCGCCGCTGGGCTGGGCCTCCTGCCCGTCGTACTCTGAAAGGAACAGGTCACATACGGTGCTGCGCGGCGCAGACCGACGTCATCCCGTGGGCGGGCCTGCTGCCCGGGCAGCGTTGTCCTCTTCTGTCGGCCACTCTCCATCGAAGAGCCGTGAGCCATGGCTGGTTTTGAGCCTCCCCGACCGGTTGATCCGGACCCGCCCCGCGGTGCGGGCGCAGCGACCGGGGGAGACGGCGATCGCACGAACCCCGGCCCGGCCGACGGGCACGCCCCTGAGCGCCTCGACGGTGGCACCGGTGGCACCGGCGACCGCGGGACCGGCGGCCGTGATGGCGACCGCGATGGCGACCGTGCGGACAGTCGCGGGCCCGGGGACAGCCGTGGGGACACGGACAGCCGCGAGGACGGGCGCGCCGACAGCCGCGAGGCCGGCGGGGCAGCCGAGCCTGCCGATGGGCGCGCTGGCGGGCGCGCCGACCCGCACGCCGAGCTGCGGAGCACGACGCACGCGGAGGCCGCAGGGCGCGTCCCGGCGAGCCGGAGCGGCGACGAGCAGGCCGGTGCCACCGGTGCCGCAGGGGCGGCCGGGCCGGCGGAGCCGGACCCTGGTGGCGACGGCTCCCGGGGCCTCGCCCGCGCACTGCGCGGCTTCGGCTTCGCCCGCCGTGGCGACCTCGCCCGCCGGGACCGCCCAGAGCCCCGCCCGCGCCGCGGCGAGCCCCCGGTCGGCCCTGCGGGGCCTCCGGTGACGGGCCGCCTGGGCCCGGGCGCCGAGCGCCCGGAGGCGGCCTCGGGCGCGGCCCACGCGTTCGACGGCCACACCGAGCCGCCGGCGCAGGACGCCCCCGCGCCGTCCCTCGACCCGACCTTCCAGCACGGGGTGGTGGTCGGCTTCGACGGCTCGCTGTCGAGCGAGCGCGCCCTCGCCTACGCGGTCGGCATGGCGCGCCGTTCGCAGTGCGGCCTGGTGATCGTGCACGTCGCCAACCGCTTGCCCGCCACGGTCTGGGCCGGCTGCGAACCGCCCGTCTTCGTCGACCTCCCGGACCACCGGACCGAGGTCCTCGGCCTGGAGCTCGCCTGCGCGGACTTCCTCGCCGGGGTGCCGTGGGTCCTGGTCGAGCGCGGCGGCGACATCTGCCACGAGATCGAGGAGGTCGGCCGCGAGTACGCCGCCGACGCGATCGTCGTCGGCACGACGCACGGCCTGCTCGGCAAGATCTTCGGCTCGGTCTCCGGACGGCTGGCGCGGCGGGCCAACCGCCCGGTGATCGTGATCCCCTGAGGGTTCGTTCGGACGCCTTCTCCTGCTGCCTCCTCCGTGTCCGTCGTGGCCCGCTCCTCGAAACGGCGTGCGGGAGCGGGGAGTTGACCCGGCGGGCTCGGCTCAGGACGAGACCGCCGGGCCCGTGACGGTCACGAAGTGACGCCGAGCTCCCGGGCGATGAGCATGCGCTGGACCTCGGACGTGCCCTCCCCGATTTCCAGGATCTTGCTGTCGCGCCAGAAGCGGGCGACCGGGAATTCGTTCATGAAGCCGTACCCGCCGTGGATCTGGGTCGCCTCGCGGGCGTTGTCGACGGCAGCCTCGGACGAGTACAGCTTCGCGATCGCGGCCTCCTTCTTGAACGGTTCACCCTGCAGCATCCGGGAAGCGGCGTCCCGCCAGGCCAGGCGGGAGGTGTGGGCGCGCAGCTCCATGTCGGCAAGCTTGAACTGGATGGCTTGGTTGGCGCCGATCGGTCGGCCGAAGGCCCGGCGCTCGCCGGAGTACTTCACGGACTCGTCGACACAGCCCTGGGCCAGGCCGGTGGCCAGGGCCGCGATCGCGATGCGGCCCTCGTCGAGGATCCGCAGGAACTGGGCGTAGCCTCGGCCACGCTCGCCCAGCAGGTTGGCCGCGGGAACGCGGCAGTCGGTAAAGGACAGTTCGCGGGTGTCGGATGCGTTCCACCCGACCTTCGAGTACTTCTTCGAGACCTGGAACCCCGGGGTCCCGGTGGGCACGATGATGGAGGAGATCTCCCGCGTGGGCGAGCGGAATTCGCCTTCTTCACTCGAACGAGCGATCGGTTCGGTGAGTGCGGTGACGGTGACCAGACCGGTGATGTCGGTGCCGGAGTTGGTGATGAAGCACTTGGTGCCGTTGATGACCCACTCGTCGGTGGTCTCGTCGTACCGCGCGGTGGTGCGGGTGGCCCCGGCGTCCGAGCCGCCCTCCGGCTCGGTGAGGCCGAAGGCGCCGAGGAGTTCGCCCGAGGTCAGCCGGGGCAGCCAGGTGCGCTTCTGCTCCTCCGTGCCGAAGCGGTAGATCGGCATCGCGCCGAGTGAGACGGCGGCCTCCAGCGTGATCGCGACCGAGGAGTCGACGCGGGCGAGCTCCTCCAGGACCAGGCCGAGGGCGAAGTAGTCACCGCCCATGCCGCCGTACTCCTCCGAGAAGGGCAGGCCGAAGAGCCCCATCCGTCCCATCTCGCGGACGATCTCGTAGGGGAACTCCTCCCGCTCGTAGAACCCGCCGATCTTCGGCGCCACCACGTCCCGGGCGAACTCGGCGACGGTGCGCCGCAGTTCCTCGTACTCGCTGCTGAGTCGGTGGTCGAACACGGTGAACCTCCTGAGACCCGGCCGGGTGGCCGCGGGCGTGAGCGGGACGGACCGGCGTCCGTCTGACGGTCCGTTGGTCGCGCGGTGTGGTTGGGGGGACGAGCGGTGCGGGATGACCGCGGTGCGTGGCGCAGGCCGGACCGCACGGGACGCGGCCGGCGCCGGAGCGGGTGCGGGGCGGGTCAGCCCCGGGCGGTGCCGAGCAGCGCCTGGACGGTGCGGGAGGGGCTCGGGCGGCCGAGGCGCTCGGCCATCCAGCCGCTGGTGGCGACCAGGGCGCGCAGGTCCACGCCGGTGCGGACGCCGAGCCCGTGCAGCATCCAGACCAGGTCCTCGGTGGCCAGGTTGCCGGTGGCGCTCTTGGCGTACGGGCAGCCGCCCAGACCGCCCGCAGAGGAGTCCACCGTGGTGACGCCCTCGCGCAGCGCCGCCAGGGTGTTGCTCAGCGCCTGGCCGTAGGTGTCGTGGAAGTGCACGGCGATCCGGTCGGCCGGCACCCCGGCCCGGGCGAAGCCCGTCAGCAGGGCGCCGACCTGGCCCGGGGTGGCCACGCCGATGGTGTCGCCGAGGCTCAGTTCCGAGCAGCCCATCTCCAGCAACTGCACGCCGTGGCGGACCACCTGAGCGACCGGGACGGGCCCCTCCCACGGGTCGCCGAAGCACATCGAGAGGTAGCCGCGGACCGTGGCCCCGGCCTCGGCGGCCCGGGTCACGACCGGGCGGAACATCGCCATGGCCTCGTCCGCCGAGCGGTTGAGGTTGCGGCGGGCGAAGGTCTCGGTGGCGCTGGCGAACACCGCGATGTGGTCGGCGCGGTGGGCGAGCGCGCGGTCCAGGCCGCGCTCGTTGGGCACCAGGACCGGCAGCCGCAGGCCCGGGTGGCGGGTCGGCAGGTCGGCGAGCCGGGGCATCAGCTCCTCGGCGTCGGCCAGCTGCGGTACCCATTTCGGGTGGACGAAGCTGGTGGCCTCGACGGTGCGCAGGCCGGCCGCCGCGAGCCGGGCGATGAACTCGGCCTTCACCTCGACCGGCACCAGGGCGCCCTCGTTCTGCAGGCCGTCGCGCGGACCGACCTCGTGGATCCGGACCTCCTCGGGCAGGCCGGGGGCGCGGACCGGGTCGGGCAGGCCCAGGTCGAGGGCGTCGGGCTCGTGCGCCGGGGCGGTCACGACCGCACCTCCGCGGGCTCGGCGTTCTGCGCGGGCTCGGCGCCCTCCACGCTCTCGGTGTCCCCGTCGGCCGCGGCCTCCTCGACCGGGGCGACCACGACCAGCAGGTCCTCCATCGCGACGGTGGCGCCGGCGGTGGCCCGCAGTTCGGCCACCACGCCGTCGTGCGGTGCGGCGATCACGTGTTCCATCTTCATGGCCTCCAGGACGAGCAGGGGCTGGCCCTTGCGGACCGTCTCGCCCGCCGTGGTCTTGACGACGGTGACGGTGCCGGGCATCGGGGCGGTCAGCGCGCCGTGGTGCGCGGCCGCCCCGGCGGCCCGCTCGGCGGCCGGGTCGTGGGCGTGCAGCGGCCAGGCGTCGCCCTCGATGCCGAGCCAGGTCACCGGGCCGGCGGCGGGGCCGGGGGCGGCGTCGCCGGCCAGCGAGAACGTGGTCTGCAGGCCGTCGACGGTCAGGTGCAGCCGGTCGCCGGCCAGGGCGGCGCGGGCGGGGTGCACCGGTCCGTCGCCGAGCCGGAGTTCCACCGCGAGGGTGGGTCCGGCCGGATTGTCAGTGGCATCGGCTACGTTGCCCGCAGTGATCGGACGGACGCGCACCGAGACCGGTTCCTGGCCGGGGGCCCGGAGTCGGTGGGTGGTCCAGGCGGGCGTGCCGCTCAGGCGCCAGCCGGAGGGAAGGGAGAACGGGTCGGTCCAGCCGCCGGGGGCGGCGGCCGGGGTGAGTTCCAGGTGCCGTGCCAGCGCGGCCGCGTAGTAGAGGAGGTGGGCGGGCGACGGCGGTTCGGCCGCTACGGCGTCGGTCCCGTTCCCGGCGTGGGCGGGCGCCGTGGTCGCGGCCGGGGCGGTCGCGTTGGCGGGGGAGTACGGCGCGGCGAGCAGGGCCGGCTGCTGCTGGGCGGTCTGCTCCACCAGGCCGGTGTCCAGTCGTCCGGCGGCGACCTCGGGGTGTGCGAGGAGCCGGCGCAGGAAGCCGGTGTTGGTGGTGACGCCCAGGATGCGGGTGTCGGCCAGTGCGGCCCGGAGCCGGCGCAGCGCGGTCGCGCGGTCGGGCCCGTACGCGATGACCTTGGCGAGCATGGGGTCGTAGGCGCTGGTGACGACGGTTCCGGGGGCGACCCCGGAGTCGACGCGGATGCCCTCGCCCCGGGGCTCGTCCAGGGTGAGGATGCGGCCGCCGGTGGGCAGGAAGTCCCGTTCCGGGTCCTCGGCGCAGATGCGGGCCTCGATGGCGTGGCCCAGGAAGGAGATGTCGGGCTGGGTGAAGGAGAGCGGTTCGCCGGCGGCGACGCGCAGCTGCCACTCGACCAGGTCGAGCCGGGTCGAGTCGGCGCCGACGGCGACGGCCAGTTCGGTGACGGGGTGTTCCACCTGGAGACGGGTGTTCATCTCCATGAAGAAGAAGTCCCGCACCCCCTCGGCGGCGGAGGCGGGGGCGTCCGGGTCGATGCCGGGGACGATGAACTCCACGGTGCCGGCCCCGGTGTAGCCGCAGGACTCCGCGGCGCGGACGGCCGCGGCGCCCATCGCATCGCGGGTCTCGGCATTGAGGAGAACGGAGGGAGCCTCTTCGATCAGTTTCTGGTGGCGGCGCTGCAGGCTGCACTCGCGCTCGCCGAGGTGGACGGTGGTGCCGTGGGCGTCGGCCAGCACCTGGACCTCGATGTGGCGCGGCCGGTCGATCCAGCGCTCCAGCAACAGGGTGTCGTCGCCGAAGGCGGTGCGGGCGACGCGGCGGGCGGCGGCGATCTCGGTGGGCAGGTCGGCCCGGTCCCGGACGAGGCGCATGCCCTTGCCGCCGCCGCCGGCGGACGGCTTGAGCAGCACCGGGTAACCGATCTCGTCGGCGGCGGCGACGAGGTCCTGGTCGGTCGGCGCGGTGGCCTGGCTGCCGGGGACCACCGGGACGCCGGCGGCCCGGACGGCCTCCTTGGCGTTGATCTTGTCGCCCATCAGCTCGACCGCACCGGGAGGTGGTCCGATGAAGACGAGGCCTGCGTCGGCGCAGGCGCGGGCGAAGCCGGCGTTCTCGGCGAGGAAGCCGTAGCCGGGGTGGACGGCCTGGGCGCCGGTGCGGCGGGCGGCGGCGAGGATCTGGTCGGTCCGCAGGTAGGTCTCGGCCGCCGAGCTGTCGCTGCGGTCGGCCGGGCCGAGCCGGACCGCGACGTCCGCCGCGCGGACGTGCGGAGCGTCGGCGTCCGCGTCGCTGAACACGGCGACCGAGCGGACACCGAGCCGCCGCAGGGTGCGGATCACCCGGAGGGCGATCTCACCGCGGTTGGCGACCAGAACTGTGTCGAACATGGGAGGCGTTCCTCCGGGTCGAGGGGAGCCGTACGAAGGAGGTGGCGATGGGCGGTCGGGCGGTGGGCGGTCGGGCGCCGGCCCGTGGTCGGACCGGCGCCGCGGACCCCACCCCCGGAAGCGGACGTCACCCCCGGAAGGGAAGGGGTCACGAACGCGGGGGTGCCCTGCCGGGGCGTCACATGCGGAAGACGCCGTAGGGGGCGGGCGGTGCCAGCGGGGCGTTGGCGCAGGCGGTCAGCGCGAGGCCGACGGCGGTGCGGGTGTCCATCGGGTCGATCACGCCGTCGTCCCAGAGCCGGGCGGAGGCGTAGTAGGCGTTGCCCTGGCGCTCGTACTGCTCGCGGACGGGGCGCTTGAACTCCTCCTCCGCCTCGGTCGGCCACTGCTCGCCGTGCGCCTCCAGCTGGTCGCGGCGGACGGTGGCGAGGACGGAGGCGGCCTGCTCGCCGCCCATCACGGAGATCTTGGCGTTCGGCCACATCCACAGGAAGCGGGGTGAGTAGGCCCGGCCGCACATCGAGTAGTTGCCGGCTCCGTACGAGCCGCCGATCACCACGGTCAGCTTCGGGACGCGGGTGCAGGCGACGGCGTTGACCATCTTGGCGCCGTGCTTGGCGATGCCGCCCGCCTCGTACTGCCGACCGACCATGAAACCGGTGATGTTCTGCAGGAAGAGGAGGGGGATGCCGCGCTGGTCGCACAACTCGATGAAGTGGGCGCCCTTGAGCGCCGACTCGGAGAACAGCACGCCGTTGTTGGCGACGATGCCGACGGGGTGGCCGTGAATCCGGGCGAAGCCGGTGACCAGGGTTGCGCCGTACTCGGCCTTGAACTCGGCGAAGCGGCTGCCGTCCACCAGGCGGGCGATCACCTCGCGCACGTCGTAGGGCGTGCGCGGGTCGACCGGGACCGCCCCATACAGGCCCGCCGGGTCCACGGCCGGCGGCTCGACCGGGGCGAGCGGCCAGGGCCCGGCCGCGCGCGGGCCGAGTCCGGAGACGATCGTGCGGACGATGGAGAGCGCGTGGGCGTCGTCCTCGGCCAGGTGGTCCGTCACGCCGGAGGTGCGGGAGTGCAGCTCGCCGCCGCCCAGCTCCTCGGCGGTGACCACCTCGCCGGTGGCGGCCTTCACCAGCGGCGGCCCGCCCAGGAAGATCGTGCCCTGGTCGCGGACGATCACGGCCTGGTCGCTCATCGCCGGGACGTACGCACCGCCGGCCGTGCAGGACCCGAGCACGGCGGCGATCTGCGGGACGCCCGCGGCCGAGAGCCTGGCCTGGTTGTAGAAGATCCGGCCGAAGTGGTCGCGGTCGGGGAAGACCTCGTCCTGCATCGGGAGGAAGGCGCCGCCGGAATCCACCAGGTAGATGCAGGGCAGCCGGTTCTCCAGCGCGACCTCCTGGGCGCGCAGGTGCTTCTTCACCGTCATCGGGTAGTAGGTGCCGCCCTTGACGGTGGCGTCGTTGGCGACCACCACCACCTCGCGTCCGGCGACCCGGCCGATGCCGGCGATCACCCCGGCCGCGGGCGCCGCGCCGTCGTACATCCCGTCGGCGGCCAGCGGGGCCAGTTCGAGGAAGGGCGAGGCCGGGTCGAGCAGGGTGTCCACCCGGTCGCGGGGGAGCAGCTTGCCGCGCGCGGTGTGCCGGGCACGGGACTTGGCACCGCCGCCCAGGGCGGCCGCGTCGAGCTTCGCGCGCAGCTCGGCGACCAGCGCCCGGTGCGCCTCGGTGTTGGCGCGGTAGGCCGCGGAGCCCGGATCGACCGAGGTGCCGAGCCGGGGCGCCGGTGCGGCGGCTCCGGGCGGTACGGCGGTCGGCGCCGCCGCGGTTCCGTTCGCAGAGCTGAGCTGGAGGCCGGTGGGTACGCCGGCGGTTGAGATGACCATTCCCAAGAGCTCCCTTGCCCTCGGCACCAGGTGGGCGCCGGAGGTGCTGCGCCCATGGAGTCCCACGTTAATTAACGTTAACTTACGTCGCCCAGGTTAACGACGGATAACCCGACTGTCTACGATGGGCGGCATGCCGAACGTCCCCGCAGCCTCCGCGCTCCCACGCCGCGACCAGATCCGCCGGGAGGCCGCGCGGCTGTTCGCCGCCCGGGGCTTCCTGGGCGTGGGCGTGGACGAGATCGGCAAGGCCGTCGGGATCAGCGGCCCCGGGCTCTACCGCCACTTCGCCGGCAAGGACGCGATGCTCGCCGATCTGTTGATCGGCATCAGCGAGCGGTTGCTGGAGGAGGGGCGCCGCCGGGCGGGTGGCGGCGACGGTCCGGCCGCCGCGCTGGACGCGCTGATCGGCGGCCACGTCGACTTCGCCCTGGACGACCGCGACCTGATCACCCTGCACGACCGCGAGCTGCTGAACCTCAAGGAGGAGGACCGCCGCACCGTCCGCCGGCTCCAGCGCGGTTACGTCGAGCTGTGGGTGGACGTGGTCCGGCAGGCCTACCCGGCGCTGGCCGACCCCGCCGCCGAGCCGGTGGCACGGGCCGCCGTGCACGCCGTCTTCGGCCTGATCAACTCCACCCCGCACAGCCTCGGCTCGAACCCCGGCCAGGGCGAGCGCTCCGGTCAGGGCGAGCGCCCCGGGCCGGGTGAGCGCTCCGGACTGCAGCGCGACGGCATGGCCGCCCTGCTGCACGCCCTCGCCCACGGCGCGTTCGCCGCCGCTGCCGATGCGGCCGTCGCGAGCCCGGTGGCCATGATCCCGGCGACCACGGGCCCGGCGACCGCGACCGACTGAGTCCGTCCGTTCCCGCCGTTCCCGCTGTTCCCGCAGGGCCCCTCGTTCGCGCACGCTTCGCTTCGCCTCGCCCGGAGGCCTAGGCCCAAAGGACGGTGCCTGCCCACCCCCGGTCGCTGGGCGTTCGGCGGATCGTCGGCGACCCTGGAGGCTAACGGCGGTCGACGGGTCGCGCGGATGTTCGAGCGGGAATCTCCGCAGGCTGCAGTCTGTTGCCCAATCCGCCGGACCGGACGATCCGGGCTGCCCCGGCCCGCCCCGAACCCACCCGGGGTCGGAAACGCCGTGGCGGCCACCCGACGAAATGGTTAGCATCCCTAAATATGCCTGAGACTCACGGATCCACGGTGGAGCAATCCCCGAGCGGCCCACCGGCCCCCGGCCCGACGACGCCGGAGGCCCCCGCCGTCGAGCGCGCCGTCGACCGCACCGATGAGCGCACCGCCGGAGCGGACGCCACCGACGGGCGCACCGAGCCCGCCAGCTGGCTGCGCCGCTTGGTCGGCTACAGCTGGCGGTCTCGCCGCAGCCTGCTGCTCGCCTTCGGCGCCTCGCTCCTCGGCATGGCCGTCACCGCACTGGTGCCGCTGGTCACCAAGCTGATCATCGACGACGTCATCGTCGCCCACACCCGCTCGCTGGCCCCCTGGGCGGTGGTGCTGCTGCTGGCCGCCGTCGTGGTCTTCGGGTGCACCCAGGTCCGTCGCTACTACGGCGGCCGGCTCGCCCTGGACGTCCAGCACGACCTGCGCAGCGACCTGTTCCGCTCGCTCGGCCGACTGGACGGCCACCGCCAGGACCGCCTGGACACCGGCCAGGTGGTCGGGCGCGCGACCTCCGACCTCCAACTGGTCAACGGCCTGCTCTCGATGGTGCCGATGATGACCGGCTACCTGCTGATGTTCGTCATGTCGCTGGTCGTGATGGTCTGGCTGTCCCCGCCGCTCACCCTGGTCGCCCTGGTGATGGCGCCCGCGCTGTGGTGGGTCTCCGTGTTCAGCCGCAAGCGCCTGTTCCCCTCCACCTGGGCCGCCCAGCAGGAGGCGGCCGCCGTCGCGGGCGTGGTGGACGGTGCGATCGGCGGCGTCCGCGTGGTCAAGGGCTTCGGCCAGGAGGCCCAGGAGCTGGACAAGCTGGAGCAGGCCTCCCACGACCTGTTCGCCGCCCGGCTGCGTTCGATCCGGCTCAACGCCCGCTACAACCCGGCGATGCAGGCGATTCCGGCCCTCGCCCAGGTCGCCGTTCTGGCCTTCGGTGGCTGGCTGGCCGTCGAAGGCCAGGTCTCGCTCGGGACCTTCGTCGCTTTCTCGACCTACGTCGCGCAGATGACCGGCCCGGTGCGGATGCTGACCATGATCATCACGGTCGGCCAGCAGGCCCGGGCGGGTGTGGAACGCGTCCTGCAGCTGATCGACGAGCGCCCGCTGGTCCAGGAGCGCCCGGACGCGCTCACCCTGGACTTCACCCCGCACGGCACCCCGCAGACCGGCACCCCGCACGGCACCCCGCAGACCGGCACCCCGCACGGCACCACCGTCGGCCCCCGGACCCCCGACGTCGCCCTGGAGTTCGACCGGGTCGAGTTCCGCTACGACCCCGAGCACCCCGCCCCCGTCCTGCACGGCCTCAGCCTGAGGCTGGCCCCCGGCGAGACCCTCGCCGTGGTCGGCGCCTCCGGCTCGGGCAAGTCGACGGTGGCCCAGCTGGTGCCCCGCTTCTACGATCCGGCCGCCGGCACCGTCCGCCTCTACGGCCACGACCTGCGCGACCTCACCCTGGACTCGGTCCGGGCCACGGTCGGCATCGTCCCCGAGGAGAGCTTCCTCTTCTCCGAGTCGGTCCGCACCAACATCGCCTACGGCCGCCCGGACGCCACGGACGAGCAGATCGTCGCCGCCGCACGCGCCGCCCAGGCCGACGAGTTCGTCCGCGCGCTCCCGGACGGCTACGAGACCAAGGTCGGCGAGCAGGGCCTGACCCTCTCCGGCGGCCAGCGCCAGCGGATCGCCCTGGCCCGGGCGATCCTCACCGACCCCCGGATCCTGCTGCTGGACGACGCCACCTCGGCGGTGGACCCGCAGGTCGAGGCGGAGATCCACGACGCGCTGCGCTCGGTGATGACCGGCCGCACCACGCTGCTGATCGCCCACCGCCGCTCGACCCTGCAGCTCGCCGACCGCATCGCCGTCCTGGACCACGGCCGGCTGCTGGACATCGGCACCCACGAGGAACTCGAAGCCCGATGTCTCCGGTACCGGGCCCTGATCACCGACCCCGAGGCGGGCCGCACCACCCAGCCCCCCGCCTCCGCGACGCCGACCGAGCCCCCCGCCGGAGCACCGGCCGGGGCACCGGCGGGAACCCCGACCGAAGCCCCGACCGGACCGTCGGCCAACCCGGCAGCCCCGGCCGCCCCGCAGCCGTCGACCCCCGTCCTCCCCACCCCCGTCCTCCCCACCGCCGCCCTGGCCAAGGCCGCCCGCACCGCCGACGCCGACCTGCTGGCCAAGGTCGCCGCCCTCCCGCCGGCCGCCGACACCCCGGCCGTCCCGCGCGCCGAGGCCGAGGCCGGCGACCCCGACTTCACGCTGAGCCGCCTGCTGCGCCCCTTCCGCGTCCCGCTGCTGATCGCCCTCCTGCTGGTCTCGCTGGACGCGGCGGCCGGCCTGGTCCTGCCGGTGCTGATCCGGCACGGCATCGACGAGGGCGTCCGCAAGGGCCTGATGTCCGGCGTCGCGGTGGCCTCGCTCACCGCGCTGGTCGTGGTGCTGCTGGACTGGGCGGTGCAGGGCGCCGAGAACCGGATCAGCGGACGCACCGGCGAGCGGGTCCTCTACACGCTCCGGCTCAAGATCTTCGCCCACCTCAACCGGCTCGGCCTGGACTACTACGAGCGCGAGCTGACCGGGCGGATCATGACCCGGATGACCACCGACCTGGACTCGCTGACGTCCTTCCTGCAAACCGGCATGGTCACCGCCGTGGTCAGCCTGCTGACCTTCGCCGGGATCTTCGCCGCCCTGCTGATCATCGACGCCGGCCTGGCCCTGGTGGTGTTCGCCGTGCTGCCGCTGCTGGTGATCGCCACGCTGGTGTTCCGCAAGAAGTCCAAGGACCAGTACGAGCGCTCCCGCGACCTGATCAGCACCGTCAACGCCGACCTGCAGGAGAACGTGGCCGGCATGCGGATCGTCCAGGCCTTCCGCCGTCTGGACACCAACACCGACCGCTTCGTGGCCCGCGGCGAGGCCTACCGCGACGCCCGGGTCCGCGCGCAGCTGTACATCTCGCTCTACTTCCCGTTCGTCCAGTTCCTCTCCAGCGTGGCCGCCGCGCTGGTGCTGATCGTCGGCGCCGCGCGGGTCGACGCCGGGACGCTGACGGTCGGGGCGCTGGTCGCGTACCTGCTGTACATCGACCTGTTCTTCGCGCCGGTCAACCAGCTGTCCCAGGTCTTCGACGGCTACCAGCAGGCCTCGGTGGGCCTCGGCCGGATCCGCGAGCTGCTGCGCACCCCGACCACCACGGCCGCGGCGGCCGATCCGGTCCCGGTGCCCGAGAGGCTGCGCGGCGAGATCGACTTCGAGGGGGTCGGCTTCGCCTACAACGGCGGCGTGGACGGTGCCCCGACCGTGCTGACCGACGTGAACCTGCACATCCCGGCCGGGCAGACGGTGGCACTGGTCGGTGAGACCGGCGCCGGGAAGTCGACGCTGGTGAAGCTGGTGGCCCGGTTCTACGACGCGACCGAGGGCACCGTCCGGGTGGACGGGGTCGACCTCACCCGCTACGACCTGGCGCAGTACCGCCACCGCCTGGGCGTGGTGCCGCAGGAGGCCTACCTGTTCGCGGGCACGGTCCGCGAGGCGATCGCGTACGGTCGACCGGGCGCCTCGGCGGCCGAGGTGGAGGCGGCGGCCCGGGCGGTCGGCGCGCACGACATGATCGTCCGGCTGTCGGGCGGCTACGACCACGAGGTGGCCGGCCGCGGCCGGAACCTCTCGGCGGGCCAGCGCCAGCTGATCGCGCTGGCCCGGGCCGAACTGGTCGACCCGGACGTCCTGCTGCTCGACGAGGCCACCGCGGCGCTCGACCTGGCCACCGAGGCGGCGGTCAACCACGCCGCGGACCGGCTCAGCGGCGGTCGCACCACCCTGGTCATCGCCCACCGCCTGACCACCGCCGAGCGCGCCGACCGGGTGATCGTGCTGGACCACGGCCGGGTGGTCGAGGACGGCACCCACACCGAACTGCTCGCCCTGGGCGGCACGTACGCCCGGCTCTGGCAGGCGTTCATCGCGGACGGTCACCCGGCGGTCGAGACCGTCGCCGCCGGGTAGCCGGCCCGCCCGGCAGCCGGCAGCGGCCCGGCGCCGGGGCCTTCCGTCCGGCAGCCGCCCGGCGGCCCGTCCCGCGACGGCCGTCAGGCGGTGATCAGCGAGGTCAGCAGCCCCGACGGGTCGGTCCCGTGCGGGAGGCCGCTCACCTGTCCGTCGCCGACCTCGACCACCCGCCAGCCGGAGCCGTCGGCCCGGTTGGCGAGGTCGGTGGTGACGAAGCGGCAGCCGAGCGTCCGGACCAGTGCCCGGACGTCGGTGAGGTCGGGCCGGACGCTCCGGCGCGGGGCGTCCGGGTGCGGTCCGACCAGGACCGGCCGGCCGTCCAGCCACCACACCCGGGCCTCCACGGCCCGCCCGCCCGCACCCGGCCCGCCGTCCTCGCCGACCGTGCCGCTCCCGTCGGTTCCACCGGCCCCGATGCCCCCGGTACCCTCCGCGCCGCCGTCGGCCCGCTCGAACTCCTCGTAGCGCCGCAGCACCACCCCGCCGGCCAGGAACTCGCCCTGCAGTTCGACGAACCGCTCCACCACCCGGCCGAGGGCCGGCAGGTCGGCCAACTCGGGTACGTAGCAGGCTTCGTGCCACTCGTGCTTGCGTGACTTCACGTAGTCCTTGACGATCGCCGGGCCGCTCCCGCCGATCCGGGCCGCGGCCGCCGCCAGGTCCTCCGGCTTCGGCACCACCAGTCCGTCGGACGGGATCCACGCACTGTCCGGCGTCGCCCCCTCGAACACGCCGTACCAGCCAGGCAGTTCGTGCGCCGTCGCGTAACCGGCCGCGCTGGTCAGCAGGTTGCCGCCGCGCGCGGTGAGCGCGGCGGCGAAGTCCGCGTACCGGGCGGAGGGGAGCATCCAACCCCGGTACCAGAGCGGGCCGCTGCCCCGCGGCACCCGCCGGACCGCCTCCTCGGCCCGCCCGGCGAGCAACGCGTCGTGGTCCACCAGGTGGTGCTCGCCGCCCGACTCCCGCAGCAGCCTGGCCTCCCAGACGAAGTGCGGATCGGGCCGACGCGGGTCGAGTGGATCGGCGGGGAGGATGATCGCGGGAGCGGGCATGGCCGTCAGGGTACGGCGCAGGGGCCGGTCCCGCCCCGCGCCGGGCGGCTCGGAACCGTCGAACGCCGGATCGGAGGGGCGAATCCGCTCGACGCCCCCGGGGGGCCGCTGCGAGAGTGATCCGATGCGAAATCCGATGCGCAAGCTGCGGCGACCCCGCGAACGCGTGCCCCGGCAGGCGGCCCGCACGGTGGTCCTGGACGGGAACGGCTCGGTGTTCCTGCTCCGTTCGGACGACGAGGAGGTCGGCGTCCACTGGACCATGCCGGGCGGCGGTCTGGAGCGGGGCGAGACCCCGTGGGAGGGGGCGCGGCGCGAGCTGTGGGAGGAGACCGGCTGGACCGACCTCGAACCCGGCCCGCTGCTCTGCACCTGGGAACACGACTTCACCTGGCACGGGACCCCGGTCCGCCAGCACGAGCACATCTACCTCACCGGCGGACCGCACCGCGGCCCGGTCGGCGACGTCAGCGCGGTGCACGCCGTCGACCAGATCCTCGAATGGCGCTGGTGGACCCCGGCCGACCTCGCCGACGAGCAGGCCGACGCGCTCTGGCCGCCCCGGCTTCCGGAGCTGCTGGACGCCGTCCGCCCCGGTCGGGCCGCGGACGGACCGCCGCCGGTGCCCGTCGACCTCGGGTACGTCCCGAACGCGCCGAGGGTCCGCTGACCACTGGCCGCCGACCACTGACCGCCGACCACTGACCGCCGACCACTGACCGCCGACCACTGGCCGCCGATTGCTGACCGCCGACCGCCGGCACCGGCCCGGGACGCGCCCCGCGAACCGGGCCAGGAGCGACCAGGACCGGCTACGGCTGCCCGCCGCGCCGACCCCGGGCGGCCGGACAGGGCTCCCAGCCGTGCAGTTCCAGCTCCCGGTCGTGCAGCGCGCTCGGGTTCATCAGCACCGTCAGCCGACTGCCGGGGAGCTGGGCGAAGCTGAGCCCGGTCGCGGCGAGCAACTGCTCGGTGGACACCGAGACGGCGATGGCGGGGCGCCAGGAGGGCAGCACCACCAGGCTGGTGCCGCGCCCGACCCGGATCGGCTCGGCCGGCACCCGGACCGGCACCCGTTCCTCGGGCCGGCCGACGGAACCGGGCTGGCCGGGGCTGCCACCGATCAGGATGCCGAGCGGCGGCTCGGCGTGCGGTGCTTCGGCACGCGGCGCCCCGGCGGGTGAGGTGCCGGTGCCCGGGGTGATCGCGGTCGTGGTGTCGGCGCCGAACGGCACCTGAGCCGCCATCGTGCCCGTCGCTTCGGCGAGTTCACCCGTCCACGCGGCGGTCCCGTGGAGATCCGTCCCGGCCCGGGCGGTCGCGGCCGTCTCCCGTGCGGTCGCCTCCTGCCCGTCCGGGGCGGTCCGCGGGTGCATCCGGCGCAGTCGGCGCGAGGGCGAGGGCCGCCGGGAGCCCGGGGGCCGCAGTTCTTCGCGTGGCGGACGCCGTGTCGACGGGGACGGACCGTCCTCCGGCGGCGCGGCGGCCGAGGGGAACCGGACGAACCCGACCTCGACCCCTCTCCCGGTCCCGGTCCCGGTCCCGACCTCCACCTCCGTGCCGTCCACGGCCTCGGCTCCGACTCCGGCCCCGGCCTCCCGGCCGTCGTCGGGGACGAGGACGGCCGGCGCATCCGCACCGTCCCCGGTCGCCTCGCCGAGCAGCGCCTGCACCTCCGCGACCGGCCGACGGCACGCGGCCGCCAGCTCGGCGACCGAACGGCCCTGGGCGCGCGCGGCCCGCAGCCGCTCGGCGAACGCCGACCGCAGGCGGGCCGCGGTCGGATCACCGTTGGCAGGGGAGGAGTCCGTCGCAGGGGCCACCGCCGGAAGGACAGACGCGTCCGCGTCGTCCCGGCTGCGCGGCCGGGGCACCGAGTCGGGGCGGCAGGCGGAGCCCGGTCCGACCACCCCGCCGGCGGAGCCGGTCGCGCTGGTCGTGCCGGTTGCCCCGGTCGTCCCGGTCGTGCCGACCTCGCCGACGGCCGCGATCGAGCACACCGGGACGGCCGCGACGGCCGTGACGGTCGCTCCGGGTACGGAGGGCGGGGACGAGGCCCCGGCGTTCTCCCCGGGAGGACCGGGCAGGGACGGGGCGGGTGCGGTGGGGTGGAGCGAGGTCATCGGCGGGCCCTTCGGGGGACGGTCCCGACGATCCTCCCGCACGGCGCGACCAGCTCCAAGTGCCGATTTCGGCGGTGTCCCGGAGACGCCCGCGAAGATCACCGCAAGACCGCCGGAGGACCACCGCAGGACCGCCGCGGAGCTCGCCGAAAGAGCCCGACCGCACCGCCGTGGCACCGCCGCCGGGGCTCCACCACCGGAGCGTCCCGGCCCGTTTCCCCGACCCTCGTCGACGGTCCCCGGTCAACTCCCGGGCCCGACGGTGCGTGGGTGGACGCCGAGGGAGGTCTGGGGGAGATCCGAAAGGAGATCCGGAGGGGGGAGGCAAAAGTCAGGTCATCGTACGTGCATAAAATCACCAAGAGTTGGTCTATTCAACATTCCGTGTCCGCACTTAGAGTGCGCTGGTGTTTGATCAGCAGCTCTCAGAGCACACGAGCAGCGGCCGGGCAATGGCGCCCGGCGCTCCGCAGGGTGCCCCGGTCAGTGGTGCCATGGATGGAGTCCCCGACCAGGGGACGGCCGGGGGAGCGGGTGACAAGGGCCTACGGGGCGGCTCGGTGGGCCTGCTGAGCAGCGTGGTGCTGGGCGTCTCGACCGTCGCCCCGGTCTACTGCCTGACCGCGACGCTCGGCCCGACCGTCACCGCGGTCGGCGTTCGGATGCCCGCCGTGTTCCTGGCGGGCTTCCTGCCGATGCTGCTCGTCGCGTTCGCCTACAAGGAGCTGAACAAGGACTTCCCGGACTGCGGAACGTCCTTCACCTGGACGGTCAAGGCCTTCGGCCCCCGGGTCGGCTGGATGGCCGGCTGGGGACTGACCGTCGCGACCATCATCGTGCTCTCCAACCTGGCCGGGGTGGCGACCGACTTCCTCTACCTGATGCTCGGCGAGATGACCGGCAGCGGCTGGGTCGCCGATCTCGACCAGAACAAGGCCGTCCACCTGCTCACCGTGGTCCTGCTGATCGCCGGTGCCACCGCGATGAGCTACCGGGGCATGACCGCCACCAAGTGGTTCCAGTACGGTCTGGTCGGCCTCCAGCTGGCCGTGCTGCTGCTCTTCTCGGCGATCGCCATCGGCAAGGCCGCCGCGGGGGACCTGCCCGACTCGATCGGCTTCTCCCCCTCCTGGCTCGACCCGTTCCAGGTCGGCTCGTTCAGCGCGTTCACGGCCGGACTGTCACTGTCGATCTTCATGTACTGGGGCTGGGACACCTGCCTGACCATGAACGAGGAGACCCTCGGCAGCGCCAAGACCCCCGGCCGAGCGGCGATGATCTCCATGGTCACCCTGGTCGGCTCGTACCTGCTGGTCGCGATCGCCGCCCAGATGTTCGCGGGCGTCGGCACCACCGGCAACGGCCTCGGCAACCCGGAGACCGCCGACAACGTCTTCGCCGCGCTCGCCCGTCCGGTGCTCGGCTCGCCGTGGAGCATCCTGCTCTTCCTGGCCGTGGTCGCCAGCGCCGCCGCCATCCTGCAGACCACCTTCATCCCGGTCGCCCGGACCCTGCTCGCGATGAGCGCCTACCGCGCCGTGCCGCCCCGCTTCGGCGCCGTCCACCCGCGCTTCCGCACTCCCGGCTACGCCACCGTCGCGGCCGGCATCGCCACCGCCGTGTTCTACGTCGGCATGAGCCTGATCAGCGAGAACGTCGTCCAGGACACCATCCTGGCGCTCGGCCTGATGATCTGCTTCTACTACGCGCTGACCGCCTTCGCCTGCGTTTGGTACTTCCGCCGCTCGCTGCGCACCGGCCCGCGCGACCTGCTGCTCAAGGGCATCGCCCCGCTCCTCGGCGGGGTGCTGCTGAGCGCGGTCTTCCTGCAGACCCTCACCGACGCCTGGGCCCCCGACTACGGCAGCGGTGCCGTCCTCGGCATCGGCTCGGTGTTCGTCATCGGCGTCGGCATCCTGCTGCTCGGCGCCGCGCTGATGACCTGCTACGGCCTGGTGCGGCCGGAGTTCTTCCGCGGCGAGACGCTGCGCAGGGAAACCCCCGCGCTGGTGGTGGAGGACTGACGCTACCCTTGGGCGCATGAAGCGCTTCGTGGGCCTGTGCTGGTGGCCGTCCTAGGACGGCCACCAGCACTCGCCTGACCAGGGCCGTCCGGGATGGACGGCCCTGTCGCGTTTCCCCGCTCTCCCGCGGGACGGGCCCTCGCCCGGACGGCCGCCACCACCGCCGTACCGAGGAGAAACCGTGACCGCCGAGACCATCGCCGCTGCCACCGGAACCGCCACCAGCACCGCCGCCACCAGCACCACTGCTGCCTCCGCCGCCGGATCCGCCGTGGCTGCGCCCGCGCTCGTCGACGACCCGACCGCCCACCGCGTCCTCACCGGGGACCGCCCGACCGGCCCGCTCCACCTCGGCCACTACTTCGGCACCCTGCGCAACCGCGTCCGACTGCAGGACCAGGGCGTCGGGATGTTCGTCGTGGTCGCCGACTACCAGGTCATCACCGACCGCGACATCGCCGACCGGCTCGCCGAGCACACCGAGAACCTCGTCCTCGACTACCTCGCGGCCGGCCTCGACCCCGAACGGGCCACGATCTTCGCGCACAGCGCCGTCCCCGCCCTCAACCAGCTGCTGCTGCCCTTCCTCAGCCTGGTCAGCGTCGCCGAACTGAACCGCAACCCCACCGTCAAGGACGAGATCGCGCACTCCCGCCAGTCCGCCGTCAACGGGCTGATGTTCACCTATCCCGTCCACCAGGCCGCCGACATCCTCTTCTGCAAGGCCGACCTCGTCCCCGTCGGCCAGGACCAGCTGCCCCACCTCGAAGTCGCCCGCACCGTCGCCCGCCGCTTCCACGAGCGCTACCCGCACGCCGACGGCAGCGCCGTCTTCCCCCGCCCGCAGGCGCTGCTCTCCGACGCCCCGATGCTGCTCGGCACCGACGGCGGAAAGATGAGCAAGAGCCGGGGCAACGCCGTCGCCCTCGGCGCAGACGAGGACGAGACCGCCCGGATCATCCGCGGCGCCAGGACGGACGCCGACCGCCGCATCGGCTACGACCCGGTCGGCCGCCCCGAGGTGTCCGGCCTCGTGCTGCTCGCCGCCCTCTGCCAGGACCGCGCACCCGAAGCCGTCGCCGAGGAGATCGGCGACGGCGGGGCCGCCGTGCTCAAGCGCGTCGTCACCGAATCCGTCAACGAGCACCTCCGCCCGCTGCGCGCCCGCCGCGCCGAACTCGCCGCCGACCGCGGCCACCTGCGGCAGGTCCTGCGCGACGGCGCCGAGCGCGCCAACGTCGTCGCCGAGGCCACCCTGAGGGAGGTGCGGGAGGTGATGGGCGCCGTGATCTGAAGAGCCCTCACCCCGGCGACATCGGCCGGTCGACACGGGGGCATATGGTCACCGGGCGGCCGCGACCACACAGCGGCCGCCCGTACCCCCGCTCCCGCGCCCGAAAGGCGGCCCGGCCCATGGACCAGCACCCGACCACACCCGGCCAGGGGCTGACCCGCCCGCCGCACCTGCGCCCCGGCGACCACATCGCCGTCGTCGCCACCAGCGGCCCGATCGAACCCGAACGCCTCACCGCCGGCTGCGCGATCCTCCGCTCCTGGGGCCTGCGCGTCACCGTCGCCCCGCACGTCCTCGACACCCACCCCACCCTCGGCTACCTCGCCGGCACCGACGCCGACCGCGCCGCCGACCTCCAGGACGCCTGGCTCGACCCCACCGTCGACGCCGTCATCTGCGCCCGCGGTGGCTACGGTGTGCACCGCATGGTCGACCTGCTCGACTGGACGGCGATGCGCGCCGCCGCGCCCAAGCCCTTCATCGGCTTCAGCGACGTCAGCTCCCTGCACGAGGCCTTCGCCCAGCGCCTCGGCCTCGCCACCCTGTACGGCCCGCTGGCCGCCGGCGCCTCCTTCGTCTCCGACGGTCCCACCGCCGAGCACCTGCGCCGCACCCTCTTCGACCCCGCCGCCACCACGGTCCTCACCTCGCCCACCGCCGCGCCGCTCGTCCCCGGCCGGGCCCACGGCGTCACCGCCGGAGGATGCACCCACGTCCTCGCCTCCGAACGCGGCACACCCGCAGCCCGGCCCTCGTACGCCGGCAGCATCCTGGTGCTCGAGGACGTGAACGAGCACCCGTACCAGCTGGACCGCCTGCTCACCCAGTTCCTGCGCTCCGGCGCCCTCGACGGCGTGGCCGGCATCGCCCTCGGCTCCTGGGAGGGCTGCGGACGGCCCGAGCGGGTCCGCGAGGTGATGCTCGACCGGCTCGGCGGGCTCGGCATACCGGTGCTCTGGGAACTGGGCTTCGGGCACTGCCCGTCCACCCTCACCGTCCCGCTGGGCGTCCCCGCCCTGCTCGACGCCGACGCCGGCACCCTCACCCTCGACCTGCCCGCCCTGGCCGAGCGGCCGCTCTGACCACCGGACGACCGCGCTGACCACCGAGCGACCGAAGGCCCCACTGCTCGAACCCCGGTGAGTAAGGTGCGGCCATGAACGAGGACCGCCTCACCGCCCTAGCCCTCGGCTTCCTCCGCGGCCCGGGCAGCAACGCCCGCACGATCCTCGGACTTGCCGGCCCGCCCGGCGCCGGCAAGTCCACCCTGGCCCGTCGCCTGGTCGCCGAGGTCGAGCGCGTCGAAGGACCCGGCACCGCCGCCTACGTCCCGCTCGACGGCTTCCACCTCTCCGGCACCCAGCTCGACCGCCTCGGCCTGACCCACCGCAAGGGCGCCCCGGCCACCTTCGACGCCCACGGCTACGTCGCCCTGCTGCGCCGCATCGCCGCCGACCGCTTCCAGGACATCTACGTCCCCGACTTCGACCGCACCCTGGACGAACCGGTCGCCGCCCGCCACGTGGTCCGCCCGCACACCCGCCTCGTCATCACCGAGGGCAACTACCTCGCCTCCTCCGACACCCCCTGGCCGGACGCCCGCCGCCTGCTGCGCGAACTCTGGTACGTCCACACCGAGGACGCCGTCCGCGAGGAGCGTCTGCTCGGCCGTCACCGCGACGGCGGCCGCGACGAGGCCACCGCCCGTCGTTGGGTCACCGGAAACGACCATCCCAACGGCGAGTACGTGAAGCCCGGCCGGGCCCTCTGCACCCGGACCGTCCCCGGCACCGGGTTGCCTCCGGCGCCGGACAGGGGTAGTGTTCTCTAGTCGCTCGACAGGGAGCACCGGACGCGCATCAGCGTGGACGGCCCGGGGCGGCCAATCCTCTGAAACACCACTTCCCAGGTTCGGGCTGGGTCGCGTGCGCATTTCTGCGTCGCGGCCTGGCGCTTATGTGGCGTGCTCGTTTTATCGGATTGCGGCGGATTCGCTTTTCGGAGTACGGATCGGCTAGAGTTTGAAACGTCGGACAGGGCGTCAAGCCCCGGAAGACACCGGCGAGTTGGATGAACGAAGCCCCGGAAACGGAGCGGAAAACGTCTGATAAGCTGGAAACACGAAAGAACGAAGCCCGGAGGGTCCGCTGGAAGGCGGTCCGAAGGA